>CAXTJZ010000141.1:0-10401 GCA_964244695.1 uncultured Acetobacteraceae bacterium
GCCTCATACCCGCGGTCCAGGTGATACACGCGGTTGACGATCGTCTCGCCCTGCGCCGCCAGCCCCGCCAGCACAAGCGACACGCTCGCGCGCAAATCCGTCGCCATCACCGGCGCGCCCTGCAATGCGCGCACGCCGCGCACGATCGCCGATGACCCGTGCACGTTGATCCGTGCTCCCATGCGGTTCAATTCCGGTGCGTGCATGAAACGGTTCTCGAAGATCGTCTCGGTGATCATCGCGGCCCCCTCGGCCACCGACATCAGGCTCATGAACTGCGCCTGCATGTCCGTGGGGAATCCCGGATATGGCTCGGTCTGCATGTCCGTGCCGTGCAGGCCGTTCAGCCGGCGCACCAGCAGGCCGCCTTCCGTCTCGCTTACCTCCACGCCGGCCTCTGCCAGCGCCACGGCCAAAGCGGCCATGTGGTCCAGACGCGCGCCGAGCAGGCGCACCTCGCCGCCGGCAATGCCGGCCGCGCAGGCATACGTGCCCGTCTCTATCCTGTCCGGCACGATGGGGTGCGCGGCGCCATGCAGGCTGGCCACACCCTCCACCACCAACTGGTCCGTGCCGATGCCTTCGATGCGCGCGCCCATCGCCACCAGGCAATCGGCCAGATCGGTGATCTCCGGCTCGCGCGCCGCATTGGCCAGCACGCTGCGCCCCTGCGCCAGGCTCGCCGCCATCAGCAGGTTCTCCGTGGCGCCCACCGAGACGAACGGAAACACGATGTCCGCGCCTTGCAACCCTTGCGGCACGGCGGCGTGCACGTAGCCGCCCTCCAGCCGTATCTCGGCGCCCATCTGCTCCAGGCCCTTCAGGTGCAAATCCACCGGCCGCGCCCCGATCGCGCAGCCGCCCGGCAGCGACACCTTCGCCTCCCGGCAGCGCGCCAGCAGCGGCCCCAGCACCAGGATGGACGCGCGCATCTTCCTTACGATGTCATAGGGTGCCAGCGTATTGGTGATGCGCCCGCCGATCGACAGCGTGCGGCCGCCGTCGCCTGGCTCCATGGCCACGCCGTGCTGCGCCAGCAACTCGCCCATCGTGTGCAGGTCAGCCAGCAGCGGTACGTTGGAGAGCACGAGGCGCTCGTCTGTCAGCAGGCCGGCGGTCATCAGCGGGAGGGCTGCGTTCTTGGCGCCTCTGATCGGGATTTCGCCGTGTAGGGGGCGGCCGCCTTTTATAAGTATCCGGTCCACTGAGGCATCCTAAAGGAAGAAAGGAAGGCCTTCTTTTTTGAGAAAAAGAAGCAAAAAACTTTTATCTATTGGGCGCGCGACGCAGGACACTCCCCGACAGGGAGCAAAAGTTTTTTGCTTCTTTTTTTCAAAAAAGAAGGCCTTGCTTCCTTACATCCTCGGCAACGACACGCCCCGCTGCCCCATATACTTCCCGCGCCGGTCCGCATAGCTGACCTCAGGCGCGCTCTCCCCGCGCAGGAACAGAAACTGGCAGATCCCCTCATTGGCATGGATCTTCGCCGGCAACGGCGTGGTGTTGCTTATCTCGATCGTCACCTGGCCTTCCCACTCCGGCTCCAGCGGCGTCACGTTCACGATGATGCCGCAGCGCGCGTAGGTGGATTTGCCCAGGCAGATCACCAGCACGTCACGCGGGATGCGGAAATACTCGATCGTGTGGGCCAGCGCGAAGCTGTTCGGCGGGATGATGCAGACTGGCGTAGTGCGCGTGACGAAACTGTCCGCGCTGAAGGCTTTCGGGTCCACAATGGCGCTGTCCACGTTGGTGAAGACGCGGAAATCGGGCGCCACGCGCGCGTCGTAGCCGTAGCTGGACAGGCCGTAGCTGATCACGCCCTCGCGCTTCTGGCTTTCCACGAACGGCTCGATCATGCCGTGTTCGGTGGCCATGCGGCGTATCCAGTGGTCGGGCAGGACGGGCATGGCGGGCGGGCGACTCCGTGGGCGTGCCGCCAGCCTAGCCGATCTTTGGCGCGTCGGCTTTATCCGGGACGGCGGGCTGGCCGTCGCGCGCGCGGGCTTGGGCTTTGCGGCGCCGGAGGTTCTCGCGCAGCGCGGACGCCTCGCGTTCGCGGCGCGCTATGGCCTCGGCTTCGGCTTTGGGGGTCAGGTTCGGTGTGTCGGCCATGCTGGCTTGGTTTAGACGGAGGAGAGCAAGGCGAGGCCTTTCTTTTTTGAAAGAAAGAAAAAACTTTTGCTACTCCGGCTGCTCCATCGCTCGGCCCGGTTCTGCCGACCCACGTATTGGCAGAACGAGCCGCGGTTTAGATGCGAGCGACCGATTCCTTTCGAAACGAAGGCCGTTCCTAGCTCCCTCAGCCACAACGAGTTTTGTGCAAAGCGCGCCGGCGATGATTGCCATGTGGCGCCGGGCAACTTCGGCGCGTCCTATCCGTAAATCCCTTACACCGCCGTAGTTGGAGGTCTTCAACATGAGTTCTGGTGCTGTCTCGGAACAGACGTTCGATTGGATCTTCTTCGCCATCGTCGTTCTCCCCGCCCTCTACCTGGTCTGGGACTACTACAGGAACCGTTAAACTGCCGTCTTAGACCCGAGTAGCTGACGAAATGAGCGGCCGACGCTGGTGGCTATTGAGCTAGCCAGTATACCCTAGCCGTCAAGCCGCGGTTTGGCCTGCTGCTATCAGTGACTGGCCAGCTTACCGCCATCCTCCAGTCTTCACGTAACCTCATCCGTAAACACTGTGAAGCCCGACAGGATCGACCGTCCAAAAACGGTGGAAATGGCTACGTCGGTCGCATCCCGCCCGCGCGCCATCAGTATCCGCCCGATACGCGGCTTATTGTGGCGGGCGTCAAAGGTGTACCATCGGCCGCCCAGATAGGCCTCGAACCATGCCGAGAAGTCGCCGGGCGGATAGGGCGGCGGCATGCCTATGTCGCCTAGATAGCCCGTACAGTAGCGCGCAGGGATGTTCATGCAGCGGCACAGGGCGACCGCCAAATGCGCGTAGTCGCGGCAGACGCCGCGGCCCTCCTCATAAGCCTCCCAAGCCGTACGGGTGGAACGCGCGTCCTGGTAGTTGAACTTTATGTGCCCGTGCACGAAGTCGCAGATCGTCTGCACGCGGCCCCAGCCTGGGGCAGTGTTGCCAAACATGTACCAGGCGGCATCGCTGAGCCGGTCCGTCTCACAGTAGCGGCTGCCTAGCAGGAAAGTCAGCTTGTCGTCCGGCAGGTCCTCCACCTTGTGCTGGATGGCGTCCGAGGCGACCTCGTCGGGCTGTCCTGTATCAAAGCATTCGAAATCCGTGGCCAGGGTGGTGCGGCCAGGTGGGGCCATGATGCGGGTGCAGACATTGTCGAACGGGTCCCGGTAGGTGCTCAAGGAAGCGCCGGGGCTGACGGTGATTGGGCCGGGCGTGAGCAGGTCGCCCGCGCGGCTCGGGTGCACGCTGATGCAGAGCATCATCGGCGTGGTTTGCGGGCAGTCGAAGCTGATCTCGTAGCCGGCGCGTATCCGCATGCGGTTGTGGTCTCCAGGACGGGCCGCAGGCGATCGCAGCCGTGATTGCGGAAATTGTAAGACAGTCCGGGGCGGATTATGCAACCTTCATGCCCGCTTCCAGCCGATTCCTGCTCGCCGCCAGTGACCCCGCGCCGGTGCAAATCACCCGCGGCGAGGCGGGTTCGCCGTTCCTGCTCGTGTGCGACCATGCCGGGCGGCGCGTGCCGGCGGCGCTGGGCGACATGGGCGTGGCGGCACCCGAATGGGACAGGCACATCGCCTGGGACATAGGCGCCGCGGGCGTATGCGCCGCCCTGGCCCCGGCGCTGGGTGCCGCCTGCATCGCGCAGGCCTATTCCCGCCTGGTGATCGACTGCAACCGCACACCTGGCCACCCCACCTCGATTCCGCCTGTCAGCGACGGCACGCCGGTTCCAGCCAACGCCGGGCTGACGGCCGAAGCCGCGGCACAGCGCGTGGCGGAGATTTTCACGCCCTATCACGCGGCTATCACCACGGAGCTGGACCGGCGCGCCGCTTCAGGCTTACCCAGCGTGCTGATCGCAATGCACAGCTTCACGCCGGTTTTTGCCGGCGTAACGCGGCCCTGGCAGGCCGGCGTGCTGCACAACCGTGACCCGATCCTCTCCCGCGTACTGGCGCGGTTGCTGGCGGCGGAGGGCTTCCTGGTGGGCGACAACGAACCGTATCAACTCAGCGACGACTCGGACTACACCGTGCCGGTACATGCCGAACGCCGGGGCCTGGCCTATGTGGAGCTGGAGATCCGGCAGGATTTGATCGCGTCGGCGGACGGACAGCGGGAGTGGGCCATGCGGCTTGCCAGGCTTCTGCCGCGGGCACTGGAGGAGGCTGGCGCTGCTGCGGCGTGAGCCTTGACCTGTTTGGCGGCGACCGCTCGGTGGTGACGCTCTGCGAGGTGAAGGAGCTTCGGCGGACAAGCAACGGCATGAGGCCGCGCTGCCCCTTGGTCCAGACCGCGGCGTGCCGTTATTTGAAGGAAAGCCAGGTTGGGCGCCGGACGCAATTCCAAGTGGCTGGTGCTGCTGGAGGGGATTGAACTCTCGACCTCTCCCTTACCAAGGGAGTGCTCTACCACTGAGCTACAGCAGCGCCGGGGCAACGAAGCGCGGCCTACCTAGACTCCACGAACCCCAAACGCAAGCCTGACCGAACCGGCAGCGTCCCACCAGGGTTGCCTGCCAAAAACACAGAAAGGCCGGCAATGCCATACGAGCTGTTCTACTGGGATGGCCTGCAAGGACGCGGCGAGTTCGTGCGCCTGGCGCTGGAAGAAGCAGGTGCCGACTACGTGGACGTCGCCCGCTCCAAAAAGGCGGGGCAAGGCACCGAAGCCATGCTCGCTTTGCTGCAAGACGACGCGCTCCTGCAACCGCCCTTCGCGCCGCCTTTCCTGCGCGATGGTGACGTCATCGTCTCCCACGCCGCCAACATCCTGCTGTATCTCGGCCCGAAGCTGGGCCTGGCGCCGGACGGCGATGCGCTGCGGCACACCCTGCACGGCCTGCAACTCACCATCACAGACTGCGTGGCCGAGGTGCACGACACCCACCATCCTATCGCCACCGGCGACTACTACGAAGACCAGAAAGATGCCGCCCTCGCCCGCTCCGGCGACTTCCTGCGCAACCGTATGCCGAAATACCTCGGCTACTTCGAGCGTATGCTGACACGCAATCCGTATGGGCCGGCACACATCTCAGGCCACAAGTTGACCTATGTGGATCTGTCGTTGTTCCAGCTTTTTGCCGGGCTGCGTAACGCGTTTCCAAAATCTACGGCGGATCTGGGCAGAACCTGCCCGTCGCTTGCGGCCTTGCACGATGCCACCGCTTTACGGCCTAACATCTCGCAGTACCTCGCGTCAGAACGGCGTATTCCGTTCAACCAGTCAGGGGTGTTCAGGCATTACGCCGAGCTGGATGTGCTGACGTAGAGGATCAGTCTTTTTTTCAAAGCCAAAAGATTTTTACTGAGGCTGTCGCGGAATTTGGTGGTGCGCGTCTCCACAGGACGCGTACGACAGAGACAAACGCTGTTTAATCCTGTTCAAAAAAGGGCCTCTTGCTTCCTGCAACGATGCTGGACCGCTCAGTTCCGCCGCCAGACTTCTGCCTGCAGCAGCGCGGCAAAGGCGACCCAAGCCAGCAAGGGCACGTCCGCATACGCGGCCCTGCGGTCCACAAGTGCTGCCGTACCAGCGGTGGCCGAGGCGGTCACCACCATGCCGGCCGTGACGCCCAGCGCCTCGCCGAGCCGCTTGCGGCCGAACAGCACCCAGGAGAAACCGGCGATGCCCAGCAGGTTCAGCGACCAGGCGGCCAAGGCGGCATTTCGCGTTGGCGACGCCGGCTTGGTCAGCAGGCGATAGCCGGAATAGGCAAGCAATGTGTCCAGCGCGGTCCATGCTATGCCGAATACCGGCCCGGGCGGCGTGTAGGACGGCTTGCGCAAGGCGGCATACCAGGCGGCCGTGCGAGGATGGGCCGGCCCGGGGTTCCACTGCGCGCCAAGAAGCTGGGCCGTCATCACGGCGGCGGTCGTAGCAAAAGCTGCTTGTGTCTTTTCCATGCGCCGCACACGCGCGGCACGCGCACTGGTTTGCCGGAGCGGCACGCGCAACTGCGTGAGGCGAGCCGCGTTTTCGTTACACAGTCAGGAGTAGCCCTGTGGCCTTCCACGCCGTCGAGATCACGCCGCTTGCAGCCCTTCTTGCCGGCATCCTGATTCTGCTGGTCCCGCGGCTGCTGAACCTGATTGTGGCGGTGTACCTGATTGCGGTCGGCGTGCTGGGTCTGGCGCCGCATTTCATGCGGTAACGCCTGCAACCACTCGCGCCGTGGCCAACGGAACAGCGGACGCCTTGGCGGCCGGCAAAGTCTGTCCGGAGCAGGGTGTGCTGGTGCTGCGGCAGTTCGAAGAATAAAGCGGTCCTTTTTTGAAAGGACAGAAAACTAGTGCTTCTCGCGCGTGCACACGACTGACCGGTTTCCGCAGGTTCGGATGTCGGGAGAGAGGCTACTTCGAAATGCAGGCGGGAAAGCAAAAGTTTTTTGCTTCTTTTTTTCAAAAAAGAAGGCCTTGCTTCCTTACGCCGCCTTAGCCTGCCCAATAACCCGCACCAGATTCCCCAGCACGTCATCGGCCGCACGCACCCGCTCGGCCACGTTCATGTCGCGCACAAGCGCAAGCTTGTGGTCCGGCCGCAGCTTCACCAGTCCCTTGCGCGTGCCCAGCCAGGCGATCAGCCCGGACGGGTTGCTGAAAGCGTTGCCGCGGAACTGCAGCACCATGCCTTTCGGGCCAGCCTCCAGCTTCTCCACGCCGGCCACCCGGCAAGCGCGCTTCAGGCGAACCACCTGGAGAAGGTTGTCCACCTCTTCCGGCAACGGCCCGAAGCGGTCGACCAGCTCGGCCGCCAGCGCCTCGCTCTCCCCGTCCGTGGTCAGCGCGCCGATCCGGCGATACAGGCCTAGCCGCACGGGAAGGTCGCGCACGTAGGCGTCCGGGATGAGCACGGGCAGGCCGAGGTTGATGTTCGGCGTCCAGTCGCGATCCTCGGTGCGCACGCGGCCGCGCGCGGAGCGCATCTCGGCGACCGCATCTTCCAGCATCTGCTGGTAGAGCTCGATGCCCACCTCGCGTATGTGGCCGGACTGCTCGTCGCCCAGCAGGTTGCCGGCGCCGCGTATGTCGAGGTCGTGGCTGGCGAGCGTGAAGCCGGCGCCGAGCTGGTCCAGCGTCTGCATCACGTGCAGGCGCTTTTCGGCAGCACCGGAGAGCTTAGAGCCGGGCGGCCAGGTGAGATAGGCGTAGCCGCGCTGCTTGCCGCGGCCGACGCGGCCGCGCAGCTGGTAGAGCTGGCCCAGGCCGAACATGTCCGCGCGGTGTATCACCAGCGTGTTGACCGCCGGCATGTCCAGGCCGCTCTCCACGATGTTGGTGGACAGCAGGATGTCGTATTTGCCGTCGCCGAACTCGGTCATCACCCGTTCCAGCTCGGTGGGTGCCAGGCGGCCATGCGCCTCGACGATGCGGGCTTCCGGCACGATCTCGCGCAGCCGCGTCTGCATCTTCGGCATGTCTTCCAGGCGCGGGACCACGCAGAATATCTGGCCGCCGCGGAAGCGCTCGCGCTGTATGGCCTCGCGCACCACCACGTAGTCGAACGGCATGATGAAGGTGCGCACCGCCATGCGATCGACAGGCGGGGTGGCGATCAGGCTCATCTCGCGCACGCCGGTCAGCGCCAGTTGCAGGGTTCGCGGGATCAGCGTGGCGGACAGCGTCAGCACGTGCACGTCCGCCTTCAGCGCCTTCAGCTTCTCCTTGTGGCTGACGCCGAAATGCTGCTCCTCGTCGACGATCAGCAGGCCGAGATCGGAGAACTCGATCCCCTTGGCCAGCAGCGCGTGTGTGCCGATGACGATGTTGATGTCGCCGGTGGCCAGGCCGCGCTTCACTTCGGCCGCGTCCTTGGCGGTGACCATGCGGCTGAGCTGGCCGACCTTGACGGGCAGGCCTTCGAAACGTGCGGTGAAGCCGCGGAAATGCTGGCGGGCGAGCAGCGTGGTGGGCACCACCACGGCCACCTGGCTGCCGGACATCGCCACCGCAAAAGCAGCGCGCAGGGCGACCTCGGTCTTGCCGAAGCCCACGTCGCCGCAGATCAGACGATCCATCGGTTTGCCGGAAGACAGGTCCTCCAGCACGTCGGCGATCGCACGTGTCTGGTCGTCGGTCTCGGCGAACGGGAAGCGGGCGCAGAACTCGTCCCACGTGCCTTCGGGTGGCGCCACGGTCATGGCGTCGCGCACACGGCGTTCGGCGGCCAGGCGGATGAGTGCGCCTGCCATGTCGCGTATGCGCTGCTTCATGCGCGCCTTGCGGCTTTGCCAGCCGGCACCGCCCAATTTGTCGAGCGCCACGCCCTGCGTCTCGCTGCCGAAGCGGGAGAGCAGCTCGATGTTTTCCACCGGCAGGAACAGCTTCTCGTTGCCGTCATAGACCAGCCGCAGGCAGTCATGCGGGGCCATGCCGATCTTCAGCGTCTCCAGCCCATCATAGCGGCCGATGCCGTAATCCTGGTGGACCACCAGGTCGCCGTCGGCGATTTCTGTCGCTTCGGCGATGAACTGGTCGGCACGCTTGCGCTTCTTGGCCGGCCGACTGATGCGCTCGCCCAGCAGGTCCTGCTCGCCGACTATGGCGAAATCATCCGCGGTGAAGCCGCGTTCCAGGCCGAGCGTGATGATGGCGATCACGTCCACCCGCATCCGGCGCACCGATGCCCAATCGTCCGCCGGCTCGGCGCGTATCTTGTGCTCGCCGAGCAGTGTGGCCAGCCGGGCGCGCGAGCCGCGGCTCCAGGCGGCGACCACCGTGCGCCGCCCCTGCTTGGCCCAATTCGCCGCCTGTGCGGAGAGCTGCTGGTACACGTTCGACGAGATGCCGGCGCCCGCCTGGGTGAACACCACGCCCGGCCTGCCGCCGGCATCGAACCCTCCGGCGCCGTCCGGCATGCCGTACGGACTGAATACGAAGCACGGCAGGCCGGCGAGCATAGCGTCCCAGCCGGCGCGGTCCAGATACAGGCGCTCGCTCGGCAACGGCCGGTACGGCACCTCGCCATCCCGCGGCACCATCTTGCGCGACTGGTAGTGGTCGGCGACCATCTCCAGGCGGGCGGTCAGCGCCTCCTCGCCCTGCCCATCCAAGGACACCGACGGATCCGGCAGGTAGTCGAGCAGCGTCTCCATGCCTTCGTGGAACAGCGGCACCCAGTGCTCCATGCCGGGGTAGCGGCGACCGGTGGAGATCGCCTCGTAGATCGGGTCGTTTGCCGCCGCCTGGCCGAACAGGTCGCGCCACTCGGTGCGGAAGCGGCCGATGCTGGCCTGATCCAGCGACACTTCGCTGACCGGGCGGAGGAAGAAGAAGGCGGCGGGCTCGGTGCTGCGCTGGGTCGCGGGGTCGAAGCGGCGCACGCTCTCCACCGTGTCGCCGAAGAAATCCAGGCGAACCGGGTCGCCCTCGCCGGAGGGGAAGATGTCGATGATGCCGCCGCGCACGGCGTATTCGCCCGGTTCCATCACCGTGTCCGCGCGGCCGTAGCCGTGCGATTCCAGGTAGGCGATCAGGGCTTCCGGCTTCACCGTGCCGCCGGTGCGCACGTCCAGGCTCTCGCCCAGGAAGACCAGGCGGGGCGGCACGCGCTGCACGGCGGCGTTCACCGTGGTGAGCACGATGCGCTTGCCCGAAGGCGGGTCGAGCAGGCGGGACAGCGTGGCAATGCGCTCGCTGATCACCGCGGGGTTTGGCGACACCCGGTCATACGGCAGGCAATCCCAGGCGGGGAACCGCAGCACCTCGATGTCCGGTGCGAAGTAGGCGAGCATCTCGGCCAGCCGCACCATGCGCTGCTCGTTGCGCGCCACGTGCAGCAGCGTGCCGTGATGTTCCTGGGCGCGGCGTATCAACAGGAGCGCGTCGTAGCCCTCCGGCGCGCCGTAGATCGTGGCGAGGCTCAAGCTTGCGGCCCCTGCCCGCGCGCATCGCGCATCGCCCGCAGCATCGGCGTGTCGTGCTCCGGCGGGATGGGCGTGCGGCCGGTCAGCCAATCGGCCAGCCAGGTGTCCGGCAGTTCCATGATCACTTCCAGCACGCCGATCTCCTCGGCGGAGAACTCGGCGAGCCTGGTGGCGACGAAGCCGCCGATGAGGATGTCGTTCTCGCGTGTGCCGCGATGGTTGGCGCGGAACAGGAGACGGCGCCTTCGGCCTTCTAGCGGGGTGGTGTCTTGCATGGTGCGGGTGACATATAGCGGGCGTGGGGTGGGGCGCCAGGGCAGGAAGGAAGGCCTTCTTTTTTGAAAAAAAGAAGCAAAAAACTTTTGCTCCTGCG
>CAXTJZ010000142.1:0-247 GCA_964244695.1 uncultured Acetobacteraceae bacterium
GGGGCTCGGGGTGGGGGGGGGTGCCGGGGGGGGCGCCTTTGTGGCGCGGCTTGGGGGGGTGGTGGGGGGGGGGGGGGCGATCGAGAACTACAACGCGACCTGGGGGGCTATCGGGCTGGCGCTGGGGGCGTGGGGCTGGCTGCGCCGTACGGGGTGGGGTGGGCGAGTCAAGGGAAGGCAAGGCCTGCTTTATTGAAAAAAAGAAGCAAAAGTCTTTTGTACCGTTCGCGGCGCAGCCGCTTCGGTG
>CAXTJZ010000142.1:257-10382 GCA_964244695.1 uncultured Acetobacteraceae bacterium
CCTGCAGGACCGGGCTGTTGAGGGAGCGAAGGGAGCAAAAGTTTTTCGCTTCTTTTTTTCAAAAAAGAAGGCCTTGTCTTGCCTTCTACACCGTCTCCTCCACACGCCCGTTGATGGAAAGCCCCTCCATCCCGGCAGAGACGCCCACCGCCCCGCCCTCGTGCACCGCGCCTTCCAGCAGCAGGCTGGCCCGCGGGTTCTGCAGGCTGCGCTGGATCCCCCGCTTCAACGGACGCGCCCCGTAGATCGGGTCGTAGCCTTCGTTGGCGAGCCAGTCCTGCGCGCTCTGGTCCAGGTCCAGCGTGATCTTCCGCTCGCCCAGCAGGTGACGCAGGCGGGCCAGCTGGATGTCTACGATCACGCCCCTGTCCGTGCGCGCCAGGCGGCGGAACAGCACGATCTCGTCGAGGCGGTTCAGGAACTCGGGGCGGAAATGTTCGCGCACCACGCGCATGACTTGCGCATGCGCCATTGCCATCGGCTCGTTGTCCGGCTGGGCGGCAAGTATGTCGCTGCCCAGGTTGGAGGTGAGCACGATGATGGTGTTGCGGAAATCCGCCGTGCGTCCCTGGCCATCTGTCAGGCGGCCGTCGTCGAGCACCTGGAGCAGAACGTTGAAGACGTCCTCATGGGCTTTCTCCACCTCGTCGAACAGGATCACCTGGTACGGGCGCCGGCGCACGGCTTCGGTCAGCACGCCGCCTTCCTCGTAGCCCACGTAGCCGGGCGGGGCGCCGATCAGGCGGGCGACGGCGTGCTTCTCCATGAACTCGCTCATGTCGATGCGCAGCAGGGCGCGCTCGTCGTCGAACAGGAACTCGGCCAGCGCCTTTGTCAGCTCTGTTTTGCCTACGCCGGTGGGGCCCAGGAACAGGAAGCTGCCGATCGGCCGGTTGGGATCGCCGAGGCCGGCGCGGGCGCGGCGCACCGCGTTACTGACGTGCTTCAGCGCATCCTCCTGGCCTACCACGCGGCGGCGCAGTTCGTCTTCCATGCGCAGCAGCTTGGCGCGCTCGCCTTCCAGCATCCGCTCCACCGGCACGCCGGTCCAGCGGCTGACCACGCCGGCGATCTGCTCGGCGGTGACGGCTTCGTTCACCAGCTTGCCGCCCGCCTGGCTGCCCTCGATCTGGCGCTGCAGGTCGGGGATCACGCCGTAGAGAAGCTCGGACGCGCGGGCCAGATGGCCGCTGCGCTGGGCGATCTCCACCTCGCTGCGCGCCTGGTCCAGGCGCTCCTTCAGCTTCTGCGCGCCGGCCACCTTCTCGGTTTCGGACTTCCACGCCGTGGTCATGGCGGTGGATTTCTCCTCGATTTCGGCCAGCTCGCGCTGCAGCTTCTCCAGCCGGTCGCGCGAGGCGGGATCCTCCTCGCGCTTCAGCGCCTCGCGCTCGATCTTCAGCTGGATCAGCCTGCGGTCCAGCTCGTCGAGCTCCTCCGGCTTGGAATCCACTTCCATGCGCAGCCGGCTGGCGGCCTCGTCCATTAGGTCGATGGCCTTGTCGGGCAGGAACCGGTCCGTTATGTAGCGGTTGCTCAGCGTGGCCGCGGCCACCAGCGCGCCGTCGGTGATCCGCACGCCATGGTGCAGCTCGTATTTCTCCTTGATGCCGCGAAGTATGCTGACGGTGTCTTCAACCGACGGCTCGCCTACGAACACCGGCTGGAACCGCCGCGCCAGGGCGGCGTCCTTCTCCACGTGCTTGCGATACTCGCTGAGCGTGGTGGCACCGATGCAGTGCAGCGCGCCGCGCGCCAGTTCCGGCTTCAGCAGGTTGGATGCATCCATCGCGCCATCCGCACGGCCGGCACCGACCAGCGTGTGCATCTCGTCGATGAACAGGATCACCTGTCCCTGCGCGCTCTCGATCTCCTTGAGCACGGATTTCAGCCGTTCCTCGAACTCGCCGCGGTATTTCGCACCCGCCACCAGCCCGCCCATGTCCAGCGACAGCACGCGCTTGTTCTTCAGCGCCTCCGGCACGTCGCCACGCACGATGCGCAGCGCCAGGCCTTCGACGATCGCCGTTTTGCCCACGCCGGGCTCGCCGATCAGCACGGGATTGTTCTTCGTCCGGCGCGCCAGCACCTGGATCGTGCGGCGTATCTCCTCGTCGCGGCCGATCACCGGGTCCAGCTTCTGCTCGCGCGCCTGCTCGGTCACGTCCTTGGTGTATTTCTTCAGGGCGTCGAAACCGCTCTCCGCATTGGGGCTCGTCACCTTGCGGCCGCGGCGTATCTCGCCCAGCGCGCGGTCCAGCGCCTGCGGGTTGGCGCCGGCGCTGCGCAGCGCGCGGCCGGCCGGTGTCTCGCTGCTTGCGAGCGCTGCCAGCACACGGTCCTGCGCCACGTATTCGTCGCCGGCCTGCGTTGCCTGCTGCTGGGCGGCGTCCAGCACGCGCACCAGCTCAGGCGTCGCCTGCGGCTGCCCCTGGCCATCGCCATGGACCTTCGGTATCCGCGCCAGGTCGGCATCGTTGGCGGTTCGCACGCGCGCGGCATCGCCGCCCGCGGCCTTGATCAGTCCGGACGCGGCACCTTCCTCGTCATCGAGAAGCGCCTTGAGCAGGTGCTCCGGCGTCAGCCGCTGGTGGAATTCGCGTATCGCAATCGTCTGCGCAGCCTGGAGGAAGCCCCTCGTGCGCTCCGTGAGTTTTTCCATGTCCATGTCGTGTGTCCCTATGCCTCAGGCGACAAAACTTCCGCGTCCCTCAGGAGGCGACGCGTGGAACGGTATTTGGTGCGGAAGGGCAGGCAAGAGAAGGCAAGCAGTTCTTTTTTGAAAAAAAGAACCAAAAAACTTTTGACTCCGCTGTCGCGGACATCATTGGCCGGCGCGCGCGTTTCGGAAGTCGCCGACAGGGAGCAAAAGTTTTTTGCTTCTTTTTTTCAAAAAAGAAGGCCTTGCCTTGCCTAAGCGTGCCCCGCGCTGCCCGACAAAAGCACAGGATCCACCTTCAAGATGCCCATCGCGCGCCGCCACTTCGTCTCGTGTTGACGGTCAAATACAATGTCTATGCTGGCCGGCGCGGAAAGCCAGGCGTTCTCCGTCATCTCGCGGTCCAGTTGCCCAGGTCCCCAGCCGGCATAGCCCAAGGCGAGGAAACCGCGCTCCGGGCCGCCGCCGTCGGCGATCGATTTCAGCACGTCCAGGCTGGCGGTCAGCGCGATCTGCGGATCGACCATCAGGCTGCCGTCGCCCGTCCAGTCCGCGGTGTGCAGCACGAAGCCGCGGGCGGCATCGACCGGCCCGCCCCGGTACAGTTCGATTTCGCGCACCGGCGGCTTGGGGGTGACGTCGAGCTGTTCGAGAAGGTCGCCGAAGCTCGGGCTGGCCAGCGGGCGGTTCAGCACGATGCCCATCGCGCCCTCGGGCGTGTGCGCACAGATGTAGATTACGGCCTGGCTGAAATGCGGCGTGGTCATCGCCGGCATGGCGATCAGCAACTGGCCTGTCAGCAGCCCTTCCGGCTGTTCGGCATCCGGCTCGTCCCGCTTTGACGCGGCCGCTTTTTGCCTGCCCATCCGCTATTCCGTCGTCCCACGCCTGAGTTGAGGATGTCAGATGGGGCGCAACCCGCCGCGCGCCAGCACCCCCCGGTGACAGAGCGTAACCGAGCCCTTACAGGTTTCCCGTCACGGCAACTGGAGAGACACGATGATCAAGCAAGGCGACACCCTGCCGGCCATGAAGCTGATGAGCGCCACGCCTGACGGACCGCGGGAAATCTCCACCGAGGACGTGTTCAGCGGCAAGCGCGTGGTGCTGTTCGGCGTGCCTGGCGCGTTCACGCCCACCTGTTCCGCCCGCCATTTGCCTGGCTTCAACGAGAACCTGCACAGCTTCCAGGCCCGCGGGATCGACACGGTCGCCTGTCTGGCGGTGAACGACGCCTTTGTCATGGGCGCCTGGGTGAAGTCGCAGGACATCAGCCCGTCCATACTCATGATCGCCGACGGTTCGGCGGTGTTTACCAAGGCGCTTGGTTTGGAGCTGGACCTGATCAGCCGCGGGATGGGCGTGCGCAGCCAGCGCTTCGCGCTTGTCGCCGACAACATGAAGGTGACCCATCTGGCTGTCGAGCAGCCGGGGGATTTCGATGTGAGCCGGGCCGAGGCTGTGCTGGCGGCCCTCTGAGAAGCAAACTCCCTTGTCTCAGCGCCGATTACGCCGCCTCGACGTATCTGAAGGCGCCCGAGCTGTCGCAAATGCGGGGTAGTAAAAGTTTTTTGGTCCTTTTTTTCAAAAAAGGACTGCTTGCTTGCTTCCTTGATGACGTCTGTAGTTCCTCAACCCAGAATTGAAATAAATCGCAGGCGTTCCACCTGCGTTCTCTTCACACTTCGTTAACCTTCCGACAACGTAACTCAGGGTTGCCGAGGCGCGCTGCCCTGCACGCACGATGCGGCAGCGCTGGTTACGGTCTGCGGAGACGGTCATGGAACAGGGTTGGGTTTACGTGCTGGTGAATTCCTCGATGCCGGGGATCGCCAAGGTGGGCCGGACCACGCGTGCGCCGGGTGACCGCGCGGCGGAGCTGTCCGGGGTTACCGGGGTCGCGACACCTTTTATCGTCGCCTACGAGCAGGCGTTCGCCGACTGCCATGCGGCCGAGCGCGCGATCCATGCCGAGCTGGACCGCCGCGGCTTGCGCGTCCATGCGAAGCGGGAGTTCTTCGCCTGTCCGCCCGCCGAGATCGTGCGCCTCCTGTTGCAGGCTGGGCCGCCGGACGCGGACATGCCGGCCGGCCAGCCGGCTGCGCCTTCCGCCGTGGCGTTGCTCGCCGCCGGCGACCGGGCGCTGTACGGCCTGGGCGACGCGCTGCAGGATACCGGCGAGGCGGTGCGCTGCTACAGGCTGGCGGCCACGCGTGGCGCAAGCGAGGCGTATGAGCGTCTGGGCCGCATCTACCTGCAGCTTCTCGCCAGGCGGCGGGACCGTGCCAGCCGGCGCCGGGCCGTGGCCACCCTGAAGGAAGGCGTCCGCCGCGGTGACCCGTTCTGCTATTGCGTGCTGGCGGAGGTGTTCGCGCTGGAAGGGCATCTCGTCAATGTGGCGAAGGCCTGGGCGCTGTTCTTCGCCGCTGTTACCGAGCCATCCGGCACCCGCTTCGCCAGGGCGGCATGCCGCTACGTGGCGCAGTGTTTGGAGCTGCGGGTGCCGCCTGCGCACCTGCCGGTGCTGGTCCAGGCAGGCGATGAGATGATGCGGGCCTTGCTGGCCGAGCTGGAGTTGGTACGCGACGATCCGGCGGAGCGGCAGCGCGTGGCGGCCTGCCTGCGCTGGGTTTGTGCGAACGGGGCGCCTTGCGAGCCGGCCGTTGTGCCCAGGCGTGCCTGGACGGGTTTTGCGGGGCTGGCTTTTACAAGGAAGCAAGCAGTCCTTTTTTGAAAAAAAGGACCAAAAAACTTTTGCTCCCCCGTATTTGCGGCAGTGGAGTTCCTCCATGCACAGCTAGGCGCTTCAGCAGCGTGGGGACAAAAGTTCTTTGCTTCTTTTTTCAAAAAAGAAGGCCTTGCTGTCTTCTTGCTTGCTCGCCCGCTTCAGCTTTGCGGAAATAACCAAGCAGGCACCCCGCGCCAGCACAACACAACGAAGTTGCCAAGCCGCGTTGTGCAATGTCAGCGTCGCCTATAGCTCAGGATAGAATGAGCGTGTGAAGGACGGTGCCGATGGACGTTGAGCCAGCGACGATGGACGTGCTGCAGGACAAGCGCGCGCCCCGCCAACCCTCCGCCGTTACGCTGGACGACCGCTATGCCCGTTTCGACGGACGGGTGTTCCTCACCGGCATACAGGCGCTGGTCAGGCTGCCGTTGCTGCAAAGCCGGCGGGACCGTGCGGCCGGCCTGCGCACGGCCGGCTTCATCAGCGGCTACCGGGGCAGCCCGCTGGGCGGCTACGACCTGGCGCTGTGGAGCGCCAAGAAGCACCTCGACGCGCATGACATCGTCTTCCAGCCGGGCATAAACGAGGACCTTGCCGCCACGGCCGTGTGGGGCTCCCAGCAGGTGGGGCTGCTGCCGAATCCGAAGCAGGACGGGGTCTTTGGCCTTTGGTACGGCAAGGGGCCGGGGGTGGACCGCTCGGCGGACGTGCTGAAGCACGCAAGCTATGCCGGCACACCGGCGCTGGGCGGTGCCATTGCCTTGTGCGGCGACGACCATGGCGCGCGCTCCTCCACGCTGGCGCACCAGAGCGACCTGGCGCTCATCCACTTCGGCATGCCGGTGCTCAATCCCAGCACCGTCGAGGAGCTGGTCAGCTACGGCCTGTCCGCCTGGGCGATGAGCCGCTACAGCGGTTGCTGGATCGGCATGAAGGCGCTGACAGACACGGTGGAGGGCGGCGCCTCCATACCCGCGGACATGGACACGCTGCCCTTCCTTCTGCCCACCGACTTCGCCATGCCGGAAGGCGGCCTGGGGCTGCGCGCGCGCAACGGTAGCGCGCTGGAGATCGAGGCGCGCCACTTCGAGCAGCGCCACCCCGCCGCCCAGGCCTGGGTGCGCGCAAACAACATGGACCGCCTGGCCTGGGGCAGCGCGCCGCGCAACCGCCTGGGCCTGGTCAGCACCGGCAAGGCCTATCTGGACGTGATTGAGGCCCTGCGCGGCCTGGGCCTGACCGAAGCGCGCTGCACGGAGCTGGGCATCGCCGTGTACAAGGTGGGCATGGTGTGGCCGCTGGAGCCTGAGCGCCTGCGCGCGTTTGCCGCTACGTGCGAGGAGATCTTCGTGGTGGAGGAGAAGCACCCGATCATCGAAGACCAGATCTCCACCATCCTCTACAACCAGCCGGCGCACCTGCGCCCGCGCCTGACAGGCAAGCTGGACGAGAACGCGCGTCCGTTGCTGCGCGAAGTGGGCGAGCTGGACCCGGACCTGCTGCTGCACGTGATCGCCGGGCGCCTGCGCGGCCGCATAGAGGACGACGCGCTGCGCGCGCGCTTCGGCACGATCAAGCGGCTGCAGACGGGTATCCCCACGATCTCCTACGGCGTGAAGGACCTGCTGCGGCCGCCCAGCTTCTGCGCCGGCTGCCCGCACAACACGTCCACCGTGGTGCCTGACGGCTCGATCGCCGGCGCCGGCATTGGCTGCCACATCATGGCCGCCGCCATGCCGGAGCGGCACACCGTGTCCGCCACCCACATGGGCGGCGAGGGCGCGCAATGGATAGGCCAGGCGCCGTTCACCAACACGCCCCACATGTTCCAGAATCTGGGCGACGGCACCTACTTCCACTCCGGCCTGCTGGCCGTGCGCGCCGCCATCGCCGCGAAAGCGCGCATCACTTACAAGATCCTGCTGAACGGTGCGATCGCCATGACCGGGGGGCAGACCGTGGAAGGCGAGCAGTTCGCCGGCCAGATCACCGGCCCGCACGTGGCCGCCCAGCTCACCGCGGAAGGCTGCCAGCGCGTGGCGCTCGTCAGCGACGACATCGCCCGCCACGACCGCGCGGACTATCCCGGCCTGGTCACCTTCCATCCCCGCGAGGACCTCGACGCCGTGCAGCGCGAACTGCGCGACTACGAGGGCGTGAGCGCCATCATCTACGAACAGGCCTGCGCCACGGAAAGCCGCCGCATGCGCAAGCGCGGCACGCTGAAGGACCCGAACGAGCGCGTCTTCATCCACCCGGAAGTATGCGAAGGCTGCGGCGATTGCGGCGTGCAGTCCAATTGCATCGCCATCGAGCCGCTGGAGACCGCCTTGGGGCGCAAGCGGCGCATCAACCAGACGGTGTGCAACAAGGATTTCTCCTGCGTCAAAGGCTTGTGCCCCAGCTTTATCACCATCAAGGGTGGCAAGGTTCGCGCCCGTCCCGAAGCCGATGACGCGACAGACCCGCTGGCCGGCGAACAATCCCTCATCGCCGGCCTGCCCGAGCCCGAGCTTCCGCGGATCGGCGAAGTCTACAACATGCTGCTGGCCGGCATCGGCGGCCAGGGCGTGGTCACCGTGGCGGCCCTGCTGGGCATGGCCGCCCACCTGGAAGGCCTGTTGCTGACGGTGCTGGACAATTCCGGCCTAGCCCAGCGCAACGGCTCCGTCACCAGCCATCTTCGCCTGGGGGACGGCGCAGAACGCCACTCGCCGCGCATACCCAACGGGGACGTGGATCTGGTGATCGGCGCCGACCCGATGGTGGTGGCGATACCGGAGACGCTGGCCAAGCTGGGCCACGGCCGCAGCGCGGTGCTGCTCAACCGCTTCGTCTCGCCGAACGCCATGTTCGCCCGCAACGCGGATCTGGACCTTAGCTTCGACCCGCTGCTGGCAAAGGTGATGCCGCGCGCGGACCAGGAGCGGGTGATGAGCATCGACGCCACCCGCATCGCCCAGGTGATGCTCGGCAACGCGGTGGGCGCCAACCTCTTCCTGGTGGGCTACGCCTGGCAGCGTGGCCTGATCCCGCTGCATGCGGACAACATCATGCGCGCCATCGAGCTGAACCGCACCGAAATCGACATGAACAAGCGCGCCTTCGGCCTTGGCCGGATTGCCGCCGCGCGTCCGGACCTGGCGGCGACCTGGCTGCGCGGCCACGAGGAAGCGCACATACCCGACACGCTCGGCGACCTGCTGGCCGATCGCATGCCCCGCCTGCGCGCCTGGGGTGGCGAGCGCCACGCGAAACGCTACCGCGCGCTGGTGGCCCGCGTGGAGGCGGCCGAGGCAAAGCTGCCGGAGGCAGACGGCCGCCTGTCACGCGCGGTGGCCCAGGTTGCGGCCAAGCTGATGACGTACAAGGACGAGTACGAGGTGGGCCGGCTGATGACCGACCCCGCTTTCGCCCAGCGTCTGCGCGAGAACTTCGAAGGCGATTATGAGATCGCCTACAACCTGGCTCCGCCGATCTTCGCCCGGCGCGACGCCCGCACCGGCCGCCCGCGCAAGACGCGCTTCGGCGCCGCCATGCGGCACGGCTTCGCCGCACTGGCAAAGCTGCGCGCGCTGCGTGGCACCCCGCTGGATCCGTTCGGCTACGGCGCCCACCGCCGCCAGGAACGCCAGCTCATCGCTGACTACGTTGGCCTGGTGGACAAGGTGCTGGCCGGCCTGACCGCCGGCCGCGTGGCGCAGGCCGAAGCGGTGCTGCGCGCGCATGACCAGGTGCGTGGGTATGACGTGGTAAAGGAGGCGTCTGTCGCGCGTGTGCGGGAGGGGCTGCCTGCATTGCTGGCGGCGTTTGAAGGGAAGTAGGCAAGGCCTTCTTTTTTGAAAAAAGAAGCAAAAAACTTTTGCTACACGCATTTTCGGCGTGCGTGGCTTTCAGGAGATAACCGGGCGCGGCAAAATTGGCGGGGGTGGTGAAACCCCGCCTTTGCGCCGGGCGGCCTCGTTCGCCCTGTAGCCTAGTCGGTCAGCGTCGCCGCTTTCACGTGGAGCAGGTGGCCGATCTTTACCCAAACAAGGCATCCGTCCTTGCCAGCCGTGCCTTGCAGGGTTCCACCTGCCGGCAGTCGCAGCCAGGCTTGTTTCTCGAACAATTCGTCCGCCTCCACGAACGCGCCTTCGATCACCAGCAACTCGATCCCGCCCGGCGCCGCCAGCGCGATGTTCGCGCCCGGCGCCCAGCGCTCCAGACGCACCTGCTCCCGTGCGTCCTCGAACAGCATGACGCACTCCACACCGGGCCGGCCGGGAGCCTGTGTGTAGGCGGCAGCTTTCGTGTCCACGCGAATCTCGGCACGGTCGTCAGGATCGAACTGCCATAGCTTGACAAAGATGGTGCAGCCCGGCGCGGATCCGGGCGTGTGGCGGCTGGTCGGCGGATTGCGGACGTAAGTGCCGGCAGGAAAGTCGCCATGCTCGTCCTGGAACACGCCTTCCAGCACCAGGAACTCTTCCCCGCCGCCATGGGTGTGCGGGGAGAACCGGCTGTCCGGCGCATAACGCACGATGGAGGTTGCGCGCGCCACTTCCCCGCCCACGCGGTCCAGCATGCGCCGGTCCACGCCGGCGATCGGCGAAGGCATCCAGTCCAGCCGCGCCGCGTGCACGGCCGCGCGACTGGTGAAGTCCGCGTTCAGGTTCATCGAGACGTCTCCGGTGCAAAGTAAGCAAGGCCTTCTTTTTTGAAAAAAAGAAGCAAAAAACTTTTGCTCCCTCGC
>CAXTJZ010000143.1:0-10359 GCA_964244695.1 uncultured Acetobacteraceae bacterium
GGGAAGAAGCCGCAGGTGGCGCCGTATTCGGGGGCCATGTTGGCGATGGTGGTGCGGTCGGCGACGGTCAGGTTGTCGAGTGCGGCGCCGTAGAATTCGACGAACTTGCCGACGACGCCCTTCTTGCGGAGGATTTCGGTGACGGTGAGGACGAGGTCGGTGGCGGTGGCGCCTTCGGGCATCTGGCCGGTCAGGCGGAAGCCGATGACGTCCGGGATCAGCATGGCGATGGGCTGGCCTAGCATGGCGGCTTCGGCCTCGATGCCGCCAACGCCCCAGCCGAGCACGCCGGCGCCGTTGACCATGGTTGTGTGGCTGTCGGTGCCGTAGAGCGTGTCGGGGTAGGCGATGGTCTGGCCGTCCACGTCGGCGGTCCAGACGACCTGGCTTACGTATTCGAGGTTAACCTGGTGGCAGATGCCGGCGCCGGGGGGGACGACGCGGAAGTTCTGGAAGGCTTCCTGGCCCCAGCGGAGGAAGGCGTAGCGTTCGCCGTTGCGCTCGAACTCTACTTCGACGTTCTGCTGGAGGGCCTGGGGGGTGCCGCTGAAGTCGACCATGACGGAGTGGTCGATGACCAGGTCTACGGGGACGAGGGGGTTTACGCGCTGGGGGTCGCCTTCGAGCTTGGTGATGCCGTCGCGCATGGCGGCCAGGTCGACTACCGCGGGGACGCCGGTGAAGTCCTGCATGAGGATGCGGGCGGGCTTGAAGGGGACTTCCTCGGTGCTGCTGCCGGCGCGCAGCCAGTCGGCGACTTTTTGGGCGTCTGCGGTGGTGTAGGATGGGCCGTCTTCGACGCGGAGGACGTTTTCCAGGAGGATTTTGAGGCTTACCGGGAGGCGGCTGACGTCACCGATGGTGCGGGCGGCTTCGGGGATGGAGAAATAGGCGTAGTCGCGGCCGTTCACGGTCAGGGTGCGGCGGGTGTTCAGGCTGTCCTGGCCTACGGGCTTCATGGCGTGCGGTTCCGGTGTGGTTTGCGGGTGGTTATAGGCTGCAGATTTCGGGTCACAAGGGCGTTTGCCGGTGAGACGGGTGCCTGCTGAGGCTGATATAGGGAGCAAACGTTTTTTGCTTCTTTTTTTCAAAAAAGATGGGCTTCCTTCCTGTGCTCCTTGCGAGCCCGGCACGTTTTCGGCTACCGCAGGTTGATGCACCGCTACGGCATAGAGGACGAAACCTGGTTTGAAGCCGCGCGCACCGGGCTTGAGCGGCGGGCTTTCCGGTTGCGGGTGCAGCCGCGTTCCATCGTCATCGAGAAGGACGGCAGGCTGCCGCGGATCGTGAGTTCGGCGCGCGAGTTCCTGGAGTTTGCCGAGCGGCAGGGGTTGCAGATCGGGGGAGCGGCTTACGCGGCGGCGGATGCTTACGGGGACGGCAAGTCGGACGGGCCGTTCGAGACGCCGATACCAGGCGGGGCGGAACGGCGGGCGCCGGCTTCTGGCGGGTTCGGACGGGTTGCGGTGGCGGAGGCCGTGCGGCCGGAGAAGACGGCGGTGGAGGCGCGGCTGGCCGAGCTGCGGCTGGAGCAGGACCGGGTCAGTGCCGAACGGCTCGCGGCCAGGCAGGTCCTGGACGAGAAGCGGCAGTTGGAGGCGCGCTGCGCGGCGCTGGAAGTGGAGCTGGCGCGGGTGGGGGCGCTGGCGGCGGAGACGGCCAAGCAGCGGGATTTATACCAGTTGTCGGCGGTGGCGGCGGAGGACCGGTTGCGGGTGATGCAGGCGGCGCTGGACGGGCCGCAGGAAGAGCGCGGGCCGGACAAGAAATTCAACCAGTTGCGGCGGTTCCTGGCGCGCGAGCTGCACCCGGATCTGTCCGGCGAGGACGCGGCGGAACGGGCGCTGCGCGAGGGGATATTCAAGCGCGTTTGGGCCAAGATCGAGCAGTTGCAGTAGATGGCGGGTGGCCTGGTGGCAGAGGCGGTCAGCGCGTTTCGCGGCGACCGGCTGGTGCTGGACAGGGTGAGCTTCACGCTGCCGGCGGGCGGTGCGCTGCTGCTGCTTGGGCCGAACGGAGCGGGGAAGTCCACGCTGCTGCGGGCGCTGGCGGGGCTGAAGCGGCTGGATGGCGGGCGGGTGCTGTTCGATGGGTCCGACGAGCTGGCGGGGCTTGTGGCGTATCTGGGGCACCGCGATGCCGTGAAGCCTGGGCTGAGCACGCGGGAGAACCTGGCGTTTGCGGCGCGGGTTTCGGGCCGCGGCGTGGGGGACGCGCTGGCGGCGTTGGGATTGACGGCGTTGGGGCCCCTGCCCGCGCGCATGCTGTCGGCAGGACAGTCCCGGCGGCTGGCGCTGGCGCGGCTGGTGGTGAGCGGGGCGCCGGTGTGGCTGCTGGACGAGCCTACGCTGGGGGTGGACGCGGCTTCGGTTGCGGCGTTTGGCGGGGTTCTGGCGCGGCATCGGGCGGGGGGCGGCGTGGTGGTAGCGGCTACGCATCTGCCTTTGCCGCTGGATGGGGCGGCGGAGCTGCGGTTGGGTGGTTAGGCAAGAAAGGCCTTCTTTTTTGAAAAAAAGAAGCAAAAAACTTTTGTCACCGCGCATTTGCACCGGACGCTTGCTGTGGGCAGCACCCGATGCGTTGAAGCGTCGCCGGAGCAAAAGTTTTTTGCTTCTTTTTTGCAAAAAAGAAGGCCTTGCTTGACTTCCTTCCTTGCCCTGCTGCGCCGCGAACTCCTGCTGGCCGCCCGCCACGGCGGCGACAGTTTCGGCGCGCTGCTGTTTTTCTTCGTGGCCGGCGCGCTGTTCCCCCTGGCGATCGGCCCGGCGCCGGAGACGCTGGCGAGGCTGGCGCCGGGAATCGTTTGGGTGTGCGCGCTGCTGGCGGCGTTGCTGCCGCTGGACCGGTTGTTCGGGGCGGATTTCGAGGATGGGTCGCTGGACCAGTTGCTGCTGTCCGGCCTGCCGGCGAGCGTGGTGGCGCTGGCCAAGGCGCTGGCGCATTGGCTGGTGACGGGGCTGCCGCTGCTGGTGGCCGCGGTGCCGCTGGCGGCGATGCTGCGGATGCCTGCGGCCGCGTATCCGGCGCTGGTGGTGGGGCTGGCGTTTGGGACGGCGTCGCTCTCCTTACTTGGGGCGGCTTGCGCGGCGCTGGTGCTGGGGGCGCGACGGGGCGGCGTGCTGCTGCCGATATTGGTGCTGCCGCTGACCGTGCCGGTGCTGATCTTTGGCGCGGCGGCGGCGGATGCGGCGGCGGCGGGGCTGCCGGCGCGGCCGCATCTGTTGCTGCTGGCGGCTTATGCGGCGGCTTGCCTGCCGCTGTGTCCGGTGGCGGCTGGAGGCGCGCTGCGGGGGGCCAGTGAGTAAGAGCCTGTTTCGAAACGCGCCTGGCGGGGCCATCTGACGCCAGCTAGCCTCGCCAGCCACGTTTCGAGGCAGGCTCTAGCAAGGAAGCAGTTCTTTTTTGAAAAAGAACCAAAAGACTTTTGCTCCCTGTCGGCGGCTGAAGGACAGGTGCGCGACAGCGGAGAAAAAGTTTTTTGCTTCTTTTTTTCAAAAAAGAAGGCCTTTCTTTCTTCGAAACAACCCGCGGAGTAGCAAATCCGCAACCATTCAGGCCCAACCTGCGACTTGGAGCTTCTCCGCAGACAAAAACACATTGCGCCCGCGGTGCGGACCAGCTCACGATACCGTGAGGGAGCGAGTTCATGCTGGATCGTCTAGGAACGCACACCGAATGGTGGCGGGGCGCGGTCATCTACCAGATCTATCCGCGCAGTTTTGCTGACAGCAACGCTGACGGCATCGGCGACCTGCCGGGGGTTACCGCGCATCTGGATCATGTGGCGCGGCTGGGGGTGGATGCGATCTGGCTTTGTCCGGTGTTCGCCAGTCCGCAGCGGGATTTCGGGTATGATGTGTCCGACCACACCAGCATCGATCCGGTGTTTGGCACGCTGGACGATTTCGATGCGATGGTGGCGCGGGCACATATGTTGGGATTGCGCGTGCTGATCGACCAGGTCTGGAGCCATACGAGCGACAGGCATGGCTGGTTTGCGGAGAGCCGGGCGTCTCGGACTGGGGCGCGGGCGGATTGGTATGTTTGGGCGGACCCTAGCGAAGATGGGACGCCGCCGAACAACTGGCTGAGCGTGTTCGGGGGTGCGGTCTGGACGTGGGAGCCGCGGCGGCGGCAGTATTATCTGCATCATTTCCTGTCGCACCAGCCGCAGTTGAATTTGCACAATGTGGACGTGCAGGATGCGCTGCTGGAGACGGGGCGGTTCTGGCTGGAGCGTGGCGTGGACGGGTTCCGGCTGGATGCGCTGGATTTCTTCACGCACGATCCGTTATTGCGGTGCAACCCGGCGGCGGTTGGGGCGGCCACGGGGGTGAAATTATTCGGGCGGCAGGTGCATGCGCATGACATGATGCAGCCGCAGACAGCGGATTTTCTGGAACGGGTGCGGGCGCTGGTGTCGTGTTATCCCGGCGCGGTCACGCTGGGTGAGGTGAGCAGCCAGGACGGGGCTTATGACCGATGCCGGGCTTATACGCAGCATGGGTGTCTGGACATGGCGTATTCGCTGCGGCCGACGCGCGGCGGGTTCGATTGGGCGAGCGTGCGCGAGTTGGTGGCGCAGGCGGCGGCACCTGACGGGTGGTTGTGCTGGTCATTCAGCAACCATGACGTGGAACGCGCGGTCAGCCGTTGGAACCCCTGCCCCGGGTCGGCGCCGGACCCGCGGTTTGCGCGGCTGCTGATGGCGTTGCAATTGACGTTGCGCGGCAGCGTGCTGGTGTATCAGGGCGAGGAACTTGGTTTGCCTGAGGCCGAGCTTTCGGCGGAGCAGCTGCGCGATCCGTTCGGGATTGCGTATTGGCCGGAGTTCCGCGGGCGCGACGGGTGCCGGACGCCGATGCCTTGGGTTTGCGATGCGGCGCATGCGGGGTTTTCAGCCGTGACGCCGTGGCTGCCCGTGGCGGACGCGCATCTGGCACTGGCCGTGGACGCGCAAGAGGCAGATCGCGGAGCGCTGTTGCAGGATTGGCGGCGGTTCTTGTCCTACCGGCGCGCGCATCCGGTGCTGGCGCATGGCGGGTTGGAAATACTGTCGTTGCCGGCGCCGCTGATCGGGTTCGTGCGGTTCGACGAGACGGAGCGGGTGGTTTGCCTTTTCAACCTGTCGGATGAGGGCGTTGAGCTTCCGCGCTGTTGCGACGGGGCGCCCGGCTGGTTGGGGGCTTATGGGACGGCGATTGTGGCACAGGCTTTGGAGTTGGTGGAGGCTGGGTAAGCGAGAAGGCAAGGCCTTCTTTTTTGAAAAAAAGAAGCAAAAAACTTTTACTTCTCCGACGCTGCGAGGCTTCGGTGTTTCTTGATTAGGCCGACTGCTGCGAATGCGTTTTGGTTCTTTTTTTAAAAAAGAACTGCTTGCTTACTCGCCTACACACTCTCCTGCGAGCACGCCACGCACCGTGCCGAACGCCTCACGGTGATGCGGTGTGGCGCCATGCGCAAGCAATGCACGCCGGTGCGCGCCCGTCGCATAGCCAGCGTTGCTGTCCCACCCGTAGAGCGGGAAACGCACGGCGAGCCGCGCCATCGCGCGGTCGCGTACCACCTTGGCCACGATCGAGGCGGCGGCGATCGACAGGCACAGCGCGTCTCCGCCGATGACGCAGCGTATCTCGCAGGTGAGCGGCGGCTTCCTGTTGCCGTCCACCAAGGCCACATCGGGCGGCGTGGGCAGGCGGAGCACGGCGCGGGCCATGGCGAGCATGGCGGCGTGCAGGATGTTCAGCCTGGCGATCTCGGCGACCGACGCGGCGGCGACGGCGATCTCGGCGGACGGGCAGGCGAGCAGCGCCGCATAGGCCAGGTCGCGCTGCGCGGCCGTCAGCTTCTTGGAATCGTCGAGCAGCAGGGCGAGCGCGGGCGGCACGCCGGCGGTGAACACCACCGCCGCCGCGAGCACCGGGCCGGCGAGCGGGCCGCGGCCGACCTCGTCCACCCCGGCGACCCGGCCCTTGTGCTGCGACTCGTGCGAATAGTCCGGCATGCGCCGAGCCTAGCGCGGCAGGCACTCGAGACGAAAGGAAGGAAGGCCTTCTTTTCTGAAGAAAAGAAGCAAAAGACTTTTGCTCCCTGTCGGCGGCTGCTGAAGGGTCCGCGACAGCCGGAGTAAAAGTTTTTTTGCTTCTTTTTTTCAAAAAAGAAGGCCTTGCTTACTTCTCTCCCTCCAGCTTAGCCCGAGCCTCAGCCAGAAGCGCACACTCCGCAGCCGGCGGGGAAGGCTCCTTCAGGTCGAGCGCGCCCAAGGCCTCGATCATCGCCTCCGCCACGATCAGATGCGCAAACGGCTTGTTGTCGGCGGGCACCACGAACCAGGGTGCGTCGGGTGATGCGGTGCCGGCGATCGCGTGCTGATAGGCGTCCTGGTACGCGTCCCAGCAATCGCGTTCCTTCAGGTCCGCCGCGCTGAACTTCCAGTTCTTGTGCGGCTCGTCTATGCGGCTGAGGAAGCGGCGGCGCTGTTCGTCGCGGCTGACGTTAAGGAAGACTTTCAGCACCATTGTACCCTGGTGGACCAGGTATTTTTCGAACGCCGCGATGTCTTCCAGGCGATGTTTCCAGAACTTCTTGCCGCGCGCGGCATCGGGCAGATGTGCGTGATCCAGCAGCTCGGGATGGACGCGGGTGATCAGCACGTCCTCGTAATGGCTGCGGTTGAAGATGGCGATGCGGCCGGCGGAGGGCGCGTGGGCGTGCACGCGCCACAGGAAGCCGTGCTGGAGGTCCACAGGGCCGGGCTGCTTGAAGGCGGTCACGTCCACGCCTTGCGGGTTTATGCCCGTCATCACGTGCTTGATGGTGCCGTCCTTGCCGGCGGCGTCCATCGCCTGCAGCACGAGGAGGAGCGACCACCTGTCGTCTGCGTAGAGGCGGGTCTGCAGGTCCGAGAGGCGGGATACGCCGTCTTTCAGCAGGTCCTCGATGTCGCCGTTGTCGACGAGGTCGCCGCCGCGATCGTCGGGCTTGTAGTCTGCGAGCGTGAAGCCGGCGCCATCGATGACCCGGTAGCGGTCCAGCAATTTGCGGGTGTGACGTGGTTTCAAGGCACGGGCGCTCTAGGACGTGGTGCGCTTGATGTTGAACGGGCCGATGGCCTGGCAGGTCGGCATCATCTCGATGCGGTTTATGTTGACGTGCTTCGGCAGGTTCAGCACCCAGGCGACCGCTTCGGCGATGTCTTCCGCGGTAAGGGGCGTGGTGCCCTTGTAGACGGCGGCCGCTTTCTCCGTATCGCCGCCGAAGCGGACTTCGGAGAACTCCGTGCCGCCGCACAGGCCCGGCTCTATGTCCGTGACCCGCACGTTCGTCCCCACCAGATCCGCTTTCAGGTTCATGGTGAACTGGCGGACGAAGGCTTTTGTCGCCCCATACACGTGTCCACCCGGATAGGGATACGTGCCGGCGATGCTGCCAAGGTTGACGACGTGTCCCCGGTCCCGCTCCACCATGCCGGGCAGCAGGGCGTTCGTCATGTGTATGACGCCGGTGACGTTGGTGCCGACCATGCGGTCCCAATCGGCCACGTCCGATTGCTGGGCGGGCGCGAGGCCCAGCGCCAGGCCGGCGTTGTTCACCAGCGCGTCGATTGCCTGCCAGTCCCCAGGCAGGCTGCCCGGCAGGGCGGCGACCGTGGCCGCCTCCGTTACGTCCAGCTTGAATGGCAGGATAGCGTCGCCCAACTCGGCGGCCAGCGCGTCCAGCCTGTCCTGCCGGCGGCCGCTGGCCACCACGCGCCAGCCGTCCGCGACCAGGCGGCGGGTGATTGCCGCCCCGAAACCGGCGGTGGCGCCGGTGACCAGGGCTGTGCCGGCGCTCACTGTAGCTCGATCTCCACGGGCACGTTGCCGCGGGTGGCCTTGGAATACGGGCAGACCTCGTGGGCCTTGGCCACCAGCGCCTCGGCAGTGGCGCGGTCCACGCCGTCGATCTTCGGCTTCAGCTTCACCGCTATGCTGTAGTCATGGCCGTTGACCACCAGGGTGACTTCGGCGGTCACGTGCACGGCTTCCGGCTTGATCTTGTCCGCACCGGCTACCGCCATGATGGCCGAGCCGAAGCAGGAGGAGTAGCCGGCGGCGAAAAGCTGCTCGGGGTTGGTGGCGGCCGGCTTGCCTGCGCCTGGCATGGCCAGGTCCAGGTGGAGCACGCCGTCGGAGCTGTCCACGTGGCCGTTGCGGCCGGCTGTGGTGGTGGCGATTGCTGTGTACGCCATGGCGCGATCTCCTGCAGAAAAGAAAGGAAGGACTTCTTTTGAAAAAAGAAGCAAAAAACTTTTGACTCCGCTGTCGCGCGCCGCAGGGGGAACACCCGACAGGGCGTAAAAGTTTTTTGGCCCTTTTTTTCAAAAAGGGCTGCTTGCTTTCTTATGGCGATAGGAAGGCCGTGATCGCCTTGTTCACCGCTTCCGCGTTGTCGAACATGCTGGCGTGCGCCACGCCTGGGATGACGGCCAGCTTGGCGTTCGGGATGCCGGCGGCCAGGGCCTGGCTGATGGCCACGGGATAGACCGGATCATCCTGTCCCACGACCACCAAGGCAGGAACGCTGATCTGGGCAAGCATCTTCGTGTAGTCCGCGCGCGTGACCAGGGCGTTCGCCCCACCCACCACACCGGCCGGCTTGGCCATGCTGACCTCTGCCTCGATGTCGGTCAGCAGCTGCGGGTATTTGGCGGCGGCATCGCCGGTCACCATCACGGCCGCCACCGGCGCCGCTATGGAGGCCGAGCCCGTGGCGCGTGCCATGCGGCCGTAGCCGGGCCACTCGGCTTTTTCGATCAGGTTGGCGGCGGCCGGATTCGTGTCGAACAGGATCATGCTGCTGAACAATGCGGGTTGCTGGCGATACATCTCCAGCACGACCTGGCCGCCCATCGAATGGCCGCCGATCACGGCGCTGGACACATGCAGGTAGCTGAGCAGGCCGATCATGTCTTTGGCGTAGTTCGTTATTGTCTGATAGGTGGTGCCGGTGGTGCTGTTGCCGAAGCCGGGAAGGCTCGGCGTGATCACCGTGTAAGAGCGGCTGAAAGTGTCGCGCTGCTTGTCGAACAGGTGCTCGCTGAGCGGAAAGCCGTGGATGAGGAGCATGGCCGGGCCGCTGCCGGACATCTCGTAGTTTATCTTGTCGCCGTTGATGCTGAAGGTTCCCGATACCGGCTGCGCGTGACCGGGCTGTGCGGCGAAGAGGGCGGCGATGCCGAACAGCGCGCTTGTTATCGTGCGTTTTTGCATGGGAGGCTCCGTTGGGGGTTTCGGAAAACGCGGGCTGGTGGGGGGCGTTCGATGTTGGGCAGTCACGTTCGGGTTTGTTGCCAAGGCAAGCAAGGCCTTCTTTTTTGAAAAAAAGAAGCAAAAAACTTTTGCTTCCTGTCGGCGAACGCTGAAGCAGCCGCCGACAGGGAGTAAAAGTTTTTTGGTCCTTTTTTCAAAAAAGGACTGCTTGCTTACTATTTGCTCGGATCAAGCCTGACAGAAACAGGACAGTGATCCGACAGGTGCGCCTTCAGGGCGGGATCGCTTTCTTGAAAAACCTGCACGCGCAGAGAGCCTGCTACGAGCCACGTCCTGGCAGCCCCGCCTGCGAAGATGTGGTCGATGAAGGGCTCGCCGTCCCAGCACGGGTTGGCGCGGCCTTCGGTCGCTCGGGTGAGCGGGGCGGCGCCGACAAGGGCCGTGTCCAGCTCCTCCGGATCGTCGAACACGCGGTTGAAATCTCCCATCACCAGGAAAGCGGCGCCCTCCTGCTGGCGCGCGGTGACCCAGCCGGCCAGCACGGGAACCTGGCGGGCGAGCAGCTTGCATTGCGGACGCGACGATGTGGCCAGCGCGTCATCCTGGCAGCCGGCTTTCAGGTGGATCACCAGGACGCGCAGGTTCTTGCGGCCTGGCAAGCCGAGCGTCACGTCCAGCCCGTCGCGCAGTTTGTGCGTGGCGTCCGGCTCCACGTCCAGCGCGGTCACGTCCGGGTTGCGGGTGACGGTGATGGGATGCCGCACGGCGATGCCGACGCGCTGGGTGACCGGCTCCGCGATAGTGAGGATGGTGTATTCGGCGGGGTCGAACAGGCGTTGGGCGGCTTGCGGACCGTCTACTTCCTGGAAGGCCACGACGTCTGCGTCCAGCTTGTGCGCGTAGGCGGCGAGGCGGGTGAAATCGTCTGGGTTACGCGTGCGTACGTCTCGCGGGAGGTCGGCTTCGGCGTGGGTTCTGGTGGTGAGCCAGTTGAGGTTCCAGGTGGTGAATTTCAGGGGTTCGGCTTGGGCGGGGGTTAGGAAGAGAAGGCAGGCAAGCAGTTCTTTTTTGAAAAAAAGAACCAAAAAACTTTTGGTCCCTGTCGGCG
>CAXTJZ010000144.1:0-10354 GCA_964244695.1 uncultured Acetobacteraceae bacterium
AGGCGGGAGAGCAAAAGTTTTTTGCTTCTTTTTTTCAAAAAAGAAGGCCTTCCTTCCTTCCTTCCCCCAAACTAATCCTGCCCGCATGGAACACCTCCTAGCCGGCTACCGAAGGTTCCGCGCCCAAGGCTGGCCGGAACGGCGCGCGACCTTCGAGGCCCTGTCCGACAACGGGCAGCGCCCGCAGGCCATGGTCATCGCCTGCGTGGACAGCCGCGTGGACCCGGCCGTGATCTTCGACACCGCGCCCGGCCAGTTGCTGACCATACGCAACGTCGCCAACCTGGTGCCGCCTTACGCGCCGGATGCCGCCTATCACGGCACCAGCGCCGCGCTGGAGTTTGGCGTGCGCGTGCTGGAGATCCCGCATCTGGTAGTGCTGGGCCACGGGCAATGCGGCGGCGTGCGCGCGCTGCTGGACGGAGCGCCGCCGAACGCAGGCGATTTCGTGGCGCAGTGGATGTCCATTGCCGAGCCGGCGCGGCGGGCTTCGCTGCGCTGCGACAGCCCAGACGCACGTGAGCGGTGCTGCGAGCATGAGGTGGTGAAGATCTCGCTGGCCAATCTGCGCAGCTTTCCGTGGGTTGCGGCGCGCGAGGCCGCCGGGGAGTTGACGCTGCACGGTGCCTGGTTCGCCATCAGGACGGGCGTGCTGAGCCTGTTGCGGGCGGATGGCGTGTTCGAGGATTTTCCCGGCGCGGGTTGAGAGGTACGGCAAGCAGTTCTTTTTTTCAAAAAACAACCGCTTGCTTCCTTTCCTCCCTGCTCTTGCCAACATTCATCCGCGCGCGAATCTCAGCCGTGCGGGCCGGATCGATCACCGCCTCGATCGCGCCCACGTCTTCCTCCGCCCTCGCGACCACGCGTCCCCAAGGGTCGCAGATCAGGCTGTGGCCGTAAGTGGCGCGGGGCCGGCCGGCGCCGTCATGGTGGGTGCCCGTGGTTGCAGCGGCTATCACCCAGCACTGTGTCTCGATGGCGCGGGCGCGCAGCAGGGTCTCCCAATGGGCCTGGCCGGTCTCCACCGTAAACGCGGAGGGCACCACGATCACATCCGCTCCCGCCGCGCGCAGGCCCTGATAGAGTTCCGGAAAGCGAAGGTCGTAGCAGATGGACAGGCCGAGGGTCAGTCCGGCGGCGGGCGGACCGATGCGGCAGGTGACCAGCGCGCGCCCGGCGCCGAACAGGCTGCTCTCGCGGTAGCCTTGGCCGCTGGGTGTGGTGGCGTCGAAGAGGTGTATCTTGCGGTAGCGGGCGAGTTCGGCGCCGTCAGGGCCGAACACCAGGGTGGTGTTGTAGAGCGTTTCGCCGTCGCGCTCGCCTATCGAGCCGCCGTGCAAGGTGATGCCGAGACGGCGCGCCGTCTGTTGCAGGAAGCTGTAGGCCGGGCCCGGTTCGCCAGGGGGCAGGGCTTCGCTCTGGCTCAGCTTCACGTCCCGGCTGGCGCCGAGGCAGCTCCACATTTCCGGCAGGCTTATGAAGGCCGGGCGCTGGTCACCGGCGGCATCCTCGATGAGCCGCCCGGCTTCGGCTATGTTGGCCGGCTTGTCAGCTCCGGGCGCGCATTGGATGGCGATGGCGCGCATGGATCGACGTTGCTACTCCCGCAGCAAAGCCAGGAGATCGCCAGGAAGCGGCTCGACAAGCGCGCAATCGTAACGGCGGGCCAGGTCGGACGCGATCCACGCGTCAACTGCCTTGAACTGCGGAGCATTGCGGGTTTCTGCCATCACAAGCCTGCTGTCTTCCATGTCAGCCATGCCACCCTCAATGCGGACAGGGGCTGCGCAGTTGCAACAGAGCTCGACTGCGTGTCCCGCCGGGCACAGTTTCGCGCATTTATGTAATTGGGCGATTAACGCTGGGCATCGAAACGAAACGAGAAGGCAAGGTGTCCTTGTCTGAAAGAAGGACCAGAAACTTTACCCTCCCGCATTGCAACATCTTGCATCCTGCAAGCGTCGGACGGCTCGGGTGTGTGGGGGGCGAAACTCTTTTGCTGCTTATCGAAAAGAAGACTCTCGCCCTCAGGGCGGCAGCTCAGATTTCGGCTCCGCAACCACCACACGCGCCCGTCCTTTTGCACGCCCCTTGTTGGCGTACCAGGCCGCCACCGCCCCAACCGCCCAAAGCAGCGCCGCGCCGGACACGTTCACCGCCACCTGCATGCCCCAGCCGGTGTTCGCCTCGCTGGCCAGCCGGCCCAGGAAGGCCAGGAAGATGCCGGCGCAGAACACCGGCAGCGAGTGCTGCCCCGCCAGCACGAAGGGGTTGGCCGCCCAGGACGTCAGCCAGCTCGCGCCCTTCGGGATCAAACGTGTGACGAGCCAGGTGAGTGACAGGATGGAGATCAGGCGGAACGGGTGCAGGCCGGCCTTGTCCACGTTGAACAGCGTGTGCTGGACGGCGGTGGGCAGCCAGGCGACGCCGACCACCTGCGGCCAGACCAGCCACTGCACGAGCACGCCGAAGATGACGAACAGGACCGCGAACCAGTCGAACGCGGGGACGAAGCGCCGCGGCACCTCGCCCGGGGCGAAGGACAGTATGGCGCCCATCATAAACAGCAGTTGCCAGCAGAACGGGTTGAAGAACCAGCCGCCGCCTGTCCAGCTTGGCAGATTCAGCGAGAACAGCCGGGCGCCGACATAAAGCGCCAGCGAGAGTGCGGCGAGCAGGCCCGGCCCGTAGAGCAGCGGCAGGGCCAGCGCGAACAGCAGCAGCAGCACCGCGGAGAGCGGCAGGATGTTGAAGTAGGCTGGCTGGAAGTGCAGCGTCAGCGCCTCGAACAGCGCTCGGTAGGGCGCCTCGCCGAACACGTTGAGGTGTATCTCGTCGAGGAAGTCCGCGCGGTCCAGCTTGGTGGCGGACATGCCGACCTGGGCCGCGAAGATCACGAACAGGAAGATGTGGGCGATGTACAGCGTCCAGGCGCGGCGTACCACGTCCGCGCCCGCCGACATCCAGCCCTGGCTGCGCAGCGTGCTGCCGTAGGCGATGCCGCCGGCGTAGCCCGCCAGCAGCACGAACACCTCGGTGGCGTCGGCGAAGGCGAAGTTGCGTATGGAGAGCACGCCCAGCACGTCGGACGGCACATGGTCGGTGAAGATCCACCACAGCGACAGGCCACGGAAGAAATCGATCCGCAAATCCCGGTTCGTCCTGATCAGCCCCGGCAGCGCGGGGGCCTGTAGGACAGGCGCGGGCGCCGCGTCTTGCATGGTTGTGGTCATGGTTCCGTCCGGCCGGGCACGCCGGAGTAGAGAGGGTGCCGGTGCGGTTCGGTCAAGGCTTCTCGCGCGACACAGTGTGACCGGCTGCTCCCCGGCGCCTGCGCGAGCATCCGGGCATTGCCGTCAGGCCGAGGCAGCCGGCACGGCGCCGGGAGCAAGACTTTCACTTATTCCCTAAAAAGAAGGCCCGACGAGCCGCTCGGATACCCTCGTCCAAGCAACACGACTCACGCAGCGGTTATCGCCATAAACCTGCGGCATCATGGCCAAAGCGGGTTGCGCGCGCTACGGATGTGTACCGTTTGTAACGTAAAGACACGGTTTTGGACGCGGCGATGCCTGCAGCTGCGCATCGCGCCGATGTGGGCCTCACAACCCAAGATTAGGTGTGCTGGTATGATCGTGCGCGAAGAAGCTTGCCGGTGAAAGTTGTAGGCATTGGAGCCTCGGCCGGCGGGCTGGACGCGTTCCGCTCGTTCTTCAGCGCCATGCCGGCCGACAGCGGCCTTGCGTTCGTGGTGGTGCTGCATTTGCCGGCCAACCGGCGCAGCCTGCTCGCCGAGATACTGCAGCGCTGGACCGCAATGCCGGTGCGCGAGGTGGAGGACGGCGACGAGATCAGGCCGAACACCGTGTATGTTCCCCCGCCGCACGCCATCACTACCTATAAGGACGGTCATCTGAACGTCACGACACCGCCGGAGGATGGTCCGCGGGAGTTCCGGCCAATCGACGGCTTCTTCGATACGCTGGGCGCCGGCCTTGGCGAGGACGCGGTCGGGATCGTGCTGTCCGGCACCGGCAGCGACGGCGCGCTTGGCCTGAAGGCCATACGCGCCTGCAGTGGCCTGACCATCGCGCAGAGCTTCGGGGACGACCAGTCCGACAACGTGCAGCACTTCGAGGGCATGCCGGCGGGTGCCATCGCCACGGGCGCGGTCGATCTCGTCAGCGCCGTGCAGGACATGCCAGGCCACCTCATCCGGCTGCTGGGCACAAAGCTGGAAGCGCCGGCGCACGCGGACGGCAGCGTGGCCGGCACCGAAGAGCTGCGCCTGCGCATCTGCAACCTGCTGCGCCAGCGCATCGGCCACGACTTCGTCAACTACAAGGAAAAGACCTTCCTGCGCCGCGTGCATCGCCGCATGCAGGTGCGCGACGTGGCCACGCTCGCGCGATACGCGGACCTGCTGGACGAGGACACGTCCGAAGCGCTGATGCTGTTCCGTGACCTGCTGATACGGGTCACCAGCTTCTTCCGCGACAGCGAAGCCTTCGACGTGATCGAGCGCGTGGTGGTGCCCCGCCTGTTCGCCGACCGCCATGCCGACCACACCGTACGCGTGTGGGTGCCGGGCTGCAGCACAGGCGAGGAAGACTACTCGCTGGCCATCCTGCTGCGCGAGCACATGGACACGCTGCGCGGTCCACCGCGCGTGCAGATCTTCGCCACCGACATCGACGAGCCGGCGATCGGCACCGCACGGCTGGGCCGCTATCCAAGCGTGTTGCTGGACGGCCTGACTCCGGACCGGCGCGAGCGGTTCTTCCGGCAGTCCGATACCGGCTACGTGGTGGCCAAGGAAATCCGCGACATCTGCACCTTCTCGGCGCACAGCCTGGTGCGCGATCCGCCGTTCTCGCGCATGGACCTCGTCTCCTGCCGCAACCTGCTGATCTATCTGGATGCGGACCTGCCGGCCAAGGTGGTGCCCAGCTTCCACTATTCGCTGGCGCCCGACGGCATCCTGATCCTGGGCATCTCGGAGAGCACGTCGCGCCACGAGGATTTGTTCACGCCTTTGGACAAGCCGGCGCGTATCTTCCAACGGCGCAACGTTCGCAGCCCGCAGATCCATCTGGCCAAGCGGGAGGCAAGGCGCCTGGAACACCCCGAGCGTAGCGACCAGCCGGAAGCCAGGGCCGTCACGGACGAGGCCGCATCACCGGCGCGGCAGGCGATCAACGATCAGCCAAAAGCCAGCTCCTTTTTGCGGCAGGCGGCCGACCAGGCGGAGACGGGCCTCACGCGCCTGCTGCGCCGCGTGCTGCCGTCCGGCAAACGAGTGGAAGGCAGCTACGAGACCGTTTCGAACGCGCTCACCGCAACGCGCGAGGAACTGCAATCCATCACCGAGGAGCACGAGACCGCCGTCGAGGAGCTGCGCTCGGCCAATGAGGAGCTGCACTCCGTCAACGAGGAGCTGCAATCGACCAACGAGGAGCTGGAGACCAGCAAGGAGGAGATACAATCCGTCAACGAGGAGCTGCACACGGTCAACGCGCAGCTGCAGGACAAGGTGGAGGAGCTGGATCGGGTCAACAGCGACCTGAAGAACCTGTTCGACAGCACGCAGATCGCCACCGTGTTCCTGGACCGCCAGTTGGTTGTGCGCAGCTTCACCCCGGCCATCGCCACGATCTATAACTTGATTCCCGGCGACATCGGGCGGCCGCTGACAGACATCGCCAGCCGCCTGCGCTACGACACGCTCGGCCAGGACGCCGCTGCCGTACTGAAAAGCCTGGCGCCTATGGAGCGGCAGGTCACCAACGCGGACGGCAGTGCCCACTTCATCATGCGCATCCTGCCGTATCGCGACAGCCACAGCGTGGTCAGCGGCACGCTGGTCACCTTCCTGGACGTGACGAGCGTGATACGCGCCGAGCAGCACCAGCGCCTGCTCGTCGACGAGCTGAACCACCGGGTGAAGAACATGCTCACCGTGGTGGTCTCGCTGGCTTCCCAGACGCTGCGCCGCGCGGACGACCTGGACACGTTCGGCGAGGCTTTCCTGGGCCGGGTGCATGCCCTGTCCGGCTCCTACGCGCTGCTCAGCCGGGAGAACTGGATGAGCGTCTCCCTGCGCGATGTGGTGGACGAGGAGATGCGCCCGTTTGGCGGCAACGACATGCAACGCGTCGTGCTGGAAGGCAGCGACGTTCAGCTCACACCCTCGGCCGCCCTGGCGCTCAGCATGGCTGTTCACGAGTTGGCGACCAACGCGGTGAAATACGGCGCCCTGTCCCAGCCGGAGGGACAGGTGAACGTGTCCTGGAAGCTGACCGCCGGCGAGGTGGCGGAAGCTGGCGCGCCGATGAAGTGGCTTGTGCTGGACTGGATCGAGGCGGGTGGTCCGGAAGTGGCGCCTCCCACGCGGAACGGCTTCGGAACATTACTGATCCAGCGCGGCCTTTCGCATGAACTCGGCGGCGGCGCCACACTGGATTTTCAGCCGGGCGGGCTGCGCGCGCGTTTATGTGCATTGCTGGAACGCGTCGTTAGCCCGCAACCAGACGTTAGCGGCTGATGAGCAATGAGATGGCAATTCCAAGTGGCGGCCTCCCACCCGGCCAGGGTGCCCTGCAAGGCTGCCGCGTCATGATCGTGGAGGACGAGCTTCTGGTGGCGATGCTGCTGGAGGAGGCGCTGGTCGAGCATGGCTGCGAGATCGTTGGACCGTTCAGCACGGTGGAGACGGCGCTGCTCGCCGCGCGTGACGTGGTGGCGAACGTGGCCGTGCTGGACGTGAACCTGCGCGGCAAACGCGTCTATCCGGTGGCCGAACTGCTCGAGGCGCGCGGCATACCGTTCCTGCTTATGTCCGGCTACGGCCGGGATGGCGTACCGCCGGAGCACGCCCATTGGGTCGCCTGTTCCAAGCCGTTCCTGCCGGGTGACCTGGTGGCAGCGCTGACCGGGCTGCTGCCCGCGGCCGTGCCCGGCTGACATGCGGCCCCGGCTGACTTGAGCGCCGGTGCTTGGTATGACTGGGCGCGTGGCCGATATAGACCCCTTCTCTGACACCGTGTTCGTCACGCGGTTGCAGAAGCTGCTGCCCATGCTCGCCTCCGAACAGCCGGGCGAGGCGGATGCCGCGCGACGCAAGCTGCTGGAACATCTGGGCCACCATCGCCTTTCGCTGACCGACGTGGCCCTGCGCCTGCCGGCGGTTTCGCGCGATGCCTCGTTCCTGCAGGGTGCCCGCGAGATGAGCCTGGAACGCCAGCTCAGCATCGCCCGCATCTCCCGCCAGGAAGCCGAATCCGACATGCAGCAGGCGATGATGCAGGTGGCCGAGCTTCGCCACGCGCTACGGCAGGCCGCCTTCGACGTGGGCAGTGCGGTTGCGGCGCAGGGGCGGGTGCGGCTGATCGCCGTGGTGGGCTGGCTGATGGTGGCGATCGTGGGCTCGCTCGCGCTTGCCGAGCACCTGCACATCGAGGGCATGGCGCAAGGCGAGGCGATGGTTGCCTCCGAGCGGCAGATGCTGCGGCCAGGTGCGCTCCCGGCTGACGACGGGAGCCTGCATCTGGCGCCTGGGGAGAGCTTCGGCACCGTGCTGGTGCAGGACCTGGCGATCAGGCTGAGCCCGAACGAGGACGCCGGCGTGCGGGCGTTCCTGAACCGCGGGATGCGCGTGGTGGTGGAGCAGCAGGTGCGCGTGGGAGTGCAGAACTGGCTGCTGGTGCGCAGCGTGACCGGGTCCGGGTGGGTCCGGGGTGGGGACGTCCTGCATTAGGACGCTACTCGGCTCAGGAGCCGACTGGCTGCTCGGGGCTGTCGTCCAGCCATTTGAACGCCGGCCGCATCTTGCGGAAATACCAGGCGTCTCCGGACTCCGGCGCGCGAGCCGGCGCAGTCCTCGTCCGGCGCTTCTCGAAATCGGTCGACCGGCTGATCGCCCGCCCCAGCACAAGCAACAGCGCGGGCGCGCCGACCAACAGCAGGAACGCGGTAAACAGGACCAGCAAGGCATCACCTCCACCCAACCGATTTGGGGCGGCAGATCACATGGACTTACGTCCGGCTTTGCCCAGCCGTCCCGCACGCGATGAAGGCCAGGCCCAGCAAGAAGGCAGCTGCGCATTTCAACGTTCGGCGACAGCGCCAGCAAAAGTTTTTTGGTCCTTTTTTTCAAAAAAGGACTGCTTGCTTTCTAAACTCACCCTCACCCCAAAGAAGGACTTCGAGCCCTCGTGATTCGCTTCGTCATCTGCGGCCCAGAACACAGCGGCACCACCCTGGTCTCCGACCTGTTTAGACAGGTCCCGGGCGTGGATGCCGGCTTCGAGGTGGGGGTGCTGCTGGCAGCTTCGCCGCGCAGCTTTCCCGACCTGGCCGTGCATGCCGAGATCACCCGCTGGGGCTGGGGGGTGGACGAGGCGGCGCTGGCGCGATGCTGCGACACCGACGATTTCCCGGTGTTCTACGAAAGGCTGGAGGCGGCTTCGACCGTCCTGCGCGCCGGCACGCGCACCATCTTCGACAAGACGCCGCGCTATCTGGCGGCGCTGGACTCCTGCATGGCGAGGCTGGCGGTGCCGTTCTTCATCGTCTTCAAGGACCCGCGCGCCATCGTCCATTCGGACTGGCGCAAGGCAGGCCGGCCGGCCTTCGGCGCCTGGTTCGAGGCGTATGCGCCTGACAAGCTCGGCTACCTGCGCCACCTCTACGCGCACTACCGCCGCGTGGCGGAACCGGCTGACCCGCGTGTCTGCCTGGTGCGGCTGGAAAACCTCAGCCTGGACGCCAGGCGGTGCTGCGAGCGCATGTACGCCCATGCCGGCTACGCGTTCGATCCCGCCTACATGGTGCTGCAGGGTGTGCGTTACGAAAACACCCGGCACGGCGCGATCTCGGCGGGTGAGCCGTTTGGTTACCTGGCGGGCTTGAGCGCGGCGGAGTGCCGGCGTGTAGCGGAGGCGTTTGCGGAACTGGATGACTGGTTCTACGCGTGAGGCAAGGAAGGCCTTCTTTTTTGAAAAAAAGAAGCAAAAAACTTTTACTTTCCCGCTGCTGAGCCGTTGCACTGTATCAGGCCGCACCAGGGTGACGCAGGTGCAGGCCGTAAAAGTTTTGTGGTCTTTTTTTCAAAAAAGGATTGCTTGCTTTCTTTCTTTCCGAGATTTCAAAGGATCGCCCGATGAGAAAGCTGTTGCTTGCTGCCGCCGCATGGTCCTTCTGCACGGTGGCCGCGCAAGCCGCGCCCACGGTGGAGCGCATACGCGGCACCATAGGCGCTGCCGACGCCAGCAGCATGACTCTGCATACCGCCGAGGGCGAGGACGTGACGGTAAGCCTGGCCGGCGCGCATTTCGCCAGTGTGGTTGCGTCCAAGGCGAGCGCGATCGCACCAGGCAGCTTTATCGGTACCGCCACAAAGGGCAGCGGCGCGCACATGACCGCGCTGGAGGTTGTGGTGTTTCCGCCCGAGCTGCGCGGCCAGGGCGAGGGCCATTACGCCTGGGACAAGCTGCCCGACACCAGCAGCCCGGCTGCCGGCGGTGCGGTGGCCAGCAGCATGACCAACGGTACGGTGGCCGCCGGCCACGCGCCGGCCGTGGGCACCACGATGACGAACGGCACGATCGCCAAGGCAGGGCAGGCGGACGGGGCGCTGCACATCGACGTGGACTACAAGGGCGGCCGCAAGAGCATCATTGTGCCGGAATCCGCCCCGGTGGTGGCGTTTCAGCTGGCCGACAGCTCCGTGCTGAAGGTGGGCGCGCAGGCGTTCATCGTGGCGGCGGTGGATGGCGGCAAGGTGACGGCCAAATTCGTGGCGGTCGGCAAGGATGGCGTGAAGCCGCCCATGTGATGGCGCGTTGGCTGCAGGACCATTCAATGGAGGCCAATATGCGTGGCTTGGTGATCGCGGCCCTGCTGGGATTGGCGTTGCCGGCAGCGGCGGCCGCGCAGACGCAGGGCGATCAGGCGCCAGGGACTACGCAGTCACTCGGTGCCGAGGGAGTGGCGGTGCCCTCGCTGCGCACTACCCCGCCTGTCGCACCGCCGCCTGGTGCCAATACGGCCGCGCCCGTGCCGTCCACGCGCATTTTGGGCGTGCCGGTTACGGCGGACGCGCCGGTGTCCCCGTCCTATGACGGTACAGCCTACAAAACGCTGGGTGGGCAGGCGGAGACGGATCAGGACGCGATCAGCGGGCAGGTGATGCAGCCTTTGGACTCGGGGCGGCCTAAATAGGGTAGGAAGGCCTTCTTTTCTGAAGAAAAGAAGCACAAGACTTTTGCTCCCTGTCGGCGTTTAAATGGCCCGACATCCGCCGTGGCTCTGCAGTCCCGCGACATCGGACTAAAGAGTTTTTCTTCCTTCCAAA
>CAXTJZ010000145.1:0-10209 GCA_964244695.1 uncultured Acetobacteraceae bacterium
AGGAAGGAAGGCCTTCTTTTTTGAAAAAAAGAAGCAAAAAACTTTTGCTCCTGCGCTTGTCCGCCGCTTCGGTGTGTCCCTAGGCACCAAGCTGTTGCAGATGCGGGGAAGCAAAAGTTTTTTGGTCCTTTTTTTCAAAAAAGGACTGCTTGCTTTCTCCTTTACGGCATCAAAGCCTGCGTCAGATACGTCATTTCCAAAGCCTGCTCTTCCGCCGCCTCGTGCAGGTTGGCGCCCGCCGCGTGCCCACCCTCGATCGATTCGTGGTAGTAGAACGGCAGCCCCATCTCCTGCATCTTGGCAGCGAACTTGCGCGCATGCACAGGGCCCACGCGGTCATCACGCGTGGTGGTGAAGATGAACGGCACGGGGTAGTGCACGCCCTGCCGCAGGTTTGCATACGGCGAGATGGAAGCTAGGAACTTGCGCTCGTCGGGTTTCGAAACGGTTCCGTATTCGCCGACCCAGCTCGCACCGGCGGCGATCTGTTCGAAGCGCAGCATGTCCAGCAGCGGCACGTCTATGATCACCGCGTTCCACAGGTCAGGATGCTGCTCGAACTCCACGCCCATGAGCAGCCCGCCATTGGAGCCGCCGCGTATGCCGAGGTGGCGCGGCGAGGTGATCTTGCGGGCGATCAGGTCCCGCCCGACGCTGGCGAAATCGTCGTAGATGCGCTGCCGGTGCGTCTTCAGGCCGGCCTCATGCCAGGCCGGGCCGAATTCGCCGCCGCCGCGAATGTTGGCAAGCACGTAGACGCCGCCGCGCTCCAGCCACAGTTTACCAAGGCCGGCGTTGTAGGTGGGCGTCTCGCTGATCTGGAAACCTCCATAGGCATACAGCAAAGTCGGGTTGCTGCCGTCCAGCTTCATGTCCTTCGGATGCACCACGAAATACGGTATCTTCGTGCCGTCTGTCGATGTGGCCTCGAACTGTTCGGCCGCCTCGCGCGAGGCGTCGAACTTCGCCGGCAGGGATTTCACCAGCGCCGGGGCGGCCTGCGTTGCCGCGTTCGCCAGGTAGAGCGTGTTCGGCTGCAGGAAGCTGGTGACCTGCAGCATGACGAGGTCGTTGCGTGAGGTGGTTGTGACCACGCTTACGGCCGCGTTGTCCGGCAGGCTGAGCGTGCGGGCCGCCCAGCCCGTGGGCGTCTGGGTGAACACCATGGCGCGGCCGCGGACGTTGTCGAGCACGGAGGCCACGATGGTGTTGGCGGTGACGGCCACCTCGTCGACCGACTGGCGCGCGCCGGGCGCCCACACCAGGGCCGGCGGCGCGTCCGGATGCGCCATGTCCAGCGCGGCCAGGCTTCCGGCGTGGATTGCGCCACCGTCCTCGTTGAACTTTACGATCAGCTGGTTGTGCACCAGCCCTTCGATCTCCGCCTTCTCCGGCAAAGCGAGGCGCCCGGTGGTGTTGCCCGTCACGAGGCGGAACTCGGAGCGGAAGAAATCCAGGCCACGCTGCACGATCGGCGCGCGGTGCCCCTGCCCGTCCGTAAAGGTCGAGACCAGCACCTGCACGTCATCCTTGGTGCCGCGGAACACCTCGGCCGCCTGCGCGAGAGGCTGCCCGCGATGCAGGCGCTTGACGATGAACGGGTAGCCGGACTCCGTCATGCTGCCCGGCCCCCAATCGGTGCCCACCAGGATGGTGTCCGCATTCTCCCAATCGGCAAATTGCTTGGCGTGGGGAATCAGGAAGCCGCCTGGCACGAAGGCGCTGCTGGCCAGGTCGAACTCGCGAGTCGTCACCGCATCCTCGCCGCCTTCGGACAGGCTGATCAGGCAGCGCGCATCGGCAGGGTGATCGCAGGTGTCACCCTTCCACACCCAGGTGTGGTGCTCGGCGTGGCCGAGCGCATCCACGTCTATCACCGTCTGCCAGTGCGGCGCGGCGGCGCGGTAATCGTCCACGCTGGTGCGGCGCCAGATGCCCTGCACATGCGTTGCGTCCTGCCAGATGTTGTAGACCTGGCCGCCCAGGAACTCGGGTGTGGGGATGCGGTCGTTGGCCTGCGCCAGGGCCAGCGCCTGGTCCAGGAACGGCTGATAGTGCGGGTTGGTCAGCAGCGGCTTCAACGTCCGCTCGTTCTCCGCATTGACCCAGGCGAGCGAGCGCGCGCTGTCCACCTGTTCCAGCCAGAGATACGGGTCTGGCTGCTGCGCATGGGCTGGCCAGGCGCAGGTAGCGAGGAGGAGGACGGCTAGGGTTTGGCGCATGCTTTTGGGGACTCCTGGCGGTTGGAAGGCAGGAAGGCCTGCTTTTTTAAAAAAAAGAAGCAAAAAACTTTTGCTACCTCGCCTGCACGGCGGCTGGCTCGGTTCTGCCGATGCGGGTTCTTGCAGAAGGGGGCGGACCGCGATGCAGGCGCCAGAAGCAAAAGTTTTTTGCTTCTTTTTTTCAAAAAAGAAGGCCTTGCTTTCTTACTCAAAGCAAGGAGCACGCCGCATGCGATGCATCGAGATCAAGGCCTTCGTTCCGGCGCGTGACTTCGCGCAGTCCAAGCGCTTCTATGAGGACATCGGCTTCACCATAGCCTGGTCGTCTGAAGACCTGGCTTATGTCCGATGCGACGAGGCCGCGTTCCTGCTGCAGAACTTCTACGTCGAGGCGCATGCTGGCAACTTCATGATGAGCATGCTGGTGGAGGATGTGGACGGGTGGTGGAAGCGGGTGCAGGCGCTGGACCTGCCGGCCAGATACGGCACGCGGTTCGAAGCGCCGTCAGACAAGCCCTGGGGCATACGCGATTTCGTGCTGATCGACCCGACGGGTGTGCTGTGGCGTATCGGCCAGAACATCCCGGCTGCCTAGCGTCGGCGCGCGACCCAAGCGCCGAAGACGCCGGCGAGCGAGGCCGCGAGGCCGAACCAGGTGAGCGCGTAGTTAAGGTGGTTGTTCACCGGCCGCGGCAACGCCTCGGCCGGAACGGGCTGGCCCCACGCGCCCGGCTTACCCAGGGCAATCAGCGTAAAGGGGGCGGCGTCCGGTGCGCCCAGGGCGGCGCCGATCGTCTTCGGGTTCAGCGTGTAGAAGTGGCGGCTGGCGGGGTCGTCCGCGGCGGAGAGCCAGTTCGGCTGGTCAGGCAGGCGGATGTAGCCGGTGATGGTGGCCGGACCTGATACGGCGACGGCGTGGCCCATGTCGGTCGGCACCCAGCCGAGCACCACGATGAGTGGCGGGGCGCCGGTGCGGTCCAGCCGCTCGACGAGCTGGGCACCGAGGTGGTTCTCCTGCACGTCCACGCCGTAGAGCGCCGTGGGCGTGCCGGCCAGCGTGCCCTGCGCGGTGACCCGGGTGAATAATTGCGGCGTGGCTGTAGTGAGCGGCTGCGGCGGCGCATGCTCCGCCGCGTCGACCTGGGCGAGCAGGCCCTGCTTCCAGGCGAGCCGTTCGAGCTGCCACACCCCGAGCGCGATCAGGATGGCGAATGCGATGGCGGTGGCGACGGCGGCCCCGGCTATGGGCGTGCGGTGGATTGGCCTTGGCTGCACCCGTGTTCCGCTCAAACACCCATCTCGTCACGCCGTGTGTGGTATTGCTGCACGGTGAAGAAGCTCTTGATGTAGCGCGTCATCAGGATCGCCAGCACGCAGGTGACCGGCAGCCAGATGATCGCGTGAACCCAAAGCGGTGGGGAGAACCGCGTATCAACCCAGAATGCGGCGCCCACCACGATGGCGCCCAGCACGATCAGGATGGGTACGGCGAACGCGTCGCCTGTGTCGGCGCCGGAGAAATCCAGGCCGCAGATTTCGCAGGCCGGCCGCGTGGTCAGCAACCCGGCGAACAGGCGGCCGCGGCCGCAGCGCGGGCAGCGGCAGGCCAACGTCGCCTGTGCGACGCTGGGTTCAGGACCTGGTTCAGCGTCCGTCACTCTACCGCCGGGATACCGGCGCCCAGCACGTAGACGAAGAAGAACAGGAACAGCCACACCACGTCCACGAAGTGCCAATACCAGGCGGCAGCCTCGAAGCCGAAATGCTGGGTGGGGGTGAAACCGCCGGCCTTGGCGCGCAGCCAGCAGATGCCCAGGAAGGTGGTGCCGACGATCACATGGAAGCCGTGGAAACCGGTGGCCAGGAAGAATACCGAGGGGTAGATGCCGCCGCCGGCGAAGTGGAACGGCGCCTCGGAATACTCCACCGCCTGCAGGCAGCTGAAGCTGAGGCCCAGCAGGATGGAGATGCCCAGGCCCATCAGCAGGCCGCGGCGGTTGTTCTCGATCAGGCTGTGATGCGCCCAGGTAACCGTGCAGCCGGACAGCAGCAGGATCATCGTGTTCAGCAGCGGAATGCGGAACGCGTCGAACGTATGGATGCCGGCCGGCGGCCACATGGGCGTCGCGGTATCGAGCACGTGTTCCGGGAAGAGGTAGAAGTGGAAGAACGCCCAGAAGAAGCCGACGAAGAACATCACCTCAGAGGCGATGAACAGCGTCATGCCGTAGCGCAGGCCGAGTCGCACCACGGGTGAGTGCAGGCCGGGCGTGCTGCTTTCGCGCAGCACGTCACGCCACCACATTGTCATGGTGAAGACTACCAGGGCCAGGCCCACGCCCAATACGATGTAGTTGCCATAATGAGCGGCGAACACCACGCCGGTCAGCAGGAGGCCGCCGCCCAGCGCACCGACGATCGGCCAGGGGCTTGGGTCTACCAGGTGGTAGGGCTGCTTCATGCCGGACGAGGCACCGATGGTGCTCGGGTGGGAGGTGGTTATCGTGTCCATCGGGTTCGTCTAATCCGTGTGGTGATCGTGGTTGTGCCGGCGTGGAGAGAGAAAGCAAGGCCTTCTTTTTTGGGAAAAAAGAAGCAAAAAACTCTTACTGCCTTGCCAGCATCAAGGCTTTGCCGGTTCTGCAGACAGGTTCTTGCAGAACGGGTCGGAGCTTCGTGCCGCAGGTTTCCGCAAGCGAGATCCTGATTACCCGAAATGCCCCAGTTTGACGATTGTGATCGCAAAAAACAGTATAGCCAGCGCGCCTAGCACGACAATCAGCGCCGTGTTCCGCCCGCGCTGCCGCCGGACTATCTCGGCCGCCTGCGCGGGCGTGGGCCGCGGCGGGAATTCGTCGCTCACAGTCCCCGCACCATCTTGTCTGCCGCTATCGCCACGAAGATCAGCGCCAGATAGGCGAGCGAGTAGCGGAACGTCAGCCTAGCCGGCTTGTCGTCCGTCAGGCTTGCGCCGGTTGAATCCTGCTTGTCCAGCAGCACGCGCCAGGCGAACGCCACGAAGCCGAGGCTGAGCACGCCGGCGGAGATGCCGTAGAGCGCGCCGGTGTAACCGAGCCACCAGGGCAGCGCCGCCACGCCGGAGAGGGCGAGCGTGTAGCCGAAGATCTGCCGCCTGGTCTCACGCGGGCCGGCCACGACCGGCAACATCGGCACGCCGGCGCGACCGTAATCCTTACAGGCGTAGAGCGACAGCGCCCAGAAATGCGGCGGCGTCCAGAGGAAGACGATGCCGAACAGCAGGAGCGGCAGCACGCCCACGCTGCCGGTGACCGCGGCCCAGCCGATGAGTGCGGGGAACGCGCCGGCGGCACCGCCGATGACGATGTTCTGCGGCGTGCGGCGCTTCAGCCACATCGTATAGATGAACACGTAAAAGCCGATCGAGAGCGCGAGCACGGTTGCCGCCGCCGCGTTTGTGGCAAGCCAGAGCACGAGCACCGAGCCTACGGACAACGCCACACCGAAGCTCAGCGCGGCACCGGGTTCGATGCGCCCAGCCGGAATCGGCCGGCGGCGTGTGCGGTGCATCAGCGCGTCTATGTCGCGCTCCCACCACATGTTGAGCGCGCCGGCCGCGCCGGCGCCGACCGCGATGCAGAGTATGGCGGTGAAAGCCAGCACGGGGTTAAGGTGACCAGGTGCGAGGAACAGGCCGATCCAGCCGGTGAACACCACCAGGCTGACCACGCGGGGCTTGAGCAGCGCCAGCCAGTCCCGCCATTCGGCGCCGCCAACTGCACCAAGCGAAAGGGGGGATTGCTCCCCCCTCTCCAGTATCGCAACGTTCGGGACCATGGTTGTCATCACCTGAACCGCGGCAGCTCTTCGAAGGTATGGAACGGCGGCGGCGAGCTTACCGTCCACTCCAGCGTGGTGGCGCCTTCGCCCCAGTAATTGTCCGCCACGGCAACCTTCGAAGTGAAGGTGCGGAAGACGACGTAGAGGAAGATCAGCACCGAGAGCGCGCCCACGTAGGAGCCGATGGAGGCCACGTAGTTCCAGCCGGCAAAAGCATCAGGATAGTCCGGGTAGCGGCGCGGCATGCCGGCGGCGCCCAGGAAGTGCATCGGGAAGAACGTGAGGTTCACGCCGACGAACGTCACCCAGAAATGCACCTTGCCCCAGAACTCCGGGTATTGGTGGCCGCTCATCTTGCCGATCCAGTAGTACCAGCCGGCGAAGATGGAGAACACGGCGCCCAGCGAGAGCACGTAGTGGAAGTGGGCGACCACGTAGTAGGTATTGTGCAGGATCTGGTCGATGCCCGCGTTCGACAGCACAACGCCGGTGACGCCACCTACGGTGAACAGGAAGATGAAGCCGATCGCCCAGAGCATGGGCGTCTTCAGCTCGATGGAGCCGCCCCACATGGTGGCGATCCAGCTGAAGATCTTGATGCCGGTGGGCACCGCGATGATCATGGTGGCCGCCATGAAGTAGGCGCGTGTGTCGACGGACATGCCGCTGACGAACATGTGGTGCGCCCAGACGACGAAGCCGACGACGCCGATGGCCACCATGGCATAGGCCATGCCGAGATAGCCGAATATCGGCTTCTTGCTGAACGTGCTGATGACGTGGCTGACGATGCCGAAGCCGGGCAGGATCATGATGTAGACTTCTGGGTGGCCGAAGAACCAGAACAGATGCTGCCACAGCACCGGGTCACCACCGCCCTGCGGGTCGAAGAAGCTGGTGCCGAAGTTACGGTCGAAGATCAGCATGGTGATGGCGCCGGCCAGCACGGGCAGGCTGAGCAGCAACAGGAAGGCGGTGACCAGCATCGCCCAGATGAACAGCGGCATCTTGTGCAGCGTCATGCCGGGGGTGCGCATGTTGAAGATGGTGGTGATGAAATTCAGCGCGCCGAGCAGCGAACTGACGCCCGCCAGATGCAGGGCGAACAGCGTGAAGTCCATGCCCGGGCCGGATTCGTAGGTGGCGTTGGACAGCGGCGGGTAGAGAGTCCAGCCGGAGCCGCTCTCACCGAGTAGCAGGCCGGTGATGATCAGCGCGAAGGCCGGCACCAGCAGCCAGAAGCTGATGTTGTTCAGGCGGGGGAACGCCATGTCCGGCGCGCCGATCATCAGCGGGATGAACCAGTTGCCGAAGCCGCCGATCAGCGCCGGCATGACCGTGAAGAAGATCATGATCAGGCCATGGGCGGTGACGATGGTGTTCCATTCCTGGCCGCTGCTGACCAGCGTGTTGCCGGGGTGCTGCAACTGGGCGCGCATGATGATGGACAGCACGCCGCCGGTGAGCCCCGCGATGACGGCGAAGATCAGATAGAGGGTGCCGATGTCCTTATGGTTGGTGCTGAACAGCCAGCGCTGCGCGAACGTGGGCTCGTGATGCGCGCCGTGCTCGTGGCCATGATGCGCATCGTGTGTCGTGGCGGACATCTCAGTGCTCCGAAGCCAGGCGGGTGTTCTTGTCACCCTCGAGGCTGGCGTTGTTGAACTTGGCGGGCGCCTGGGCGAGCCAGGTCTTGAAATCATCCAGGCTGACGGCGTGGATGCTGATCGGCATCACGCTGTGGTTAGTGCCGCATATCTGGTTGCACTCGCCATAATAGTCACCTGGCTTGTCCACGTTCACCCAGGTCTCGATGGTGCGGCCGGGGATGGCGTAGCGCTGCACGCCCAGGCTGGGGATGAAGAAGCTGTGTATCACGTCGCCGCTGGTGGTCAGGATGCGTATGTCCTTGCCGGCGGGCAGGACCAGCTGGTTGTCCACCGCGAGGTGGCGCATGTGGTTCTGCTTCTGCTCGGGGCTAAGGTCCTCGTCATGGACCATGTAGCTGTCGAAGTGCAGGCCCTTGGTGTCCGGGTAGGTGTATTCCCAGTACCATTGGTGGCCGGTCACCTTCACCGTCATGTAGGGGTCGTGCGTGCGGTCCTCGAAATAGATGAGGCGGAAGCTGGGGATGGCGATCACCACCAGGATCAGGACGGGGATCGCGGTCCAGGCGACTTCGAGCGTGGAGTGGTGGCTTAGCTTGCCTGCCACCGGGTTGCGCTTGGCGCTGTAGCGGAACATCACCCAGGCCAGCAGGCCGGCCACGAAGATGGTGATGGCGACAATGATATAGGTGACCAGGCCGTTGAGGGACTGGATGCCTGCCTCGACCGGGCTGTGGGCGTGCTGCATGCCCATCTGCCAGGGCGCGGGCGTTTGCGCGGTGGCCGGGTGGGCCAGCAGCGCCAGGGCGGCGAACCCCAGGAAAGCGGGGGCCAGGAAGGCGGCGCTGCGCCTGGCTGAAAACTTCATGTGTAGTCAGGTCCCGTCTGATCTTTGACCGGGCAATCGCCGGTGCTGCATCCGATATCGGAGCGTCTGGTACAGATCAAGGTGCAGTGCCGCATTTGGCTCTCGCTTGTGTGAAGAAGGCAAGGCAAGGCCTTCCTTTTTGCAAAAAAGAAGCAAAAAACTTTTGTCTGCGCTGCCGCCGATCGTCGAGGCGTGCGTGCCGGCGACGCGCACCCGAGGGAGACAAAAGTCTTTTGCTTCTTTTCTTCAGAAAAGAAGCCCTTGCTTCCTTACCTAGCGCCGAGGCAACCGCAGCAACGTAAAGAGCCCGCCAGGCGGCACCGGCTCGAACACCGCGTCAGCCGGGATGTCCGGCCCGAACAGGTCCTGCGGCGCGAAGTCCGGGTGCCAGCCCAGCGCGTGCGACAGCGGGGCCATCGCCTTTTCCACCATGCGGCGCGGGCCGCGCGCGGCGACAAAATGGTTGACGAAGAGGATGTGGCCGCCGGGGCGGACGATGCGGCGCAGCTCGGCCAGCAGCAGGCGCGGGTGGGGCACCACGGAGGCCACGAACATGCTGGCCGCGATGTCGAAGCTGGCATCGGGGAAGCTGGTGGCTTCGGCGTCCTGCTCCAGCAGGGCTTCCACGTGGGTGAGCGACTCGGCTTCGACGCGGGCGCGGGCGCGGTCCAGCATTTCGGCCGAGAGGTCTATGCCGGTGACGCGCTTGCTGCGGTCGTACAGCGGCAGCGCCAGGCCGGTGCCCACGCCCACTTCCAGCACGCGCCGGCCGGGCAGGCTGTTGATGAAGGCGAGCGCGCGCATTCGCGCCGGCCTGGAGATGCTTCCAAAGGCGGCGTCATAGAAAGCCGCCTGTCGGCGGTAGGCGGTTCGCACCGCATCGGCATCGAGCTTGGTCACGCGCAGCGCGTAGCCCATTGGCGGGCGTGCGTCACCATCCGACGCACGCCCGCCCGGCCGGCGTCACCTTGCGGAGCATGCCGCCTGATCTGGCAGCTAGGCTTGCTGCGATATGTTGACCGCGGCCGCGCGCCCGTTCTGCTGCTGCTCCACCTCGAAACCCACACGCTGCCCTTCGTTGAGGTTACGCAGGCCGGCCTTCTGGACGGCGCTTATGTGGACGAAGATGTCCTTGCCCCCTGTCTCCGGCTCGATGAAGCCGTAGCCCTTCGTGGGGTTGAACCATTTCACTGTTCCGGTGGTCATGTGCTCTCGCCTCCCTGCGCGGTGCCGGGATCTTTGGAGAGTCGGGGCGGCCTGAGCATGCCCCGAGGTCCGGCTTGCCGCTGGCGGGGAACGCTATCAAGCCGTCGAGGCTTAGGCAACGACCCTACAAAATCTTGCTACCTGAGCCCGCCTCCGGCATTTTGCGGCCAGCCGCACCGGCGTGCCTGCGGCCGGGCGCTGGCGTTGGGAGACGTGGATGATCTATGCGGTTCGGTGGCTTCAAGAGCAGCGCTTCTGGCTGCTGGGCGTGTTCGCGCTGTCGTTCTGGGTGGCCGCTAATTACTGGTATTTCCGCCGAGACATCGCGCGTATCAGGCGCGAGAACAAGCCGCATACCTGGAGCGTGGACATGGCCGCCAAGACCGGCAAGGGCGGGCGGAAGGTCATTCGGTAGGGCGCCGGGAAGGGAGCAAGCAAGGCCTTCTTTTTCGAGAAAAAGAAGCAAAAAGCTTTTGCTGGCGCTGTC
>CAXTJZ010000146.1:0-10055 GCA_964244695.1 uncultured Acetobacteraceae bacterium
AGGAGCAGGCGATGCAGGTGGCCATCCAGTGCGCCGGGTTCACGCCGGGCGAGGCGGACCAGCTACGCCGGTCGATGGCGACATTCAAGTTCACCGGCGGGGTGTCGCACTTCAAGGACAAGCTGATCGGCCGAGCGCACGTTCAGCCAGCTGGAGGGGTTCGGCTCTTACGGCTTCCCGAGAGCCACGCCGCCAGCTTCGCGCTGGTGGCCTACGCCAGTGCCTGGATGAAGTGCCACCATCCCGACGTGTTCTGCGCCGCGTTGCTGAACGCCCAGCCGATGGGCTTCTACGCCCCGGCGCAGATCGTGCGGGACGCGCGCGAGCACCGGGTGCTCGTGCGTCCTGTCTGCGCAAACGCCAGCCGCTGGGACTGTACGCTGGAGCGCCGCGACGACGGTGGCCCGGGCAAGGCGGTGCGGCTCGGGCTGCGCATGGTGAAGGGACTGGGAAACGAGCCCGGGGCAGATCTGGTCGCAAGGCGCGGTGAGACGCCCTACGGCTCGGTCGAGGAGGTCTGGCGCCGTGCCCGTATTCCGCCTGCCATGCTGGAGCGGCTGGCCGAAGCGGATGCCTTCCGCGGCCTTGGGGTGGACCGGAGGCAGGCGCTGTGGGCGGTGCGCGGGCTGGCCGACAATGTGCTGCCGCTGTTCGCCGCGGCCGACGGCAGCGGGCCGCCGCAGCCCGAAGTTGTCGAGCCGGACGTGCCCCTGGTGCCGATGAAGAAAGGGCGCGAGGTAGTCGAGGACTACCGCAGCGTCGGCCTCAGCCTCGGGCGGCACCCGGTCGCGTTCCTGCGCGCCACGCTGCAGGCGCGCGGCATGGTGATGTGCGCCGACCTGCTGAACGCCCGCGACGGCCGCAAGGTGGTGGTGCCCGGCATCGTGCTGGTGCGGCAGAAGCCGGGCTCGGCCAAGGGCGTCATGTTCATCACCATCGAGGACGAGACCGGGGTTGCCAACCTGGTGCTGTGGGCAGACCGGTTCGAGAAGCAGCGGCGGCTGGTGCTCTCGGCGGGCATGATCGCTTGCCACGGTCGGGTGCAGCGCGAAGGCGAGGTGATCCACGTGGTGACCGACGTGCTGGAGGACTTGTCGGACCTGCTGCGCAGCGTGGGCGAGCGCGACGAGGCGTTCCCGATCGTGCACGGGCGCGGCGACGGGGCAACGCACCCGGCGGGACGGGACCCGCGCACCGGGCCGGGGTCCGTGCCGGAGATGCCGGGGCCGCTGGACATCTACATCCCGGACCTGCGGCTCGGGTCCGGCATCAAGGTACCTACGCGGGATTTTCGTTGAGGCTGCTTGGTCCGTTTTGCGCCGCAAAGCAGGCTTTGGCGTCGGTCGCCGGCCTTCCGCATAGCAGACATCCTCATCACTCTCTCTGATAGATGGCCCAGCGACCCTGCGGATCCGTCCTGTTGCAGAACTTACAACCCGAACGCGCCGATCACCTCGCGCATGGTCGTGGGCGCGCGACCAAGAAGCGTCTGCAGTGTCGGATCGGTGGCGGCGAAGTCTCCGCGGCGAGCGGCCACGAACACGCCGAGCAGCATCTCCGCGTATATGGCGGGCATCCCGGCCGCGATCTTCGCCGCCGTCCATTCTCGGTCGGACACGACGACATGCCGCACCTCGCGCCCTCCCACCTCCGAGGCGAGTGCAGCGAGCTCGGCCATGGTCACCGTCCGCGCGGCCGTCAGGGGCAGCGTGATTCCGTCCCAGCGCGCGGCACCGGCCAGGATCGCCGCGTCGGCCTCCGCAAGGTCGGCGCGCGCCGTCCAGCTGACCGGCCCATCCTCGGGCACGCGCAGCTCACCGCGCTTGAGCGCATCCCCCACGATGTGCAGGCAGCTCTCGGCATAGAAGCCGTGCCGCAGCGAGGTGTGCGCCAGACCGCTCGCCGCGAGCTCCGCCTCGGTGCCCGCGTGCTGGTCGGCCGGCGCGAAGGGCGAGTCCTGTCGCGCTGCCATGTGGCTCGTGTAAAGCACGCGACCGACACCGACCTCGCGCGCCGCCTCGATCGCGGCGCGATGCAGCCGCAGCGCTTCGTCGCCGAGCTTGTCGGCGGACACGAGGAGGACCTGATCGGCCCCCTCGAATGCGCGTCGCAGGCTCGCCGGATCGGCGAAGTCGGCCCCCCGGATCTCGACCCCGCGTGCGGAGAGAGCGGCCGCTTTCGCCGGATCGCGCACGCTTGCCACGATCCTATCGGCGGAGAGACGACGCAGCAGGCCCTCCACGACCGCGCGGCCCAGCTGCCCATTGGCTCCCGTAACGACGATCATCACTCGGCCCTCCAGATTAGTGGAACGGCCAAGTTGATAGCAGCGATATTAGCGCCGTGCAAACGCCGATACCACTTCTCCGTTAGCGGTGATAAGGATGCCGCATGACCGACCGATCAGGTGAGCCGACCGCACCGAACACCCGCGCCAGAATACTGGAGGCCGCAACCAGTCTCATCGCCACAGGCGGCCTGGCCGCGTTGACGACGCGCGCCGTGGCCGCCGCCGCGGGCGTGCAGGCGCCCACCCTGTATCGGCTGTTCGGCGAGAAGCGCGGTCTGCTCGACGCCGTCGCGGAACATGGGCTTGCCGCCTTCATCGCCGGGAAAGCGGCGGCGGTCCCGCATGCCGATCCGGTCAAGGATCTGCGCGACGCATGGGACGCCTACGTCGCGTTCGGCCTCCAAAATCCGGCGGTGTTCGCGATCATGAACGACATCGACGCGACGCGCTCGCCATCACCTGCCGCGCTGGCGGGCATCGCCATCCTGCGCGCGCGCGTCGAACGGATTGCCCGCGCGGGGCGCCTGACCATGGCGGTCGAGCAGGCGGTCGCACTCATCCATGCAACGGGTGTCGGAACGATCACGACGCTGCTGGCCGTGCCAAGAGAGAAACGTGACGGCCAGTTGTCGACCGTCGCACGTGAGGCCGTTCTTGCCGCTGTCGTCCGCAACCTTTCGAAGCGGCAACTGGACAGCCTGACGCCGCTCGCGATTGGGCTTCGCGCGCATCTCGGGGCGGCGGAGATGCTGACACCCGGCGAACGGCTGTTGCTGACCGAACTTCTCGACAAGCTCGCTATGTCGCCGGGCTAGTGCGAATGATTGATTGAGGTCGTCAGAATGACGCCGATGTTGCGTCCGCTTTTCTGGTGCGCTCCGGCTCAAGCAGACCTTCCGCTTCCGGCCAAAGCTTCCGTCTCGTCCCTCCACAGGAGCGCGCCCTATCAAACGCTGACCTCTTCGACGGCAGCCTCGTAGCGCCGCCTTGAGACGCTCAGGACGCTGACCGCCCGACCCTTAGGCTGTGGGCTCGGTGAGTCACCTCTGCGCGCCGTGCTTCTGCTTCGCGTGCCGCGTCGATCATCGCACGCCCGGAGCTGCCGACATGGTTGCGCATCGCCCGCTCGGCGCGCGCACCGTCGCCCGCCAGGATGGCAGCTGCGATCTCCTCGTGCTCGGACGCGGAGACGCGCGCGTAGGCGGGATCCATCAACGTGTGGAACTGCCAGCGATACAGCGGCAGCGTCAGCTGGCCTGCCTGTTCGCTGAGCCGCGCGTTGCCGGCCAGCGTGTAGATGAGCTTATGGAACGTGCGGTTATGCGCGATGTAGGCAAGGCCGTCCTCCAGGATAGCCCGCATGTCGACGACCATGGCCGCCAGCTCGGGATGCCGGCAAGCGGCCCCGGTGCGCTCGGCGGCCAGCCGTGCCGCCAGGCCTTCGAGCACCTCGCGTATGTCGAAGATCTCGCGCAGGTCGGCGCTGTCGAACACGCGCACCGCGGCGCCGCGATGCGGCACGATCTCGACGAGACCTTCCCCGGTCAGCCGACGGATCGCCTCGCGCACCGGTCCGTTGCTCACCCCCAGCATGCTGGTCAGGTCGGCCACCACGAGGCGCTGGCCGGGGGCGAGCCTGCCCTCGCGGATCGCGTCCCGAAGGGCGTTGATGGCGTATCCGACAACCGTATCGGCAGGTTCGGTCTCGGGCACGGCACCTGGCCGCGGCCGTGACGTCACCCTGCTTCAGGGGCCGCCTGCAGGCGGCCCGCGGTGTCCCACACCCATGGCCGTGCGTGCCGGTCGGCGCTTTGCCAGGCAGTGATGTCGGCGGCGTGCTTCAAAGTCAGTCCGATGTCGTCGAGGCCCTCCAGGAACGCAGTCCGGCGTAGTTCGTCAATAGCAAAGCCGTGCTCGGTGCCGCTGGGGCTGACGATGCACCGCCTATGCAGGTCGACGTTGAAGGGCTCAGGCCGGTCCAGGGCCTCGGCGGCCATTTGCAGCACGGCGGCTTCCGGCAGACGGACCGGCAGCAAGCCGTTCTGGAAGCAGTTGCTGAAGAAGATGTCGCCGAAGCTCTCGGCGATGATGCAGCGCAGGCCGAGGGCCGCCAGGGCCGTGACCGCCCCCTCGCGCGACGAGCCGCAGCCGAAATTGGGGCCGGCCAGCAGGATCGGCGCGCCCCTGAACTTCGCCTGGTTGAGCACGAAGTCCGGGTCTTCGGTGCCGTCCGGCCGGTAGCGCAGCGCCTCGAGCGCGTAGTCACCGAACCTGGCAGGGTCGCCCTGCGTCAGGCGCTCGATGCGTATGATCACGTCGGTGTCGATGTTGGCCTGCATCAGCGGCGCGGCCGGGCCGGTCAGCAGGGTGAAGGGCTGCATGGCTTGGATTCCGCTAGATCTTGCGAACGTCGGCGATGGTGCCGGTAACGGCGGCGGCCACCGCCATGGCGGGGCTGGCGAGGTGGGTGCGCGCGCCCGGCCCCTGCCGGCCCACGAAGTTGCGGTTGGAGGTGGACACGGCGCGTGCACCCGGGGGCACCTGCTCGCCGTTGGCGGCCACGCACATGCTGCATCCGGGTTCGCGCCACTGGAACCCGGCGTCGCGGAAAACGCGATCCAGCCCCTCCTGCTCGGCTTGGCGCTGCACGCTTACAGAGCCCGGAACCACCCAGGCGGTGACGCCTTCGGCCACGTGGCGGTTGCGTGCCAGTGCGGCCGCGTCCCGCAGGTCGGTGATCCGGGAGTTCGCACAGGAGCCGATGAACACCACGTCCACCCGGGCGCCGGCGAGCTTGCGGCCTGGCTCCAGTCCCATGTAGTCGAGCGCCGCCCGCCGCGTCTGGCGTACCGCCGGGTCGGCAGACGCGTCAGGGTCAGGCACCAGGCCGTCGACCGGCATGGTGTGTTCGGGGCTGGTGCCCCAGGTGATCGTGGGTGCCACGTCCGAGATTTCGATCGCCACGTCGCGGTCGAAGACGGCCTCGTCGTCGCCGGCCAGGCTGCGCCAGTCAGCCACCGCCGCGTCGAATTGGGCAGATGTCGGCGCGAACGGGCGGCCCTGGACGTAGGCGAAGGTGGTCTCATCCGGCGCCACCATGCCAGACTTGGCGCCCAGCTCGACGGACAGGTTGCAGATGGTCAGGCGTCCCTCGATGCCCATCGCGCGCACCGCGGCACCGGCATACTCGATGGCGTGCTCCACGCCGGCCGCCGCACCGAGCTGGCCGATAACGTGCAGGATCAGGTCCTTCGGCGCCACGCCCTGGCCTGGCGTGCCCTCCAGCCGGATGCGCATGCGGCGGGGCTTGCGCTGGCGCATCGTCTGCGTGGCCAGCGCGTGAGCGCTTTCGGACTGGCCGACGCCGAAGGCCAGCGCACCCAGCGCGCCGTTGGTGCAGGTGTGGCTGTCGCCGCAGATCAGCGTCATGCCTGGCAGCGTCAGGCCCAGCTCGGGGCCCGTGACGTGCACGATGCCCTGGCCGTCCTGGCCCAGGTCGAACAGGCGTATGCCGGCCTCCCCGGCCAGCATCTTCAGCCCCGCCCACAGGCGCGCGCCGGGCGGAAACGTCTGGCCCGTGCGGCCTGGCGCGCTGGACATCGCGTGGTCGGGTGTGGCGAACACCAGCTCCGGGTTGCGCACCGCCAGGCCCTTACGGCGGAGGTCCAGCAGGGCCGGCGGGCCGGACAGGTCGTGCAGCAAATGCCGGTCGATGTGCAGCAGGGCCCAGCCTTCACCCAGATCACGGATGACGTGGCGGTCCCAAAGCTTGTCGAACAGGGTGGCGGGCGCGCTCATCGGGCGGCTGCCTGGGCCTGCGCCTGGTCGTGCGCATGGGGCGCTTGCTGGTCGTAGCTGCGCCGCAACGCGTCCCACTCGTCCGCGCCGAAGCGGCGGAACGTCTGCAGCACGCCCACACCTGGCGGCGCGTCGGCGGCGCGGCGCGTGGCCATCAGGGTGCGCAGCGCTTCGTCGAGCACGGGGATCACCTCGCGCAGACAGACGCCGGGGAAGATGGCGATGCGGTAGCCCATCGCCTGGGCCGCTTCCATGTCCACCTGCGGCGTCTTGCCGCCAGGGACCACATTGAGCAGGCAGGGCCCCTGCACGCGCCTTGGCACCGCCGCCACCTCCTCCAGCGAGCGCGTGGCCTCCACGAAGGCCACATCCGCACCGGCCGCAAGCGCCGCATTGGCGCGCGCGATCGCCTCGTCCAGCCCCGCCGTGGCGCAGGCATCCGTGCGCGCGATCAGCACGAAGTGGGCGTCGTGGCGGGCGGCCACGGCGGCCCTGATCTTGGAGACGAACGCCTCGCGGGAGACGACTTCCTTGCCGTCCAAATGGCCGCAGCGCTTGGGGGCGACCTGGTCCTCGATGTGTATGGCGGCCACCCCGCGGCCCTCGAACTCGCGCACAGTGCGCGTCACGTTGAGTTCGTTGCCGTAGCCGGTGTCGGCGTCCGAGATCAGCGGGACAGACACGGCGCGGGCCAGGGTGGCGGCGTTGTCCACCATCTCGGTCAGCGTCAGCAATCCGTAATCGGGGTAGCCGCGCGCGGCCGCGGTGCCGGCACCGGTCATGTAAACGGCCGGAAAGCCGGCCTGCTCGATCAGGCGTGCGGTGATGCCGTCATAGGCCCCCGGCGCCATGCAGATGTCCGGTCGCTGCAAAAGCGCGCGCAGAGCCGTGGCCTTGCCGTTCCTCATATGTCCTCCACTGATTTTACTTGCGTAGATGCTAGTATCCGATTTTATTAAAGTCCACCTCCAGGCGGTGTCGCCGGAGGCAACGACCGCCAGACCGGAACAACCGGTGGCAAAGGAGGGGCGGGTTGATATTGGTTGGAACCACGCAAGGGTGGCCGCGCGGCCTGCTCGTCGGCTGCGGCATCGCATTGACCTGTGCCGCGCCCTGCAGCACCGCCTACGCCTACGACACGACGCTTGGCGGATGGCAGGTCAACATCGACACCACACTGTCCTCGAGCGTGGATGTCCGCACGTCGGATCGTGATTATAACCTCATCGGCATCGCAAATGGCGGCAAGATCGGCACGTCCAACGCCGATAACGGCGATCTCAACTTCGCCCCGGGCACGCCGGTGGCGGCCACCCAGCGCATCACCACCGAGGTCCAGGTCAAGCGCGACGATTACGGCTTCTTCGCGCGCACCACCGGCTTCTACGACCCTATCGCCGACAGCGAGCGCACCGACTTCCAGCCGCTCAGCCGCGCAGCCGAGCGCGACATCGGCGCCGATTTGCGCCTGCTGGACGCCTACGCCTTCGCGCGCCCTTCGATGCTCGGCCACGCCTTCGACGTGCGCGTGGGTGCGCAGGCGCTGAACTGGGGCGAGAGCACGTTCATCCAGTTCGGCATCAACTCGATCAACCCGCTGGACGCCACCGCCTTGCGCACGCCCGGTTCGGAATTGCGGCAAGGGTTCCTGCCGATACCCGTGGTGGATGTGCGGACAGACATCGGCGGCGGCGTGTCGCTGGAGGGCTTCTGGCAGTTCGCCTGGACACGCTCGAAGCTGGAGCCGGACGGCTCGTTCTTTTCGACCAACGACACCGTCTCGGATGGCGGCACGTACGGCAACCTCTCCTACGTGTTCCCGGACAACGCGCGCAGCGTATACGGCGTGGACCAGGCGATCGGCAGCGTGTTCGGCGGCAGCCTGCCGCGCAGCCTGGACCGCCATCCAACCAGCCTGGACGAGTTCGGTTTCGCGTTGCGCAAGACGTTCGCCAGCCTCGGCGACACGGAACTCGGGCTCTACTTCGAGAACTACCACAGCCGCACGCCCTTCGGCTCCTTCCGGACCGGGTCGCCGAACGCGTCCGGCTATGGAATCGGCCTGCTGGGCGACCTGCCTAACCCGGTCACGCTGGCGCTGCCGGGCTCGCCGCCCGGCACCGCAAAGACGACCTACACCTCCACCGCGTCGTTCTTCGCCGACTACCCGAAGGACATCCACCTGATCGGCGTGAGCTGGAACTTCATCGCACCGGCCGGGGTGGCCATCCAGGGCGAACTGTCCAGCAGGATCAACCAGCCGATCCAGTTCGCCGCATCCGACACGGCGCTGCTGGTCAACTACCCCGCCATCAACCAGACGAAGGCGCTCTCAGCCACCGTGGCGGCGGCAGCGGCGCAGATCAAGGCGGACCCTGTGGCCCAGGCGCTCGGCCTGCCTTATTTCGACCAGATCCTCGACGGCTGGAAGCGCTATCCCGTTATCCAGGCGCAGACCACGGCCACCAAGCTGCTCGCCGCCATACCCAGCTTCAGTGTCAACAGCGTGGCGCTTGTGGGTGAGATCGGGTTCGACTACGTGGCCGGCTTTCCCCGCGAACGTGGCGAGCTCGAGGCGCCCTACACGACCGATGTCGACTCGGCTTTTGCATCGATAGGCACGGTGGACGGCCAGCCACTGACCAAGCGCTACGAGGCGACGCAGTTCTCCGGCGCCTACACCGTGGCGGTCATCATCGACATGCCAAATCTGCTGCCTTACGCGATCGACATGAAGCCGACGCTCTCTTTGCAGCACGACTTCGTCGGCACGTCCCCTGTCGGCGTCAACGTGTTCCAGGAGAACACCGCGGCGGCCAGCGTCGGCATCACCTTCAACTACCTGCAGGCATGGAGTTTCGGCGTGCAATACACCAACCACTTTCCCGTCTTCGACGCGGGCAAGTATTACGGTCTTATCGACAGGGATTTCGTCTCTGCGGTGCTGAGCTATGAGTTCTGAGCCATGAATTCTGAGATCGGCGGCCGCCGGTCGGCCCAGGCAAGCATACCGCTCGTCATCGCGCGCGCGGGCACCAGCCGAGGCCTGTTCCTGCACGCGCGCGACTTGCCGCCGGCGGGCGGAGCGCGGGACCGCGTGCTCGCCCGCCTGATGGGTTCGCCCGACGCGCTGCAGGTCGACGGGCTGGGCGGCGCGCGGCCGATCACCTCGAAGGTGGCCATCGTCGCGCCATCGCAGCGTGACGATGCCGATGTGGACTACACCTTCGCCCAGGTGGACATCGCCGGGAGTGGGGTCGGCTACGAGGGCAACTGCGGCAACATCTCGGCCGGTGTGGGTCCCTTCGCCATCGACGAGGGCCTGGTGCCGGCGCAGGAGGGCATCACCCGCGTGCGCATCTACAACACCAACACGGCCAAGGTGCTGGTGGCCAGCGTGCCCGTGCAGGACGGCCGCGCGATGGTGGAGGGCGACTACGAAGTGCCTGGCGTGCCGGGAACGGGCGCCGAGATCGGCATGAACTGGGCCGCCACCGTGGGGGCGAAGACAGGCCGCCTGCTGCCGACCGGCAATCCCACGGACATGATCACGCTGGCCGATGGCAGGCAGATACCGGCGAGCCTGGTCGATGCCGCCAATCCGTGCGTGTGGGTGCGCGGCGCTGATTTCGGCCTGAACGGCACGGAGTCCGCCCGCCAGGTCAATGCTGACAAGACGCTGCTCGAAGCGATACGTGACGCACGCGCGGCCGCTGCCGTGCTGTTCGGCTTTGCGGACGACCGCACCGTTGCCGACGCACGCTCGCCGGGGCTGCCGATGCTTGGGCTGGTATCGCAACCTACGGACTACCGGACGATCAACGGCGCGGACGTTCGTGCGGCCGACATGGACGTCCGCGTGCACCTGATCTTCCTGGGGTCTTTGCACGAATCTATTGCCGGAACCGGATCCATCTGTTTGGCGGCAGCTTCTCGTATCCAGGGATCCACCGTTTTTGGTCTGACC
>CAXTJZ010000147.1:0-10008 GCA_964244695.1 uncultured Acetobacteraceae bacterium
GGCCAAGGGCGTGCGCGAGCCGCAGAACCGGCGCGTGGAGATCATCCTCCACTAAGGAGGAAAGCAGTCCTTTTTTGAGAAAGAGAACCAAAAACTTTTTACTCCCTGTCGGCGGCTTATTCAGCTAGCACCCGGCAGGGAGTGAAGGTTTTTTGCTTCTTTTTTCAAAAAAGAAGGCCTTCTCATGCAAACCAACCTGCTGCACCGCCTGGAACCGCTGCTCGCGCGCGTTCCGCCAGAGCGGCGCCTCATCCTCGTGCAGTTCTTCCGGTTCGGCGTCATCGGCGCGCTCGGCTTCGTGTGGGACACGATCGTGGTTTATGCCACCGCGCCGCTGGTGGGGCTGTATGCGGCGGGCGTGATCTCCTACATCATCGCCGGCAGCATCAACTGGCTGCTCAACCGGATGTGGACCTACCGCCACATACCGCATGGCGCGATGCACAAGCAGGCGATGATGTTCCTGCTGGTGAACTCGGCTGGTTTCGCCATCAACCGCGGCATCTACTTCACGCTGATCGCCACCGAACCGGTCTGCCGCGAATACCCGGTGATCGCCATAGCCGTGGGCGGCGTCAGCGCCATGTTCCTGAACTTCTTCCTCAGCCGGCGGCTTGTTTTCAAGTGACGGCGGCGCGCCCTTAGGTCGGCTCTGGCGTAAGTAAGAAAGGCCTTCTTTTTTGAAAAAAAGAAGCAAAAAACTTTTGCTCTCCCGTCGCTCGGACGCTTCGGTGTTTCCTGGTGCACCCGGCTGGGGCAAATGCGGGGAGACAAAAGTTTTTTGGTCCTTTTTTTCAAAAAAGGACTGCTTGCTTCCCTCGTGTTGTGGCCGGGAGCGTTCGGTATGAGCCAGCCGCGCGTGGCCGTGCTGATCCCCTGCTATAACGAGGCGGTGGCGATCCCGCGCGTGGTGGCGAGCTTCCGCGCGGCGCTGCCAGAGGCGCGTGTTTTCGCCTACGACAACAACTCGACGGACGGGACCATCGATGCCGCCCGGGCGGCTGGCGCCCAGATCGGGCGCGAGGCGCTGCAGGGCAAAGGCCACGTCGTGCGCCGCATGTTCGCCGACATCGATGCGGACATCTACGTGCTGGTAGACGGCGATGACACCTACGATGCCGCTGCCGCACCCGCGATGATCGGCCTGCTGCGGCAGGACAGGCTGGACATGGTGACGGCGATACGCGTGACCGAGGCGGCGCGCGCCTACCGCCGCGGGCATCGGACAGGCAACAGCCTGCTTACCGGCCTGGTGGCGGCGCTATTCGGCGCGCGGGTGACGGACATGCTGTCCGGCTACCGCGTGTTCTCCCGGCGTTTCGTCAAATCCTTTCCGGCGCTGACGGGCGGGTTCGAGACGGAGACGGAACTGACCGTGCACGCCCTGCAGCTTGCCATGCCGCTGGGCGAACTGGAGACAGCTTACAGCGAGCGGCCGGCGGGCTCGGCGAGCAAGCTGCGCACCGTGCAGGACGGGCTGCGCATATTGCGGCTGATCCTGATGCTGGTGAAGGACGAGCGCCCGCTGCCGTTCTTTTCCTTGGCGGCGGTTGCGATGTTTCTGCTGGGGCTCGGTTTGGGTGTGCCGGTGATTGCGGAGTTCCTGCGCACAGGCCTGGTGCCGCGTCTGCCTACGGCGATCGTGTCGGCGGCTTTGGTCGCACTTTCTTTCCTTTCGGTGGCGTGCGGGTTGATACTGGATTCGGTGGGGCGGGGACGGCGGGAGATGAAGCGGCTGGCGTATCTTGGTGTGGCAGCTCCGGAGTAGGACAGAGAAGTTTTACTTCCGCTTTTCAGGCGCGCGTTTGATAGCTGCTCTAGGCGCGGTGACACATCTATGGATGGGGGGCGCGGGAATCGGATGGTAGTGCCGGCGCGTAATGACCCATCAGCGCGCTGGTTGCATTCCCGGCAAGCGCGGAACCGGCCAACCAGCCGTTGCAACCAGTCGCTCTGGCAAACCGTGGCGCGCGCTCCCGCACGGCACGCGACAGCGGCGTAGAAGTCTTTTGCTTCTTTTCTTCAGAAAAGAAGGCCTTGCTTACTTGCTGGCGGTCCGCACCACCGGATAAGCCTGCTCCCAACCGCCCCCAAGCGCCTTGTACAACTGCACCAAATTCGAAGAAACCGTCGTGGAACTGTCAGCCAAGGACAACTGCGCGCTAAGCAAAGCCCGTTCTGCGTCCAGCACGTTCAGGAAGTCCGCCACGCCCTGCGTGTAGCGCTCGCGGGACAGTTTCAGCGCCACCTGGTTCTGCACCACGGCTTCGGCCAGCGCGTCGTGGCGGCGTTGTTCGGCGGCGTAGGCGGTGAGCGCGTTGTCCACGTCGTGCCAGGCCTGCAGCACGGTCTGCTGGTAGTTCAGCGCGGCTTCCTGCTGTTCCACCTTGCGTAAGGCCAGCGTGGCGCGCAGGCGGCCGCCTTCGAAGATGGGGATGCTGATGGTGGGGCCGAGGCCGTATTGGCGCGCGGCCCAGTTGCCCAGATCCTTGGCTTTCAGAGCCTGCAGGCCGAGGCTGCCGTCCAGCGTCACCTTCGGGTAGAAGTCGGCGACGGCCACGCCGATGTCGGCTGTGGCGGCGTGCAACTGCGCTTCGGCCTGGCGAATGTCTGGCCGGCGGCGGGCGAGTTCGGTGGGTACGCGCGCCGGCACGCGGGGCGGCACGGGGGGCACCATGCCTGGCTTTATCAGCTCGGCGCGCAGCGCGCCGGGCGCCTCGCCGAGCAGGAAGCTCAGCGAGTTTATCGATTCGGCTTCCTGCTGCTCGAGCTGCGGCACCTGGGACTGGGTGGTCTGCAACTGGGCGGCGGCGTTTGCCACGTCCAGGTCGCTGGTCAGGCCGGCGCGGAAGCGGTCCTGCGACAAATGCAGGGATTCCTGTTCGGTGACGATGTTGTCGCGTGCGATGGCGAGCTGGGTCTGCTCGCCGCGGAGCTGGACGTAGTCGCGCGCCACTTCGGCCACGGTGGAGAGCAGCGAATTGCGTCGCGCGTCCGTGGAGGCTTCAAGCGAGGCGTCGGCAGACTCCACCTCGCGCCGCACGCGGCCCCAGAGGTCCAGCTCCCAGGACGCGTCGAAGCCGTACTGGTACAGGTTGAAGGGCGGGATGGTGCTGTTGCCGGAAACGGTGTTCGGGATGGCGCCGGAGGTGCCGGTTGTGCCGCTGGCGGCGCCGCCGTTGCTGCCGAAAGAGGTGCCGCCGGTACTGCCGCTGCTGCTGTTGCCGGCGCCGCCGAAGATGCCGACGACACCTTTCTGGCTGATGCGCTCGCGTGTGTAGGAGCCGTTCCCGGTGAGCGTCGGGAACTGGTCCGCGCCGGTGATCTGGCGCTGGGAGCGGCTTTCGGCCAGCCGAATGGTGGCGAGGCGGACGTTGAGGTTGGCGGCGGCGACCCTGTTTTCGAGCGAGGTCAGCTCGGTGTCGCGGAACAGGTTCCACCAGTTCGGATCGATCGGCTCGGAGACCGGCTCGCTGATCGGGGTGTTCTGCGGCGGCGGCGCAGGCCTGCTGGCGAACCAGGTGGAGGGCGACCAGATTGCCTGGTGCTTGAAGTTCGGGCCGACGGTGCAGCCCGCCAGCAGGGCGAGCGCTGCGTGTGGCAGGGCCTGCCTGAGCCGGCGGAGCGGAGTGTGTCTGCGCACGATGGCGGCTCCTGAGACGATTTTGGTCACACAATGGACGCGCGGTGCGGTGCCATGCCAGGACGGCACAGCCAACGCCGGAAGCGCTGACCGGACGGTTCGGTCAGCCTTGACAAGCTAACGGCTTTGAACCGATCGTCAATCCGTCTTCAGGAATGCCGAATGGCCGCAACCGATCCAGCCTTGCTGTCCGACACTGCGCCTTTGCCCGAAGAGGGTGAAGCCCTCAACCTCAAGCGGCTTCAGATACTGAATGGCGCGGCCAGGGTATTTGCACAGGATGGCTACGAGGGCGCCAGCATGTCGCGCATCGCGGCGGAGGCCGGTGTCTCCAAAGGCACGCTGTATAACTATTTCACCTGCAAGGCGGAGCTGTTCGCCGACTACGTGCAGCGGGAGTGTACGAAACGGCTGGCGCAGGTGTTCGAAGACCTGGACTACGCGCGCTCGCCGGAAGACACGCTGGGCCGTATCGGGCGGCGGATGATCGCCATGCTGGTCAGCGAATCCGCGCTGGTGATCCACCGGATGGTGGTGGCGGAGGCGGAGAAGTTTCCGGAGCTTGCGTGTTCGTTCTACCAGGCGGGGCCGGCGCCGGCGGTGGCGCATCTGGCGGCCTACCTCCGCCATCTCGGTGCCGAGGGGCGGCTGGACGTGCCGGACGCGGCGTTCGGGGCGGAGCAGTTCTTCGCCTTGATCCAGACGCGGCTGTACATGAAGCGGCAGCTGCGGCTGACCGAGGTGCCGTCCGCGGCGCAGATCGACCATGTGGTGGAGAGCGCGGTGCGGTTGTTCCTGCGGGGGTATGCGCCGGAGGGGGAGTAGCAAAGGGAAGGCCTTCTTTTTTGAAAAAAAGAAGCAAAAAACTTTTGACTCCGCTGTCGCGCACCTGCCCTCCAGCCGCCGACAGGGAGGAAACGTTTTCTGGTCTTTTTTTCAAAAAAGGACTGCTTGCTTTTTTCTAGTCAACGCCGGACCCGCCATGGGGTAGAATACCCCCCATGAGCAACGGCGTCGACTTCATCGAGGAAATCCGGATTGCGCAGTTCTGGCGCAAGCATCTCGGCGAATACGAGTACGTCTATTACAATCCGGATGACCTCCGGCGCTGGTACATCGCGCTGGAGACGCGCGGTCCGCAGGACATACGCGACTACCTGATCGAGCGGACCGGCCGCCATCCCATGGGCGAGGTGACGGGCATAGTGGCCGCGGCGCCGCATCCATCGCGCAAGATCATCGATCTTTGGCTGGAATCCTACAACAAGGTGAACACCCAGCCTTACTGGGTCGCCTTGGCGGCGTTCATCATCCTGGCGTACTACACGATGACGAACCTGTCAGGTGTGCAGCATCTGCCCACCCATACGCCGCTCCAGCTCCGTCCGCCGATCATCGGTGGTCCTCCGCCGCCCGTCGGCACGACGCCCGCGCCCGCGGCGACCTCGACGCAGCCGGCCAACCTGCCGGCGCCGGCGTCCGCGTCCTCGGCCGGAAGCAGCAACGGCCAGCACCACTAGGCGCAGCCCGGTTCAGGCGGTCTTCCTGCGCTCACCTGACGTCCAGCCGGCGCGTCACATGCAGGGCGGCTGCGGCGGCGAGCAGGAAGGCGAGCGTCCAATGGCCGGTGGCTTCGCGGCCCTGGTGCCAGACTAGGAGCAGGAACAGCAGGCTTACCCATAGCATTAGCCACACGGTGGATTGCCCCCGCCCTGTGGCGACCACGCAGAGCACGAAGAATACGGCGAAGCAGCCGACGGCCAAGGCGCGCAGCACATCCAGGGCGCGGCCGCCCAGCTCGGCCACGGCACGTTGCAGCGCTTCGCCTGCCTGGTCCGCCCAGGCGAACAACGTGGCAAGCGCGTCATCTGGCCCCAGGGCGTAGATGAGTGCCGCGAGCATGAGGCCCACGATCCAGACGATGGTGACTGTTCTGCTTCGCACGCGGTCCTCCGAAGCCGCATGATGCTGGCGGCGGCAAGTATGTGGCAAGCTTGCGCGCCTGTTCTAAAATTAGCGACAGGCGCGTCCAATAATACCGACATTCACCTTTTGTATTCTATCGTGTGCTATCGAGCCTGAGAAAGGCCCAGGCTGACTGAGGAAGTTTGCATGTTCGCGTCGCTGTTGCGCGCTGGTTGGGACGCGGGCCTGCTTGGGTGGGTGGCTGCCTCGGTCAGTTCGGCCGTGCTTGCGTGGGTTTGCCTGCGCCGCAAGCCAGCCGAGGCGACGCGCAAGCAGGCGGAGCTTGCCCTGCTCCGGGTGGTCCGCAACGACCCGCTCACGCGGCTGAGCAGCCGGGACGGATTCATCGAGGAAGTGGCGGCGGTGGTGTCGAAAGGGATGCCCGCCGCCCTGATGATGATCGACATAGACGATTTCTCCGGCCTGAACGGCCAGCATGGACACCGCACGGGTGATTACGTGCTGGTGGCAGTCGCAGGGCGCCTGCGCAGCCTGTCGCCTTCTGGCGCCCATGTTGCCCGTATGGGCGCCGACCAGTTCGCCCTGTTGACCCCCTGCTCCGGCCGGCAGGGCGATGTAGAGGCGATGGCGCTGGCCGTGCTGCGTGGCCTGATGGCGCCGATCACCGGCGGCGCCTGCTTGCTGGACTGCACTGTAAGCATAGGCGTGGTGCTGCTGCCCGGGCAGGCCGAGGACGCCGATGACGCGCTGCGGGCGGCCGGGGCGGCGCTCGACCACGTGCGCGAGTCGGGCGGGGCCGGCTGGCGCTTCTACGATCCGGACCGGGACGACGTGGCACGCCGGCGTTCCGCCCTGGCGGACGAGCTGCGGGCCGGCCTGCCTGCCGGCCAGGTGGTGCCGTTCTACCAGCCGATTATCGACCTGGCGGATGGCCGGCTGGTCGGGCTGGAAGTGCTGGCGCGCTGGCAGCACCCCACGCGCGGCTTGCTGCTGCCCGACCTGTTCATTCCCTTGACGGAACAGAGCAACCTTACCGGCCAGATCACCGAGACCTTGATGCGCCGCGTGATCGCCGATGCGCGGGATTGGCCTTCCTTGCTGTATTTTGCCTTCAACGTGTCACCAGGGCAACTGCGCGAGCTGATCGGCATGATACGCAACCCGCCGCTTTGGCCGGAGGGCATGCTGGACCCGGAGCGGCTGGAGGTGGAGGTGACCGAAAGCGCGCTGATCGAGGACATCGACGTGGCGCGCGAGGTGATTGCCCTGCTTCAGTTGCGTGGCACGCGGGTGGTGCTGGACGATTTCGGCATCGGCTACAGCAATTTCTTCCACCTGCGCGAACTGCCGTTCGACCGCATCAAGATAGACCGCAGCTTCGTGATGGACATCGCGACGGACAAGCGGGCGGAGGCCTGCGTGCGGGCCATGCTGGCGTTGGGCAGCAGTCTGGGCATCCCGATGGTGGCCGAAGGCGTGCAGAGTGCGGCCACCGAAGCGCGGATGGCCGAGCTGGGCTGCCGGTTCGGGCAGGGTTACCATTACTCGGAGCCGGTGCCGCATGCCGGGGTGGCGCGGCTGCTGGGGGCGTTTGCCGGGCGGGAGAAGGCGCGGCGGAAGGAGGCGGTTGGGTTTTGAGGTAGTGTAGAAAGAAAGGAACGCCTTCTTTTTCGAGAAAAAGAAGCAAAAAGCTTTTACTGGGCTGTCGCGGTTATATTCGTCAGCGACGCGACAGCGGAGTCAAAAGTTTTTTGATTCTTTTTTTCAAAAAAGAACTGCTTGCTTACTTCTCCAGCACCTTGAATTTGAACCGGCACCAGGCCGCCGCCGCGCAGTGCCAGCACTCCGGGCGCCTGGCCTTGCACACGTAGCGGCCGTGCAGGATCAGCCAGTGATGCGCCGGGCGCAGCATGTCCGGCGGGATGCGCGCCACCAGCCCGTCCTCCACCGCGCGCACCGTCTTGCCCGGCGCGAGGCCGGTGCGGTTGCCCAGGCGGAAGATGTGCGTGTCCACCGCCATCGTCGCTTCGCCGAAAGCCACGTTGAGCACCACGTTCGCCGTCTTGCGGCCGACGCCGGGTAGCGCCTCGAGAGCGGCACGGTCATGCGGCACCTGGCCGGCGTGGTCGCGCAGCAGGAGCTCCGACAGCGCCACCACGTTGCGGGCCTTGCCCTGCCACAGCCCGATCACGCGTATGTGCCGGCTGACGCCCTCCACCCCGAGCCGCACCATCTCCGCCGGGCCGGGCGCTTCGGCGAACAGTCCGACGGTCGCCTTGTTGACGGAGGCGTCCGTGGCCTGGGCGGACAGCACGACGGCCACCAGCAGCGTGTAGGGGTCGGTGAAGGCGAGTTCGGACTGGGCGTCCGGCCGTGTGGCGGCGATGGCTTGCAGGAACGGGCCCACGTCGGCGCGCGGCATGCGTGTGGCTGGACGGGGGGCGGCTGGCATGGCGGGTTTTCAACTTCAAGCGGCGGCATCTGGCAACCGTGGGCGAGGCCACCATAGTTTTGTGCGTTGCGGGCTGGGGCCGGCGAAGAGGAAGAAAGGCTTTTCTTTTTTGAAAAAAAGAAGCAAAAAACTTTTGCTCCCTGTCGGCGGTTCATCCGGCTTGCACCCGCGGTGCCCGTACGCGGGTTTTAGATGAGTTCCGACGCGATCGTCTTCGAAGCCGAAGTCACGCCGTATCGCAGCCTTTCGCCGCGCGGCCTGCGCCGGGTGCTCGGATTCGTGGGCGCGGTCAGCCTCTGCACCACATCGGTGTTCTGGTATCTCGGCGCCTGGCCGATCGCCGGGTTCAACGGCGGCGAGATATTGCTCGCGATGTTCCTGTTCCGCGCGCATGCGCGCTCCCGCAAGCAACGCGAGGTTCTGCTGCTGAGCGGGCAGTCCTTGCGCATCCTGCGCACGGATGCGCAGGGCCGGAACAGCGAGCGCCTTTTGTCGCCGGGGTGGCTGAACGTGACGTTGCTGGAGCGGCCGGGGCGGGTGCCTGGGTTGTTCCTGTCGTCACGCGGGCAGAGCGTGGAGGTGGGCGCGGCTTTGGGAGAGCCGGAGAAGCGGGATCTGGCGCTGGCCTTGTCGGAGGCGGTGCACCGGTTGCGTAATCCGGTGTTTGATAATCCACAGTTGCGGGTGGAGGCGGGGTGAGGAAGGAGGGCCTTCTTTTTTGAAAAAAAGAAGCAAAAAACTTTTACTATTCCGCTTGCACCGAGGGTCACTCTGATCCACAGACGCACGCTTTTGCAGAACTGGTGCGGACCTACGCGCAAGCGTATGATAAAAAAGTTTTTTTGCTTTTTTCAAAAAAGAAGGCTTTGCTTGCTACGCTAGCCGCGCGGCGTAACCCCGGGCTGTGCCACGTCATTGTGCTTGTCACGATAAATCTGGCCGGAGACCGCGTTCTCCCGCCTGTTCAGGTTGCGTGTTTCACGGGCTGTCAGGTGGCCGCCATTGGCGGCGCGGTCTGCGCGGCGTGAGGCGTTGATGTTGGCTTCGCGGTTTTCCAGATGCGCGGCGCCCTTCGCCGTGACCTGGCCGCTGGCCACGCCTTGCCCGATGCGGCCCTGTTGGTTGGCTTCGCGGTCTCTTACCTCCTGCGCCAGGGCGGCCATCGGGATGGATGCGACCAAGGAGAGGGCCAGCAAGGTGGTGTGAAGTCGGCTCATGCGTTTGCTCCGTGTTTCTGGTGCGACGCGTGGCATTTAGGCGCGGTTTGTATCTGGCGGGCTGACGTTTTGTAAGGAAGTTGGGCGAGGAAGGAAGGCCTTCTTTTTTGAAAAAAAGAAGCAAAAAACTTTTACTACCCGCCTGAACGCAAGCCCGTGCCAATTCTGCAAAACCGTGCGTCTGCAGAACCGGAGCGCGCCTTGGCGCAGGCGATGTAGCAAAAGCTTTTTGCTTCTTTTTCTCGAAAAAGAAGGCCTTGCTTACTTCTTCTCGGTATCCTCGACCACGCCAGGCGCCTTCAAAAGCGCATTGATGTGCATCGCATATTCCAAAGCCGTATCTGCCAGGAACGTCACGTCCGGCGCCACCCGCAGGCGCATCTCATGGGCGACTTGCGCACGAAAAAACGGGGCAGCGCGTTTCAGCGCGGGCAGTTTCGCCTCAATATCCGTGCGGCCCAGGCGGGTCACGAAAGCGGTCGCGTGCTTGAGGTCGGGCGACATGCGCACTTCGGTGACGGTTATCAGGATGTCCGCCAGGTCCGGATCGTGGAATTCGCCACGGGCGAAGATGGCGGAGAGGACGTGGCGCACTTCCTCGCCGACGCGAAGCTGGCGCTGGGAGGGGGGCTTGGGGCCGGCCTTGCGGCTGGCGGTTTTGGACAGCCGGGGCGGAGCGGCGCGTGGCTTCTCCGCCCGGCTGTCTTTTCGCGGTAGCTTCAAGCCGGAACCAGCTCGCTTTCGTAGCACTCGACGAGGTCGCCCTCGCG
>CAXTJZ010000148.1:0-9428 GCA_964244695.1 uncultured Acetobacteraceae bacterium
TGGCTGAACACCAGCCCGGAGTTTGCGATGAAGCGGCTGCTGGTGGCCGGCGCCGGGCCGATCTTCCAGCTTGCGCGGGTGTGGCGGAACGGGGAGGCGAGCGACCTGCACACGCCGGAGTTCACTCTGCTGGAGTGGTACCGGCCCGGCGCCAGCCTGGCGGCGCTGATGGACGAGACCGAGGCGTATCTGCGTGCGGTGCTGCCGCCCAGTTGCACGCGCGCCGGCATGACGGTTGATCTTCGGCGCTTCGAGCGGTTGACGATGGCGGAGGCCTTTACCCGGTTTGCCGGGGCGGATCTGCTGGGCACGCTGGATGACGCGCCGGGTTTGGCGGCCTCTGCCGGCGCCGTGCTGCGGCCTGGCGAGGACTGGGAGGATCTGTTCTTCAGGTTGTTGCTGGAGCGGATCGAGCCAAGGATAGGGCGTGAATGCCCTACGTTCCTGACACACTGGCCGGCGGCGCAGGCGGCGTTGGCGGTACGTGATCCGGCCGACCAGCGGGTGGCGCTGCGCTTTGAGCTGTTCGCCTGCGGGATGGAGCTGGCCAACGCTTTCGAGGAGCTGACGGACGCGGGCGAGCAGCGCACACGTTTTGTGGCCGACCGGGCGCGACGGCACGCGCTGCATGGTCCGGATTGGGCGCTGGACGAGGATTTTCTGGCGGCGCTTGCGCACGGGATGCCGCCGGCGGCCGGCATTGCGTTGGGGTTCGACAGGCTGGCCATGCTGGCCAGCGGTGCCGCTAGAATTGATCAGGTTCAGTGGCTGCCGGGACACGGCGCTACCATGTGATGGTGTAACGCGTTCTCTTACCACCGTTACGCCAGGAGTGTCCGACGTGATACGCAGCCTTGTTGCCTGCTCAGTGCTTCTGGCCGTCGCCGGCTGTGCCTACCCCAATCCTGGCCATGTCAGGGAGCTGAACGCACTGGTGGGCAAGCCGGACACGGAGCTGCTGCGCACCTACGGCGTTCCGAACCGCACCTACGACACCGGCGGATCGCGCTTCCTGACGTATTCGATGAGCCGCATAGAGTCCTATCCTGGCGGCGGGTTTGGTCCCGGCTTCGGCTATGGCGGGTTCGGTTACGGCGGCGGGTTCGGTTACGGGAGTTTCGGCGGCTTCGGTTATGACGGCTTTGGGCCGGAGATCGTACAGCGGGATTGCAATACGACGTTCGAGCTGCAGGCTGGGATAGTGAAATCCTACCATCTGCGCGGCAACGATTGTTAAGGAAGCAAGCAGTCCTTTTTTGAAAAAAAGGACCAAAAAACCTTTACTCCGCTGTCGCGGACTTCTCCGTCAGCCGCCGACAGGGAGCAGAAGTTTTTTGCTCCTTTTTTCAAAAAGAAGGCCTTGCTTACTTCAGTTTGGCGCCGAGACCTGCGGTGCGGCACCTGCCTGTGCACGCCGGCTTTGCCAGAGCCCGACGAAATCTATCGGCTGCAGCAGCACAGGCGGGAAGCCGCCTTCGCGCGTGACGTCGGACAGCACGGAGCGGGCGAACGGGAAGAGCAGGCGCGGGCATTCGATGAGCAGCAGCGGCTCGACGGCTTCCGGCGGCACGCCGTTGAGGGTGAAGACGCCGGCGTATTGCAGTTCGGCGATGAACACCGGGCGGCCTTCGGCCGGAGCCGAGGTGCCGTTGGTGGCGCCGGCGGCCGGGGTTTCGCGTGCTTCGGCTTTTACGGCCAGCACGACTTCGTAGACGTTCTGGCCTTCCTGTAGGGCACGGGCCTGGACGTCCAGGTTGATCTGCACGGCGGGCTGGCTGCGCAGGGTGGCGTAGATCTCGGGCGCGTTCGGGACTTCGAACGAAAGGTCCTTGATGTATTGGACGTTGACGACGAGGGGGGGCAGGCCCTGTTGCGGGGCGGTTGGGTCGCTGGTTGTTTCGGACATTCGGCTGGCTCCTGAAGCGTGGCGGGCGCGGTAGCACGGGGGAGGGAGGGGAGGAAGGCGAGCAGCCGTTTTTTGTGTCTGTTTGAAAAGGCGCCCGGACGGTCATCTGACGCGCTTGTCTTGCGCTCCGGTGTTGATGGCTGGAGGAAGTAGGAGGAAGGCGAGCGGCCTTTTTTGGCGGGGACGCGAAAAACTTTGGCTGTTCCTCGGTTCCGGGTGGGAGCCGAGATCACAAGCAAACAAAGGGTATCACCAAGGAAGGCGAAGCCACCAAGAAGCAAGGAAGTGAGTTCTTTTCTTCTTGGTGCTCTTGGTGGCTTTGCTCGTCTTGGTGCCCTTGGCGTTGAAGCTTGCGTGCTTGGTTTAGGACGGAGCCGGGTGTGCGGGCGTAAAACCCCAGTCAGGGCCAGACACTTCCGCCGCTATCGCAGACCTATCCCGCGAGTCGGCAACAGCGGAGCAAAAGTTTTTTGCTTCTTTTTTTCAAAAAAGAAGGCCTTGCTTGCCTTCAGTTCGGATCGAACCGGATCCACTGACCGTTCTCCAGGCTCTGCCCCGTGAGCGTGAGCAGGAACGCCCAGTGACTGACGACGAGCGTGCGCGACCAGTCCGGGTCTGCCGCCATTTCCGCCCGGAAGGCGGCGGCGCGCGCCTCCACGCTGTCCTCGCTTTCGGTGGCCGACGGCCACCAGACTTCGTCCAGGTGGTCAAAGCTGTGGCCGGGCCAAGCGGCGGCCAGGGTGGCGGGCGGGGAGCCGATGTCGCATTTGAAGTGGTAGCGTTCGCGCACGCCGGCGTGGACCTGGACGGGCAGGCCGAGCGTGCGCGCGGTGGGGGCGGCGGTCTGCAGCGCGCGGGTGTAGGGGGAAGCAATGATGCGGGTGATGCCTTCGCCGGCCAGGGCAATTGCTGCGGCTTCCGCCTGGGACTGGCCGAGTGGGGTGAGGCTCGGGTCGGTGATGCCGGGGTCGCGTTTGGTGGCGGAGAAGTGGAGGTTGAACTCGCTCTGGCCGTGGCGCATCAGGATCATGCGGCGGTGCTAGCGGGCATCGCGTGTGGGGGCAAATGCCGTTTGCTTGCCACGGAAGCGGGCTTTGGCGGTGTTACGTTTCTTTCTAAAAGCGGGGGCGGCGCGCGTTGCCCCAGGCGGGCACGGCCCCTATGTGCCGGGAGGTGGCGTGGTCCCTATGTGCAGCGCCACGTGTGGAGATGCATATTTTGCAAGCGGCCGGCGGCTTCCCGATCGATCTGATCCTGTTCGCGATGATCGCGGCGTTCCTGGTGCTGCGTCTGCGCAGCATACTCGGCAGCCGCACCGGGTTTGACGGGGCGCCGGAGCCGGCCGTGGTGCCGGCGGCGCGCGCGGCGGCCGCGCGCGAGGGCCAGACGGGCCCGGTGGCAGCCCCGCGTCCGCTGCCTGATGCGGCTGGCCCTGTCGGGCGGACGATGGCGGAGATGCAGGCGGTTGATCGCCGGTTCGATCCGGCGCAGTTCCTGGCCGGTGCCGAGCACGCGTTCCGCATGATCGTGGCGGCGTTTGCCGCCGGTGAGAGGGACCGGTTGCGCGGATTGTTGACGACGGAGACATATGCCGCGTTCGAGGGCGTGATTGCCGCGCGGGAGGCCGCCGGGCATACCCAGCGGACGGACCTGCGCTCCATCGAGGAGGTGACGATCACCGACGCGGTGCTTTCCGGGCAGCACGCGACACTGTCCGTGCGGTTTGTCTCCAACCAGGTTAACATCACCAATGATGCGGCCGGTCAGCCGGTGGCCGGCACCGACGCGGTGACTGAGATACATGATCTGTGGAGCTTCGTGCGCGATCTGGGGCAGCCGGACCTGACTTGGCGTTTGTCGGCGGCCCGCAGCGCCTGACCATGCGGCTGCGATTGTTCGGGGGGTTGGCGCTTGCGGCGTTTGCGGCCGGCTGCGTCAAGCCGCCGGGCGCGGTGGATGGGCTGACGCAGGTCCGCTTCGACGAGATGCCCGGATGGCAGGCGGATACGCTGGCGCAGACGTTGCCGGCTTTGCGGGCCGGTTGCCGCCGGCTGGCCACGCTGCCGGCCGACACCGCGCTCGGTGGCGCTGACGTGGCTGCCGCGGCGGGCGGATTGGCGGGCAACTGGCTGCCGGCCTGTACCGCCGCTGCTCGCCTGATGCCGGGGGAGGAAGCGGCCATTCGCCGGTTCTACGAAGCCTGGTTCCAGCCTTATCGCGTGGGCACACCAGGCCTGTTCACCGGCTATTACGAGCCGGAAGTGCGCGGCGCGCTGGTGCAAGGCGGCGCGTACCAGACGCCTGTGCTGGCCCGACCGACCGACCTGGTGCAGACCGCCGCGTCAGGCGATCCGCATGGGCCGCCTGTGGTGGGCCGGATGGCGCAGGGCCGGCTGGTGGCCTATTGGAGCCGCGCGGACATCGCCGGCGGCCGCATGGGCGATGAAGGGCGGCCGCTGTTCTGGCTGGCCAATCCGGTGGACCTGTTTTTCCTGCAGATACAGGGGGCGGGCCGCGTGCGCCTGCCGGACGGCACCGTGGTGCGGCTGGGCTATGACGGCAAGAACGGACGCCCCTACACGCCGATCGGACGGGTGCTGGTGGCGCAGCACGCGTTGCCGGCGGACGGGGTCAGCATGCAATCCATACGCGCGTGGCTGACCGCGCATCCGGACCAGGCGCAGGCGGTGATGGACCGCAACGAGGATTACGTGTTCTTCCGCGTGCTGAACGGCGGCGATGCGGGGCTTGGGCCGCCTGGGGCGCTGGGGGTGCCGCTTACGCCCGGGCGTAGCGCGGCGGTGGACAGACATAGCATTCCGCTTGGCGCGCCGGTTTTTGTCGATACCATGGATCCGCTGACGAGGCGTCCTTTCCAGCGGCTGGTGCTGGCGCAGGATGTGGGGTCGGACATTGTCGGGGGGGCGCGGACGGATTTGTTTCTGGGTGCGGGAGATGCGGCTGAGGCGCAGGCTGGGCGTATGCGTGAGGGTGGGGTTGAGTATGTTTTGTTGCCTTTGAAGTGAGGGAAGGAAGGCCTTCTTTTTTGAAAAAAAGAAGCAAAAAACTTTGACTCCGCTGTCGCGGGAGGCTGAGGCTTGCGCGTTGAGACTGGGTGGCCGGGCTGGTCGTTAGGGTCATGCGCAATTTCGTTTTGGGGCAGGAATTGTATGTTGGCGATTGCCTTGAGGTTTTGCCGCAGCTTGGCGCGGCGAGCATCGATGTTGTTGTTACCTCGCCGCCTTATAATTTGAACCTGCGTTACTCTGCTTATGACGATGCGAAGTCCGAGGCGGAGTACCTCGATTGGCTCGTTGCGGTGTGCGTTGCCGTGCGGCGTGTCATGCGGCCGGATGGGTCGTTTTTTCTTAACATCGCCGGCTCCAACAGCCGGCCCTGGCTTCCGTTCGAGCTGATTGTGCGGCTGCGGCCGCTGTTCGTGCTGCAGAACCACATCACCTGGATCAAGGCGGTGAGCGTGGGGCAGGATAGCGTGGGGCATCACAAGCCGCTCAATGGACGGCGCTTTCTCAACCACAACCACGAGCATGTGTTTCACCTGACGCTGTCTGGCGACGTGCAGCTTGATCGGCTGGCTGTTGGTGTGCCGTTTAAGGACAAATCCAACATTGCGCGGCGGAAGCATGCGCAGGATGCGCGGTGCCGCGGGAATACCTGGTTCATTCCGTATCGGACGGTGCAGACCAAGGCGGCAAAGTATAATCATCCGGGGACGTTTCCGGTAGATCTGCCGCGGTGGTGCATTCGGCTGCATGGGCGGCCGGGCGCTGCGGTTCTGGATCCGTTTGCGGGGACCGGGACGACGCTGGTTGCGGCGTTGCTGGAGGGGGCGCGTGGGATCGGGATAGAGATGGATGCGGCTTATGTGGCTACCGCTGTCGGGCGTTTGTCCGAGATGGAGCGGTAAGCACGCACTTGTTCGGGCAGCATGCTTCTTCTTGAATATGCTGTATTTGCGGAGGCGCGCATTTACACAAAGAACACCAAGAAGCGAAGACCGTAGTTGCACCTCGCACTTCTTTCTGGTGCCCCTCGTATTCTTGATGGCGTTGAGGAGGTCGTCTTCACCAGCCCAAAGCCCTCGGCGAACCCCGAAAAGTCGCAGCAGCGGAGTAGCAAAAGTTTTTTGCTTCTTTTTTTCAAAAAAGAAGGCCTTACTTTCTTGCTCCCTTTTCAACGCGTGAAGATGTGCGCCTCCACCGACAACCCCGGAAACAGCCGCGCCATTTTCGGCTACCCGGCAACCAGCGTGATCTTCACCGGCACGCGCTGGACCACTTTCGTGAAGTTGCCGGTCGCGCGCTCAGGCGGCAGGGCGCTTTGGTTGGCTACTGACGTAGGGCCGAAGCTTTGGACATGGCCGTGCAGCGTCACGCGGGGGAAGGCGTCCACGTGCAGCTCGGCGCGCTGGCCTACGGCGAGGTCTATCAGTTGTTCCTCGCGGTAGTTGGCGACGGCCCAGACGTCGTTGGCGGGGACGAAGGTGATCAGCGGGCGGCCTGGGGTGACGTAGGTGCCGGGGAAGGCGAGGCGGGCGGTGACGAAGCCGTCGGCGGGGGCCAGGATGCGGGTGTAGCCGAGGTTGATGCGGGCGACGTCCAGCTGGGCGGATTGGGCGGCGAGCTGCGCCTGTGCCTGGGCGCGCTGGGCTTGCATGATGGTGAGTTGGGCCTGGGCGGCGCGTAGCTGGTCCTGGCTGGAGACGACCGCCTCGGTGTTCTGGCGGGAGTCGGCTTCGGCGCGCTGGTAGTCGCGCAGGATACCGCCATCGGTGCCGCGCAGGGCGCGCTGGCGGGCGAGTTCGGCGGCGGCCTGGAAGCGGCCGGCGTCGGAGGCTTGCACGTTGGCGGCCTGGCTGGCGATGGTGGCGCGCTGGGCGGCCAGCCGCGCGTCGAGCTCGGTCAGTTGCGCCTGGGTTTGATGCAGGGTGGCCTGGTTCTGCTCGACCTGCGCCTGGTAGACGTCCTGTTCGATCTCGTAGAGCAGTTGGCCGCGGTGGACCGGCTGGTCGTCGTCGGTGCCGATGCGGGTGATGTAGCCGGCGACGCGGGATTCGATCTGCACGGGGTCGCCGCGGAGTTGGGCGTCTATGGTGCCGGCCGGGCCGCCTTCGAAGACGATGGCGTTCCAGTCGATCAGGAGTAAGGCGATCAGGGCCAGGGCGGCGGTGGCCAGGATGGCGCGTATGATGGCGGCGCGCTTCTTCGAGCGCTGCTTTTCGGCCTTTTCCCTGTCTTCCTTCTGTCTGTCCTCGGGCTTCTTTTCGTCGCGGTCTTTCGGGTTTTCCTCTGGCTTGCCGTCGTCGCTCATCGGGCCGGCCTCACCGCGCGGTCAGGACCGGTCTGCACGCGTACCAGGGCGGACATGCCGGGGCGTATGCGGCCGCGGAGAGGGCCGCCTTCGTCAGCGAGGACGATTTTCACCGGCACGCGCTGCACCACCTTCGTGTAGTTGCCGGTGACGTTGTCCGCCGGCACGGCGGCGAGTTGCTGGCCGGTCAGCGGCGAGGTGCCCTCGACGTGTCCGCGCAATTGCACGTCCGGGTAGGTGTCCAGGCGCACGAAGGCGGGCTGGCCGGGGACTATGTCGGTCAGTTGCCGCTCGGTGAAGTTTGCGGTGATCCACACGGCGGCGAGCTGGGTGACGGGGATCACCTCGGTGCCTGCTTCCAGCAGCGTGCCTATGTGGACCTGCCGTGTGCCGGCCACGCCGTCGAACGGCGCGCGGATTTGCGTGTAGCCGAGGCGTATGCGGGCGAGGTCCAGCATTGCCTGGCGGGCCTCTATGTCTGCGGAGGCGCGCGCTTCCTGGGCTTGCAGCACGGCTACCTGGCGGCGGCGTTCCTCGGCCTGGGCGGCTTCGGCGCGGGTGTTTGCGGCGAGGCGGCGGTCGTCGGCCAGGGCGTTGTCGTATTGGCGGCGTTCGCCCAGAGCGGTGGGCAGGAGCATGGCCTGGCGGGAGGTTTCTTCGGAGGCGCGTATGCGTTGGGCGCCTGTGCCGGCGGCCTGTGCCACGGATTGCTGGACCTGCAGCAGCAGCACGGCGCGCTGTTCCTGCAGCTCGCGTAAAGCTGCCTGGGAGGCGGCAAGCTGGCCTTGTGCCTGGGCCACGTTGGCGCGGTAGTCGTCGTCGTCCAACTCGGCGAGCACCTGGCCGGCGTGGACGGGCTGGTTGTCGTCGACCAGCAGGCGTTTGAGGTAGCCTTCCTCGCGGGCGGCTACGGGGGTGACCGGGCCATCGGCGTAGGCGTCCTCGGTTTCGGGATCCTGCCTGCTGGCGAGCGGGGAATCCCAGCCGGCTATCCAGATGATTGCGGCGCCCACGCAGACGAGCACGGCGACAAAGGCCAGGAAGATACGGAAGCCCCGGCGTTGCGCGTCGGCCATTTCAGCGCAACCGGAATGTGGGCGGTCGCGTCATTGTCACTCCTGAAGGCGGGCCTGGCGGCTGTGCTATCCTGGCGCGCGCGGTTAACGACACGCGTGCAAAGGGGTTCGACACGTATGAGGCGGAAAGCGCTGGCTATGCTCGTATGTGCCGCGTTGGCGGGTGCGCCGGGTGTGGCCGGCGCGGAGCCGGCGCCGCTGGGTTTTACGGACGCGCTGGTGCTGGCTTATCAGACCAACCCGCGTTTGCTGGCTGCACGTCGGCAACTGGCGCAGACCGACGAGCAGGTGCCGCAGGCGCTCTCCGGCTGGCGGCCGCATGTGACGGTGACCGGCAGCATCGGGCCTGCCCTGTTCGACGACAACTTGGACACCGCGCATGACCCTGAGCGCCGGCTGACGCAGGATTACGAGCTGAAGCTGACCCAGAACATCTACACCAGCGGGCAAATACGCGCGCAGACTCAGCGCGCCGAATCCGAAGTGGCCGCGGGGCGTGCCAACCTGCACAGCACGGAGGCGGAGGTGCTGCTTTCCGCCGCGGCCGCGTATCTGGACGTGGTGCGCGACCGCGCTGTGGTGGCGCTGAACGCCCACCAGGTGAGCGTGCAGCGCGACACCGTGCAGGCGAGCGGCGTGGAGCTGGCGGCCGGCGGGGTGGCGCCCGCCGATTTGGGCCAGGCGCGCGCGCGGCTGGGCACCGCGATGGCGCAGCTGGCCGCCGCGCAATCCATGCTGGCGCAATCGGAGGCCGCGTTCGAGCACCAGGTGGGCGAGCCCCCGGGCCAGCTCGCCACCACGGCGCATCTGCTGTCGGCACCGCTGGTGACGCTGCCGCCGAGCCGGGAGCGGGCGATCGAGATTGCTTTGGACAGCAACCCGGACGTGGTTTCCGCGCGCGCCTCGCTGGAGGCCAGCCACCACGGCGTGGATGTGGAGCGGGCGAACCTGCTGCCGCATTTCTCGCTGAACGGGCTGTTCGCGCGGCTGCGCGATACGGAGATCCAGAAGCTGAACCAGCGCGACAACGCGGCGCAGGTGACGCTGGATGTGAGCGTGCCGCTGTATCAGGGCGGCGGGGAATATTCCCGCATACGGGCGGCCAAGGAGATGAC
>CAXTJZ010000148.1:9438-9864 GCA_964244695.1 uncultured Acetobacteraceae bacterium
GAGATGACCTACCGGCAGGGCGACCTGCTGGAGGAGGCGCGCCGCCAGGCGCGCCAGTTGGCGGCGAGCGCGTGGGACCAGCTGGCGGCGGCGCGGCGGCGGCTGGCGGGCGAGCAGGACGCGATTGCCGGCAACCAGGTGGCGGTGCGCGGCTACACGCAGCAGCAGCGGGCCGGGGTGCGCACGCTGCTGGACGTGCTGGTGACGCAGCAGGATCTGCTGGCGAGCCAGGTGGCCGAGGTTTCGGCCGAGCATGACGTGCTGGTGGCGACCCTGGAGGTGGCTTCGGCGGATGGGGCGCTGGATGCTGGGCATCTTCGGCTGGGGGAGGTGTATGACCCGCTTCGGCACTATGATGCGGTTCGGGATAAATGGGCTGAGACTACGCCGCCTGAGTGAAGGCAAGGCAAGGCCTTTTTTTGTGAA
>CAXTJZ010000149.1:0-9767 GCA_964244695.1 uncultured Acetobacteraceae bacterium
GCGGGGTAGCAAAAGTTTTTTGCTTCTTTTTTTCAAAAAAGAAGGCCTTGCTTGCCTTGCCTACGTAAGCAGCACCCGAAGCGAGATAACCACCTTCTCCCACTTAGGCACCCGCACCACCGTCTCCGGCCGGGACCACCCCCGCCGCTCCAGCCGCGCCAGCACCGCCGCATAGCTGCCCGCCATCAGCCGCGCCGGCTTCATCGCCTTGCGGTCGCAGCGTTTCATCGCGGCATACGCATCGGCGAAATGCTGCCGCGCCCGACGCGCCGCCTGCTCGCAGGCCGCGGGTAGCGCCGGGCTGGCCAGGGCCGCGGCCGGTTCCGGCGGCACGCCGGCCCGGGCCAGCCACTCGCGCGGCAGATAGAGCCGGCCGCGCCAGGCATCCTCGGCCAGGTCACGCAGGATGTTGGTCAGTTGCAGCGCGCGGCCCAGGTGGTGGGCCACTTCGTCAGCCGCCGGCGAGGAATCGCCGAAGCAGCGCACGGAAAGCCGGCCCACGGCGGAGGCCACCCGGTCGCAATACAGGTCCAGCGTGTCGGCGGTTGGCGCTACGATGACCGTCTCGGCATCCATCTGCATCCCGTCGATGACCGCCAGAAAATCGACCCGTCGCAGACCGTAGCGCTGCGTGGCGAGCTGCAGCAGCCGACCGACCGCACCCTCGTCGCCTTCGCCCCCGGGCGCGCGTGGCCCGGGCGCCTGGCCGGTAGCCACGCCCTCGATCCTGGCGCGCCAGGCGTCGAGCTGGGTGCGCTTCAGCTCCATCGCGTTCGGCTCGTCGGCGATGTCGTCCACCAACCGGCAGAACGCATAGACGGCGTACATCGCCACGCGGCGTTCCGGCTGCAGGATCGCCATGCCGCGATAGAACGAGGTGCCGGACGCCCGCACGATCCGGCTGACGGCCGACAGGTCCTCCCGCGCCGCCTCGAGCGGAAAGCTCACGCGGCCACCTTGGGCCGCCGCAGGTAGCGCGCGGTGCCGGCCAGGCTTGCGGCAACATCGATGCGGTGCAGCTTCACCCGCCTGGCCAGCGGGTCCCCGGCACGCAGCCGGGCGGCGAGGCGGCGCGAGAGGCCCACGATCACGCCCGTCTCCAGCCGCAGCCGCACGTCGCGCACGCGCTGGGGCAGGGCCGCCGCCTGCTCGTTCATCACGTCGCAGCCGTCCAGCAGGCGATCGATCACACGGCGTAGCCCGGGCGTCTCCGCCGGGCGGCGGACATCGCCGATGCCGGAACCCTCGGCGCTGAGCCAGTCCTCCGGCAGATAGCAGCGGTCCAGCCCGGCCAGGTCGCGCGCCATGTCCTGCAGGTGGTTCAGTATCTGCAAGGCGGCGCTCAGCGCGTCGGACGGCGGGATGCAGTCTGCCGACTCGCCATGCAGTGCCAGCACGTGTCGCCCGACTGGCATCGCCGAGTAGCGGCAATAGTCCAGCAGGTCCGGCCAGGTGGCGTAGCGCGTCTGCGTCGCGTCCTGCCGGAAGGCGCGCAGCAGCTCCCGGCTGTGGGCATCCGTCACCCCGGTCGCCGCCAGGCTGCGGCGCAGGCCAGACGCGGACGGCGAGCCGGCGTCGGCGCGGCCAACCAGCACATTCTCCATGACACCCAGGCGCGAAAGCTTGTCTTCCGGCGCCAGCACCGCGCTGTCCGCGATGTCGTCCGCATTGCGCGCGAAGCTGTAGAACGCGTGCACGTGCCGGCGCAGCGACGGCCGCACCAGCAGCGAGCCCACTGGGAAGTTCTCCTGCGTCCGGCCCTTGCCGGACCACGCCTCGACGTCGTCCACCGCACCGATCTTTGAGTCAGCCATCGCTCCGCTCATCCATGATACGCCCGCTGCTTCCAGATGGTGCCTAGCCCCCGGTAATGATCCACCGCCGAGCCAAGCGTGGCCGCCGTATAGAACACCGCAGCGAAAGGCAGGCACACCGCCCAGGCAGGACTCAGCCGAAACCGCCGCAACGTCGGCAAATAGGATACGGTCATCGCCGCCCAGGCCAGCACGCCCATCCACCGCGCCACCCCGTGCCCGAACAGCGCGGCCAGGGGCGGCACCAGCCACACCAGCACCATGCCCACAACCGTACCCGCCAGCATCCACGGCGAGTAACCCAGCTGCACGAAGGCGCAGCGTGCCACCATGCGCCACACGTCGCCTGTCTTGCGATACGGCCGTATGCTGGTGGCCAGCCCGCTATGCCCGAGCCAGATGCGCCCGCCTTGCTTCACCCGCCGCGCCAGCGTCACGTCGTCGATCAGCGCACCGCGCATCGCTTCCACCCCGCCCACCCGCGCCAGCGCCGCCGCGCGTATCAGTACGGTGCCGCCCGCCGCGGCCGCCATCCTGTTGCCAGAATCATTCACCCAGGCGAACGGATACAGCAGCTGGAAGAAGAACACGAAAGGCGGTACCAGCGCATGCTCCGCCGCCCGCTCGCAATGCAGCGCCACCATCTCGCTGACCATGTCCAGCCCGCCGGCCTGCATCTGGCTGACCAGCGTGGCCAGATGAAGCGGCGCATGCACGATGTCCGCGTCGGTCAGCAACAGCAGCTCCGCCCGCCCGGCCTGCACCACGCCCTGGTGCACCGCCCATAGCTTGCCGCTCCACCCCGCCGGATGCGCCGCCCCGCGCAGCACCGTCAGCCTTGGGTCGCCTATGCCGTCCGCCAGCGCGCCCGTGCCGTCACTGCTGAGGTCATCCACCATGACCACCCGGAACGGCCCGTCGTAGTCCTGCGCGAGCAGGCTGCGCAGGCAGGCCACGATGCTCTCCGCCTCGTTGCGCGCCGGCACGATGATGGTGACCGGCGGCATGGCACGGGTGGACGGGATAGCGCGCAGCATGGGGCCGGACTGCCAGAAACGGCCGTGGCCCAGGAGAAGGTAGAGCCAGATGGTCAAGGAGATCGCGGCTAGGGGAAGCAAGGAAGGCCTTCTTTTTTGAAAAAAAGAAGCAAAAACTTTTGCTCCTGCGACGCTGCTTGGATGTTTGGGTGCCTGGTGACGGCGGGACTGGTTCAGGCGAAGACGTCAAAACCGACGCTTTCTTCCTCGTGCCCCTCGTGTTTGATCCCTCTGTTTCGCCAGCATGGCCGTTGCAAGAGAAGGGCATGCTCAGCGGGAAAGACGGTCCTCCCTGAACCACGCAACCGCATCGCGCACAGCCTCCACAGCCGGCCGGGGCGCATACCCCAGCGCCGCCTTCGCCTTTGCACTGGAAAAGAACATCTTCTTCCGCGCCATGGCCAGCGTCTCGCGCGTCACCACCGGTTCCACGCCGAACCGCGCCAGCGCCTCGCAGGCCAGCGCCAGCGGATACAGCGGTGCGATCGGCAGCTTCACCCGCGGCGGCCTTCGCCCTGCCACCTCGGAGACCAGCGCGAACAGCGCGCCCAGCGAGAAATCCTCGCCGCCCAGTATGTATTTCTCGCCTACCACGCCGCGCTCCAGGGCCAGCGCATGGCCTTCCGCCACGTCGTCCACGTGCACGATGTTCAGCCCTGTCTCCACATAGGCCGGCATGCGGCCCTCTGCGGCGTCGCGTATCATCTTGCCGGTGGGCGTGGGCTTGATGTCGCGCGGCCCCACCGGCGTGGAGGGGTTCACGATCACCACGGGCATCGCGTGGTCGGCCACCAGGTCCAGCACCGCCTGCTCGGCCAGGTATTTGGATTTCTTGTAGATGCCGATGATCTTGTCGGGATGCACCGGCGTGGTCTCGTCGGCCACCGTGCCGTCGCCCACCAGGCCCAACGCCGCCACGCTGCTGCAATACACCATGCGCTCCACGCCGCGGGACTGCGCCGCCAGCAGCAGCGCGCGCGTGCCCGCCACGTTGGCCTGCATCATGGCTTCCGGATCAGGCACCCACAGGCGGTAGTCGGCCGCCACGTGCACGAGATAGCGGCAGCCATCGGCGGCGGCGGCCAGCGAGGCCGGATCGCGTAGATCGCCTTCCGCCAGCTCCGCGTCCAGGCCGGCGATGTTGCGCCTGTCGCCGCCCGGCCGCACAAAAAGGCGCAGCGTGTGGCCGCGCGCCAGCAGCACGCGCGCCACGGCGGAGCCTACGAAGCCGGTTGCGCCGGTTATCAGGGTAGGGGGGGTGGCCGAGGACATGGCAGGCTTCGTAGCGGACGACCGGGCGCGAAGGAAGGAAGACCCTCGTTTTTTGCAAGAAAGAAGCAGGAGCGCGCCCCGGCCCTGCCAGCACGCGCACCGGCAGAACCAGGCAAAGCAGTGGTGCAGGCGAGGAAAGCAGAAGTTTTTTGGTCCCTTTTTTAAAAAAGGACTGCTTGCTTCCTTGCCCCCCTACCCCGCGCCCCGCTTGATATTCCTGGCCCCGCTTTCCTAATCTGTTGAGGCCAGTCCTTTCCTGGCACAAGATACCCCATGGCCATGACCCGCAAGCGCGACCTGCTGACCAACATCGTCATACTCGCCCGGCTCATCCGGACCGAGGCCGACCGGCGCGCCAGGGCGCACGGCATGACCCGCGCGCAGTGGACCCTGATGATACGCCTCGAAGCCCATCCCGGCCTGCTGCAGAAGGAGCTGGCCGAAATTCTCGAGGTGGAGCCTATAACCGTGGCCCGCCTGGTGGACCGGCTGGAAGCGCGCGGCATGGTGGAACGCCGGCCGGATCCTAGTGACCGCCGCTGCTGGCGCCTGCATCTGACGGAAGCGGCCCAGCCGCTGCTGGGCGAGATAGACGTCCAGCTCACCGAATTGGCCGACACGCTGTGCCTGGGCCTGGGCGACGACACGCTGGCAACCACCAGCGCCGCACTCTCGCGCATGCGCGAGCGCGCGCAGGAACAGCGCAACAATGCGGGCGAGCCGCCACCGCCCTGCGACGCCGTGGTCGAATCGCCGATCTGCACGCCGGTGGGAAGCGAACCGGCTCTGGCGACCGTCGCCTAGGCCAGACCTACCACGTCCCCGCACTCAGGCCAGCAGGACGCATGACCGAGATCATCCGCCTCCCCGCCACACGCGACGACACGCTCTGGGCCGTCGTGGCCTCCCTCGGCAAGACAGAGCGCATCGCCGACATCTACCCCAACCGCACGGCGGCGCTGGCGGACCGCATTTGGCGGGAGCAGCAGGTGAGCGCCTATGCCGGCTTCCTGCGCGGCAGCCGCCAGCCGGTGCCGCATTACAGCGTGGCGCCGATACGGCGGGCGGATGTGCCGAAGGCTTGGCGGCCTTTGCCGGCGCTTGGGTTCCTGCGGGGGCAGTTCATCTAAGAAAGCAGGCAAGGCCTTCTTTTCTGAAGAAAGGAAGCAAAAGACTTTTGCTCCCGCCTGCACGGAAGTCGGTGCAAATCTTACTATCCGGAGACTTGCAGGCTGGGTTTGGCTGCGGGTTTCAGGGCGCCAGATAGACTTCCACGCGGCGGTTCCTGTCTCGGCCCGCCTGCGTCGTGTTGTCGGCCACCGGCATCGCCGAGCCGAAGCTCGCCACGTGCGCGGGGGTGATGCCCGCCTCCGTCAGCGCAGCAGCTACCGTAGCCACGCGCTTCTGCGACACCGCCTCGTTCACCGCGGGATCGCCCTGGTTGTCGGTGAAGCCGGCGAGATACACGCGGTCCCCCGTGGCGTGGTGCTGCTTGAGGTAGCTGACAAGCTTTTCCACATCGCGTTCGCTGCGGGCCGTCAGCGCCGCCACGCTCGGGCGGAAGTTGAACGTGATCGGCACGCGCGTGGCATTGCCCAGAAAGGCCTGTACGCGCTGGGCAGGATCGGATGCGGCCGGGACAGCTTCCGTGGCCGGCGCTGCCGGGGCAGGCGGCGCCGCGGCAGTTGGTGGTGCCGCCGCTTCGGGCGCCGGCGCAGGCACGGCTGCCGAAGGTGTCGGTGCCGCGGGCGCCTGCGCAACTGGCACTTGCGGCGGGGTCGCCGGGGCAGGGGAAACACTAGGCGGCGGCACTTGGGCCTGGGCAGGCGGGGCGGTCTCCTGCGGCGCGGCGCTTGCGGCCTGCGCAGGTGCGGGCTCAGGCGAGGGCGCCGGCGCTGCTGCTTGCGGTGCGGCTGCGGCCAGGGCTGCCGCGGCAGCAACCTGCGGCTGGGCCGGCGCCATCGTCTGTGCGGCGGGCGCGGCCGGCGACCGGCCGTACAAATCCCAAACCCCGTAAGCTACGCCGATAGCCGCCAGGGCAATCGCCACGGCCGGCAATGCTACGGTAGCCGCAGATCGCTGGGTCTTGCGGTCGGCCACCGACACAAGCTCCGTCTCGCATTTCGGGCAGACGAACGGCGCGCCGTCCGGCACCTCTATCGTGCGCTGCCGCGTGGCGTTCTCGCACAGCCCGATATTGTTGCAGCGGCCACGGCGAATGGTCATGGAGATCGGCCCTCGAAAGTTAGTCTAGCGAAATTAATCTACGCTGATCCGGGGCCTGCCGGAACAGCTTGGCCGCGCTAAGGCGGTGGGGTGAGACTTCGGGGCAACAGTGTAAGGCAAGCCAGGCCTTCTTTTTTGAAGAAAAAAGAAGCAAAAAACTTTCGCTCCCTGCATTTGCGGCAGCCGCGTTTTTTGGACAGGCCTAAGGGGCTGAACAGCGGGAAGATGCGTTTTTTGCTTCTTTCTTAAAGAAAGACGGCCTGCTTACTTAGGATGCGTCCGCCCAATAAACCCAGCCACATTATCATGCAGTTGCTGCAAAGCGGCCTGGTGCGCGTAAACCATGTGCCCCGACTCGTACTGCTTGAACTCGATGTTCCCCGCCAGCCGGTCCGGGATCGGCAGATGCTGCATCTCGTAGATGCCCTCGTAGAACGGCGTCGCCAGATCGTAATACCCCGCGTTGAGCTGTATCTTCAGGTTCGGGTTCTGCTTCAGCGCGGCCGCGATGTCCGGCATCACGTTGGCCGATTGCGGCAGCTTCTCGTTGGAACCTGGCGGCTGGTGCTGCATGTCCCACCACTTGAACACGTCGATCTCCGGCTTGTAGGCCACGCCTTCGCCGTAATGCAGTGTGCGGCGAACGTAATCGTTGAAGCTGCTGACATAGGCGCTGCTGATGGAGGAGGATTGCGGATCGTAATCGGCTTCCTTGCTGAGCGGATCCATCGTGGGGCCCGAGAAGCGCGTGTCCAGCCGGCCCGTCGTGGTGTCCGTGTCGTCCTGCAGCGTCTTTTCGAATTCGCCGCCGGTGATGCGCATGTTCGCCTTGCGTATGTAGGCGGCGGGCAGGCCGGTGTAGTCATGCAGCTTGGCGATGATCGCGGTCTTCTTGTCCGCCGGCAGCGTGTTGCCGGCCGCCAGCGCCAGCGTGTAGTCGCCCATCGCGAAGCGCTCCACCTCGCCCAGGAACGCCGGCAGGTTGGCCGGCGGGTTAGGCCCGAGCTTGTGGTGATACCAGGCCGTGGCCGCGTAGGTTGGCAGCGCCAGCGGATAGGCCACGTCGATGCCGGGGTTCGTCTCCGGCCCGTCCACGCTGGTGTCGAAGCTGAGTATCTGGCTCAGTAGGATCACGCCGTTCAGGTCCAGGCTGTAGTCGGATTCGAGCATGTTGGAAACGACGGCCGAGCGCGTGGTGCCGTAGCTCTCGCCGAACAGGTATTTCGGCGAGTTCCAGCGGTTGTATTTCGAGAGGAACGTCGTGATGAACTCGCTGAACGCATGCGCGTCCGCGTCGATGCCGTAGAACGACTTTTCCTTGTCGTGGCCGACAATCCTGCTGAATCCGGTGCCTGGCGCATCGACGAACACCATGTCGGTGGCATCCAGCAGGCTCTGGTCGTTGTTGACCACCTGGTAGGGGGCGGCCGGCGTGTGGCTGTCGTCCAGCGTGACGACGCGGCGCGGCCCGAACGCACCCATGTGCAGCCACACGCTCGACGAGCCGGGCCCGCCGTTGAAGAAGAAGGTGATAGGCCGGCCTTCCGCGGGCGCGCCCTTGGCGAAGTGGGGGACGTAGAACATCGAGGCTTCGGCCGTCGGGTTGTGGTCATCGTCGCCGTCGTCGCTCTTGCTGTCATCTTTCTCAGGCTTGGCCGCGTCGTCCCAGCCTTTCGGGTGCACAACCAGCGTGCCGGCCACGGCTTGATACGCGATCGGCTTGCCGCCTATCGTCACTGATCCGTCGGTCGCCTTGGCTTCCGCCTTGAGATGCGGTGGCTTGGGCGCATCCTTGTCCGTCTTGTCCGTATCGTGCGGCTTGGCGGGCGGATCGGCCGCCATGGCGGGTGCGATCAACATGGGCGACGCCGCCAGCATCCCCGCCGCCAGCAATGCCGCACGCAAGCCGTTTGTCTGTATCATTTCGTTCTGTCGTTCCTGATCAGTGTGGCGTGTTTTCGGTGCGGCGTATGAAGTCCGCCGCGTTTGCGTGCAGTTCCGCCAGCGCGCTGGCGTGGGCATAGACCATGTGGCCGGACTGGTAGGTGCGTATCTCGATGTTGCTCTGCAGGCGGCGCTCCATCGGCAGATGCCGCAACTCATAGACGCCCTCGAAATACGGCGTGGCCAGATCATAAACGCCGGTGTTGAGCTGCACCTTCAGCGTGGGGTTCATCTTCATCGCCGCAGCCAGGTCCGGCATCACGTTGGCCGTCTGCGGCAGCGCCAGCCGCGCGCCGGGCGGGCGGTGCTGGCTGTTCCAGCTCTGGTAGATGCGGATGCTTGGCTTGAACGTCCGGTCCGCGCCATATTTCAGCACGCGCCGCGCGTAGTCGTTGAAGCTGGAGACGTAGGCGGAGCTCAGCGCCGCCGATTGCGGGTCGTATTGCGCGCCCTTGCTCAGCGGGTCCAGGTCAGGGCCGGAGAACCGCGTGTCCAGCCGGCCCGTCGTCAGCCCGTCATCGGATTGCAGAGTCTTGGAGAATTCGTGGCCGTCCACCCGCAGATCGGCGCGGTTGATGTAGTCCTCCGGCAGCCCTGTGTAGTCGTGCAGGCGATGGACGATCGCCGTGCGGTCGGCATCCGGCAGCATCGCGCCCTGCGCCAGCGCGGCCGCGTAGTCCGTCAGCGCGAAATGCTCCACCTGACCCAGGAAAGCGCCGAGGTCGGCCGGCGGCGTGGCGCCGAGCTTGTGGTGGTACCACGCCGTGGCCGCATAGGTCGGCAACGCCAACTCGTAGGCCAGATCGACGCCGGGGTTGTTCTCCACGCGGTCCGGGCTGAGGTCGAATGCGAGTATCTGCGACAGCAGCATCACCCCATTGAGGTCGACGTTGTAGTCGTGCTCAAGCAGGTTTGCGAGCACGGCGGAGCGCGTCGTGCCGTAGCTTTCGCCGAACAGGTATTTCGGCGCGTTCCAGCGGTTGTACTTGCCGAGGAACTGGCTGATGAACTCGGCGAACGCATGTCCATCGGCATCAATGCCGTAGAACGATTTTTCTTTGTCCGGCCCGGCGATGCGGCTGAACCCTGTGCCCGGCGCGTCGATGAACACCAAGTCGCTGGCATCGAGCAGGCTCTGGTCGTTGTTTACCAGTTGATACGGCGCTGCCGGCGTATGGCCGTTGTCGGACGTCACCACACGCCGTGGCCCGAATGCGCCCAGATGCAGCCACAGGCTGGCGGAGCCGGGGCCGCCATTATAGATGAAGGTTACCGGCCGCGGCGCCGTCCCCGGGCTTGGTCCCTTGGCGAAATACGCCACGTAGAACATCGAGGCCTCGGCCTTCGGGTTATGAGCGGCCTTGTCCGGCGGCGCATTCTGGGCGGCGTCGTCCCATCCCTTCGGATGCACCACCAGCGGGCCGGCCACGGCCTGATAGTCGATCCTGTGGCAGCCCACTGTCACGGCGCCGTC
>CAXTJZ010000150.1:0-9724 GCA_964244695.1 uncultured Acetobacteraceae bacterium
CGGGCGTCTCGCCGGGGTTCAGCTTGCCGCCGGGGAATTCCCACAGGCCGGCCATCTTCTTGCCCTCCGGACGGCGGGCGAGCAGCACGCGGCTGTCCGTATCCACCAGCGCGCAGGCGGCCACCAGCAGCAGCTTGCGGCCGTCCGGCGCTTCCGTGGCCTAGGACTCCGCCGAACCGAACACGTCGTCGCGCAACACTTCGAACACCGCGACTTCCTCCTCGGCATCGCGCGCCAGGAAATGCTGCTTGGCGCGGCCGGTCTCGCGGAAGCCGAGGCGGGCCAGCACCGCGGCCGAGGCGGGGTTGTCCAGCGAGACCTGGGCCACCACGCGGTCGATCGGCAGGTTGGCCAGCGCCCAGCGCACCACGCGGGCGGCGGCCTCCTGGGCCACGCCGTGGCCCCAGAAGCGCTGGCCGACCCAGTAGCCGAGGCTGCCTGTGCGTGGGGCCAGGTCCAGGCGGAGGCCGACGCAGCCGATGACCATTTCGGCGCCGTCCTCGTGGCCGGTGATGACCAGGTGGTAAGCGCGGCCGTCCAGGCGCTGGGCGATGGTGGACGCGATCCACTCGTCGGTGAGCGCGCGCGGATAGGGGTAGGGCAGGCGGGAGAGCATGCGCACGACGGGCCAGGTGTTGACCAGGCGGTGGATGGCCGGGGCGTCCTGCGGCTGCGGCGGGCGCAGGGTCAGCCGCTCGGTGGTGAGCGTCTCGAACGCGTCGGTCTCCGGCGCGGCCGGGCTAGCTTCTGTAACTGCCATTGATGTCGATGTAGCCGTGCGTGAGGTCGCAGGTCCAGGCGCGGCCGGCGCCGCCGCCCAGGCCGAGATCGATCTGGATGTCTATCTCGTGGCCGCGCATGTGGGCCACGACGGGCGCTTCGTCGTAGCCTGGCACCACGGTGCCGTCGCGGGCCATCCATACGCCGCCGATGGCGATGCTGAGGCGGTCCCGGTCGGCGGGTTCGCCGGCGCGGCCGACGGCCATGACGATGCGGCCCCAGTTGGCGTCCTCGCCGGCTATGGCGGTTTTCACCAGCGGGGAGTTGGCGACCGCGAGGGCCACGCGGTGGGCGCTGTCTTGGCTGATGGCGCCGGATACGTCGATGCGTATGAGCTTGCTGGCACCTTCGCCGTCGCGCACGACCATGATGGCCAGGTCGCGCAACACGTCTTCAAGCGCCTGCGCGAATGCTGGCGAGGGCTCCGGCTTGTTGCCGGCCTGACCCGTGGCGAACAGCAGGACAGTGTCGCTGGTGGAAGTGTCCGCGTCCACGGTGATGCAGTTGAAGGTTGGTTTCACAGCGTCGGCGAGCAGCGCCTGCAGGCTGGCGGCCGGCAGCGCCGCGTCGGTGAACACGAAGCACAGCATCGTCGCCATGTCCGGCGCGATCATGCCGCTGCCTTTGGCGATGCCGGTGATGCGCACGGGCACGCCGCCGATGTCTGCCATTCGGGTGGCGGCTTTGGGGAACGTGTCAGTGGTCATCATGCCCCGCGCGGCATCCGCCAGGCTGTCCTCGCGCAGCGACGTATGAAGGGCGGGCAGGGCGGCAGTGATTCGCTCGTGAGGTAAGGTCTGGCCGATTACGCCGGTGGACGCGAGGAACACCTCGGACGCCGCACAGCCCACGAGGGCGGCTGCAGCATCAGCCGTGGCCTGCGTGGCGTCCCGGCCTGCCTGGCCGGTGAAGACGTTCGCGTTTCCGGCGTTGACCACCAGCGCCCGTGCGGTGCCGCCCGCCAGCGCGGCACGGCACCAGTCGATCGGCGCGCCGGGGCATTTGTTCTGGGTGAACACGCCAGCGACCGTGGTGCCCGGCGCGAACTCTGCCAGGAACAGGTCCGTGCGGCCCTGATAGCGTATGCCGGCCGCCGCGGCGCCGAGACGCACGCCGGCGACCGGCGCCAGATCCGGCAACGGAAGCGCCAGCGGCGACACGGCAGGCGCGGCCGCCATGCGGACTACTTCTTGGCCGGCGCCGGGCTGGACGCCGCGGGGACCGGCGTGGTGGCCGGCTTCACCGGCTTGCCGTCCGGACCGTAGGAGACGATCTTCACCGCGTCGCGTGCCTTGGCCGCCAGCGTCTGCGCATCCTGGCGCAGCAGCGTCTGGCGTATCTCGTCATGCACGGTGTCATAGGCCGGGGGCGTGGAGACGCTGGTGTCGATCACCTGGATCACGTGCCAGCCGTAGCGGGTGTGCACCGGCGTGGTGGTGTACTCGCCCTTCTTCAGCTTGAACGCGGCGTCCGAGAACTCCGGCAGCATGTCCGCCTTCTTGAAGGTGCCGAGGTCGCCGCCCTGCGCGCTGGCCGGGTCCTTCGGATCGCTGTACTTTTTGGCCAGGTCCTCGAACTTGGCGCCGGCCTGCAGCTGCTTGATGATGTCCTTCGCCTTGGCTTCGCTATCGACCAGGATGTGGCGGGCGTGGACCTCGGGCTCGCCGGGCTTGCCGGCGTACTGCTTGTCGTACTGCGCCTTGATCGCCTCCTCGGAGACCATCGGCAACACGGTCTTTACCAGAAGCGCGCGCTGCAGAACCTCGTCGGCGGCGGTCTGCATCTGGTGGGCTACCGTCGGGTCCCGGTCCAGGCCCTGCTTGCGGGCCATGATCTGCAGCGCCTTGCCTGTGGCGAGCTCGTTGACGGCGGCGCTGAACAGCTTGTCCTGGCCGATCGACTGGCGCTGCTCCGGCGTCACGTGCGTGTCCACCCAGCCCAGCACGTCCGACACGCGCACCGGATCCCCGTTGACGGTGACGATGACGGCGTTCTGCGGCGGGGCGCCGGGCGTGGCAGGCGCGGTGGCGGCCGGCGCGGCGGCGGGGCGGGGCGCCTGGGCCATGGCGGGGGCGGTTGCAAGTACAGCCGCGGTCAGGGCCGTGGTCAGGGTCAGCAGGCGCATGGGGTCCTCGGAGTAGGGGCGGCGGCCTTATGAGGCATTGGGCGGTGGGCGGCAACGGGCTGGGGGTGAAATTCAGGCAAGGCCAGGGGCGCTGCCCCTGGACCCCGCTAAGGACAGTCGTCCTTAGAACCTGTTTTGCTTCGCAGTTTGTGGAGGGGGGCCGCACGCGTTGTTGCCAACACACGGATGGCCCCCCTCCACAAACTGCGAGGGGCGAAGCCCGGGGTCTGGGGCCGACTGGCCCCAGCGGGGTCCAGGGGCAGCGCCCCTGGCCTTGCCTTGGTTGACCCCACACCCCGCGCCGCCTATCTGCCCGACATGTTCTCCTCTATCGCCCGCGCCGTTTTTGGGACGTCCAACGACCGTTCCCTGAAGTCCTACCAGCAGCGCGTGCCGCGCGTGAACGCGCACGAGGCCGCGGTGACCGGGCTGTCGGACGAGGCGCTGGCACGGAAGACGGCGGAGTTCCGCGGGCGGATCGCGGCCGGCGAGACGCTGGACGGGTTGCTGCCGGGGGCGTTCGCGGTGGTGCGCGAGGCGAGCCGCCGCGTGCTGGGGATGCGGCATTTCGACGTGCAGCTGGTGGGCGGCATGGTGCTGCATGACGGCAAGATCGCCGAGATGAAGACGGGCGAGGGCAAGACGCTGGTGGCGACGCTGCCGGTTTATCTGAACGCGCTGTCCGGCCGCGGCGTGCATGTGGTGACGGTGAACGACTATCTGGCGCGGCGCGACAGCGAGGAGATGGGACGGCTGTACGCGTTTCTGGGGCTGACCACCGGCGTGATCGTGCACGGGCTGATGGATGAGGAGCGGCGCGCGGCCTATGCGTGCGACGTGACGTATGGGACGAACAACGAGTTCGGCTTCGACTACCTGCGCGACAACATGAAATACAGGCTGGAGGACATGGTCCAGCGGCCGTTCAACTACGCGATCGTCGACGAGGTGGACAGCATCCTGATCGACGAGGCGCGCACGCCGCTGATTATCTCGGGGCCGGCAGAGGACTCTTCGGACCTGTACCGGTCTGTGAACCTGGTGATCCTGGAGTTGGTTAAGGATTCAGCGACGTTCGAGAAGGACGAGAAGGCGAAGTCCGTGCATCTGACGGAGGCCGGCAACGAGCGCGTGGAGGACATGCTGCGCGAGGCCGGGATCATCACCGAAGGCAACATGTACGACATCTTTAACGTCAGCGTGGTGCATCACGTGCAGCAATCGCTGCGCGCGCACACGCTGTTCGCGCGTGACGTGGACTACATCGTGCGCGACGACAAGGTGATCATCATCGACGAGTTCACCGGCCGGATGATGGAAGGTCGGCGTTTCTCCGAAGGCCTGCACCAGGCGCTGGAAGCCAAGGAATACGTCACTGTCCAGCAGGAAAACCAGACGCTGGCTTCCATCACCTTCCAGAACTACTTCCGCCTTTTCCCGAAGCTTTCCGGCATGACGGGCACGGCGATGACGGAAGCCGACGAGTTCGCTGAAATATACAAGCTGAGCGTGGTCGAGATTCCGACGAACGTGCCTGTCGTGCGTAAAGACGGCGACGACGAGGTGTACCGGTCGGCGGGCGAGAAATACACCGCTGTGGCCACGCTGATCGAGGAGGCACGTGCGCGCGAGCAGCCGGTGCTTGTGGGTACGGTCAGCATCGAGAAGAGCGAAGTCCTTAGTGAGATACTGAAGGCGCGCAAGATACCGCATGCCGTTCTCAACGCGCGTTTCCATGAGCAGGAAGCGACGATCATCGCGCAGGCCGGCGCACCTGGCCGCGTGACGATTGCCACGAACATGGCCGGCCGCGGCACGGACATAAAGCTCGGCGGCAACATGGACATGCGGCTTCGCCAAGAGGCTCATAGCCTGGCGGGAGACGCTGAGCGTGCAGCGCGCGAGGCGGAGATACGTGCGGAAATCCCGGGCTTCCATGACCGTGTGAAGACGGGTGGCGGATTGCTGGTGATTGGCACGGAGCGCCATGAGAGCCGGCGCATAGACAACCAATTGCGTGGCCGCTCCGGCCGGCAGGGCGATCCCGGCGCCAGCCGGTTCTTCCTATCCCTGGAAGACGACCTGATGCGCATCTTCGGCAGCGACCGGATGGGCGGGATGCTGCAGCGGTTGGGGCTGAAGGAAGGCGAGGCGATCGTCCATCCTTGGATAAACAAGGCGCTGGAAAAGGCGCAGAAGAAGGTGGAGGCGCGCAATTTCGATACGCGCAAGAACCTGCTGAAATACGACGACGTGATGAACGACCAGCGCAAGGAAGTCTATGCCCAGCGCCGGGAGTACATGAACAGCAACGACGTCTCCGAGACCATCGCCAGCTTCCGCCACGAGCTCGCCGACGCGATGGTGGCGCAGCGTATTCCCGAACGTGCGTTTGCCGAACAGTGGGAAACCGCGGAACTCGCGGCAGACGTGAAGCGCGTGTTCAACCTCGACCTGCCGATTGCTGACTGGGGCCGCGAGGAAGGCATCGCCGAGGAGGCCATACACACACGGCTGACCGAGGCGATCGACAGTGCCGCCGCCAGCAAGGCGGCCAATTACGGCCCGGAGGTGATGCGCTACATCGAGAAAAGCCTGCTGCTGCAAATGTTCGACACGGTGTGGAAGGAGCATCTGCTGGCGCTGGACCATTTGCGGCAGGGCATCGGCCTGAGGGCATACGGGCAGCGCGATCCGCTGAATGAATATAAGGCGGAAGCTTTCGCGCTGTTCAATGCCATGCTGGACGACATGCGCGAGCGCGTGGTCAGCACGTTGAGCCGGGTGGAACTGTCCGCCGAGCCGCCGCCGCTGCCGCGCGCGCTGCCGGTGGGCATGGTGGAGAACTTTGCAGCACCTGCCTTGACTGGCGCGGATCAGTTCGGTGGCGGCGAGGCGTGGCAGATGGGCGAGGCGGCGTTGGCGCCGTTCGATGCGAACGATCCCACAACCTGGGGCGGGACGCAGCGCAATGCACCGTGCCCTTGCGGGTCCGGCAAGAAGTATAAGCACTGCCATGGGCGTATGGGCTAACACCTGCCAGTAGTTGGCGAGCAGTAGCCACGCCGTAGTTAAGCGGCGGCTGTTTCAGGTGCGGCCCAGATGATGACCTGGGCAAAAGCGTAAGGCACCTCGTCGGTCATCGTGAGGGCGAGTTCTGCGTGTAGACTGATGGGTGTTATAGCACGGAGCCGCGCCAGTGCGCCTCCGGTCAGTCTTAAAGTTGGTTTGCCGCCGGGCAGGTTCACCACGCCCATGTCCGAGTGGAACACGCCCTTGCTGAAGCCTGTGCCCAGTGCCTTGGCGCAGGCTTCCTTTGCTGCAAACCGCTTGGCATACGTACCCGCTTGCAGGCTTTCCGTGCGTCGCGCCGCACGTGCGCGCTCTTCCTCGGTAAACACGCGCTGCAGAAAGCGGTCGCCAAACCGCGCCATCACCTTCTCCACCCGCCGGATATCACAAAGGTCCGCGCCAATCCCGATAATCATCCGGCCGACAAGCGTCCGCGACACGCACCTAGGCAAGCGAAAGTTTTTTGGTTCTTTTTTTCAAAAAAGAACCGCTTTTTTTCTTTCTTAAGCATGATCCCGCTCCACCTGCGTCAACCCGCTCACCGCCCGAAGCCCCGCAATCACCATCGACAAGTGACGCAAATCGCGCACTTCCACATCCACCAGTATTTCGATAAAGTCTTGTTGCCGACTTACAATCTTCAAATTCGTCACAGCCCCATCCTGACGCGCCACCGCGTTGGTCAGGTTGGCCAAGGTAGCCGGCTCGTTGGCCGCGATCACGCTTACGCGGCCGGTATGCGTATTGGCCTTGCCACCCGCGCCAGGAACGCCGGCGCCTGCAGCGTAATCCCAGTCCACGTCGATGAAGCGCTCAGGCGTAGCGGCAAAAGTCTCCAGCGTGGGACAGCTCTTCGTGTGTATCGTGACACCCTTGCCGGTGGTGACGATGCCCACAATCGGATCTCCAGGCAGCGCGTGGCAGCAGCCGGCGTAGTGTACAGCCATGCCGCTCACCAGCCCGGTAATGGCCATGCCGCTGTCGCGTGACGGTGGTTTTGCGGTAGCTGGACGTGCCAGCAGACCGGGTATCATCCGCGGCCCGCGTGCGGCTTCAAGCATCTCCGGATAGGCCGTATGTATCACGTCTTTCGGCCCGACCGTGCTGTTGCCCACCAGCACGTAAAGGTCGTCCAAGGTCGCGCATTTGAAGTTCTTCAGCGCGCCTTCCAGCACCTTTTCGGAACCGTCAAGCCCTTCCTGTCGGAACGCGCGTGTCAGTGCGGTGCGGCCCTGGTCCAGCGTCTGCGCGCGCTGCTGGCCAGCTACGTAGCGGCGTATGCGCGCGCGCGCCTTGCCGGTGACAACCCAGCGTTCCCATGAGGGCGAGGGCGTGCCGCCGCGCGCCGTCATGATCTCCACCTGATCGCCGTTTGCGAGTTCGGTGCGCAGCGGCATCAGCCTGCCGTTTACTTTTGCGCCTACTGTGGTGTCGCCGACCTGGCTGTGCACGGCGTAGGCAAAATCGATCGGCGTGGCGCCACGCGGCAACTGGATGAGCTGGCCTTTCGGTGTGAAGCAGAAGACCTGGTCCTGGTAGAGCTCGAGCTTGGTGTTCTCCAGGAATTCGTCGGGTGCTGCGGAGTTGTCCAAGATCTCCAGCAGGTCCTGTACCCAGGGGAAGTTCTGCGCTTCCTGTTCGCCTTCCTTGTAGTTCCAATGCGCGGCGACGCCGTTATCGGCGACGTCGTGCATTTCCTGGGTGCGTATCTGCACCTCTATCTTCTGGTTGCGTGGGTGGCGCAGGGTCACGCCGGTGTGCAGGCTCTGATAGCCGTTCGCCTTCGGCGTGCTGATGTAGTCCTTGAAGCGGCCGGCGATCACCGGAAAGGCGTTGTGCACCGCCCCCAGGGCCATGTAGCACTGCTCGCGCGTGGGTACCACGATACGGAACGCCATGATGTCCGAGAGCTGCTCGAATGCCACATTGCGCGTCTGCATCTTCTGCCAAATGGAGAACGCGCTTTTCTCCCGGCCGGACACTTCGCGCACGTCCACGCCGGCGTCGCGGCAAACAGTGGCCAACTCGCGGCGCACTTCCTCGATCACGTCTGCACCCTGGCCGCGCAGGTAATTCAGCCTGGCCTGTATGGTATCGTGCGCGTCAGGCTCGAGCACGGCAAAGGAGCGGTTCTGTAGCTCGGTCTTCAGCGAATCCATGCCGATGCGGGCGGCCAAAGGCGCGTAGATGTCCAGCGTCTCATGTGCGATGCGGTGGCGCCGTTCGGTCTTCTGCACGAAGCCGAGCGTGCGCATGTTGTGCAGCCGGTCGGCGAGTTTAACGAGCAGCACGCGTATGTCGCGGCTCATCGCCAGCACCAGCTTGCGGAAGTTCTCCGCCTGCTTGGTGCGGTCCGATTGCAGCTCCAGCCTGGTCAGCTTGGTGACGCCGTCCACCAAGCCGGCGATAGTAGGGCCGAAGCGCGCCTCCAGCTCGCGTGTCGTGACATCGGTATCCTCTACCGTGTCGTGCAACAGGGCGGTGCAGATACTGGCCACGTCGAGGTGGTAGCCGGCCAATATCTCGGCCACGGCCACCGGATGTGTAATATAGGGATCGCCATTATCGCGTGTCTGCGTACCGTGAGCCGCTGTCGCAACCGCATAGGCGGCTTCGATGAGGGTTGTGTTTGCCCCAGGCGCGTAGGCGCGCACGCGCTGGGTCAGCACGGCTTCCCGCGTGGCTAGCGCGCCGCCGCTGCCCTCCGGCGCACGCGAACAAAAATCAGGGGTCTTCAGTGCTGCCACAACCGCCCCCCTGACAACAGGCCTAGCGGCGGCGGCCGCCCAGCTCGGCCTCGATTGCGGCCTCTATATCGTCCGGCGACAGCTCTTCTTGCGCCATGCCGGCGGCCTCTTCCTCGGAGGAGATGTCTTGCAACCCAAAGATGTTCTGATCCGTCGGGATTAGATCAAGCACTTCCTCATCGGCAGGCTCGGGCTCCGGCGAGCGGCTCAACGACTTGATGAGGTCCTGCTCCAGCTTGGGCAGCTCGATTGTCTCGCCGGCGATCTCGCGCAGTGCGCAGACCGGGTTCTTGTCGTTGTCGCGCTCGACAGTCAGCTCCTCGCCGCGGCTGATGTTGCGCGCGCGCTGGGCCGCGAGCAGGACGAGCTCGAAGCGGTTCGGGACGCGCTCCACGCAATCTTCTACGGTTACACGCGCCATGAGACGGGTACTCCACGGACTTGGCTGGTTTTTCTAAACTTTCATCATAGGGGAACGGGGTTAAGTAAGCAAGGCAACGCCTTCTGTTGGAAAGAAGAAGCAAAAGACTTTTGCCCCTTGGGCCGCTTTGGAGCGAGCGCGTGGTTAGAGCTGGACGGTGTCGTTTGGGCATAGGGCTGCCAGGAGGGTCTGCACGCCCAGGCCGCTTACCGGGTGCAGCCAAGCAGGCGCTACGTCGCGTAGCGGATACAGCACGAACCCGCGCATATGCATCCTGGGATGAGGTAGCGTAAGGCTGGCCTCTTCCTGCACCAGTCCGCCGGCGTCGATGATGTCCAGATCCAGCGTCCGGGCCGCGTGAGGCACGCTTCGCTCCCGGCCCGCCTGGCGTTCGATAGCTTGCAACGCCACAAGCAGGGCTGCCGGCGGCAGCGCGCACGCTGCCCGTAGCACGCCATGCACATAGCGTGGCTGTCCTGATGTCGGCACCGGCGCGCTGGAGAACCCGCGAGAGCGGACCACGCTCGATACGCCGGCCAGCGACGCCACCGCCCTCGCCGCTCGTTCGCAGTTCTGTAG
>CAXTJZ010000151.1:0-9695 GCA_964244695.1 uncultured Acetobacteraceae bacterium
CAGCGAGGGAGCAAAAGTTTTTTGCTTCTTTTTTTCAAAAAAGAAGGCCTTGCTTGCTTTCTCAAGGAGTATCGATGCGCGTCCCGATAGCCGCCCTGCTCGCCCTGCTCGCAGCTGGCCCAGCCGCCGCCAGCGAGAGCGCGGCGGTGACCAACGCGCGCGGCACGGCGACGCTGGTCAGCGAGTCCGACAGCATCGTGGCGGGCAAGCCGTTCCGGATCGGCCTGCACCTGAAGCTGGCGCCGGGTTGGCACACGTATTGGTCCAACCCTGGGGATGCAGGTGCGGCACCGACGCTGGAGGTGGCGGGGGCCAAGGCGGGGCCGATCCAGTATCCGGCGCCGGAACTGCTGCATGAGGGGCCGTTCACCAGTTTTGCTTATACGGGTGAGGTGCTGCTGCCCGTCACGGCCACGGCGGACAAGGCGGCTGCCATCACGGCGCATGCGACCTGGCTGGTTTGCGCCACGGTCTGCGTGCCGGAGGACGCCACGTTTCATCTGGATTTGCCGGTAGGCACGGGTGCGGCTGGGCCGCAGGCGGCGCTGTTCCAGGCCGCGGATGCGCGCATGCCGCGGCCCAGCCCGTTTGCCGCGCATGTGACGCCTGGCGGCGTGCTGTGGCTCGATGCGCCGCATCTGTCGTTGCGGACGGCGCAGTTCTTTCCAGCTGAGGCGGGCGTGATCGAGCAGGGTGCCAGGCAGGTGCTGCACGTGTCGGCGGAGCGGGTTTCGCTGGCGTTGCGGCCGGTGAAGACGCCGATGACATCCTTGGCCGGCGTATTGGTGCTGACGGACACGGGCGGGCAGACCGAGGCATTGACGGTGGCCGCGACCGGAGGGGCGCTGCCGCAGGACCGGGTTGCCGGGCCGGGGCTGCTGGAGGCGCTGGTACTGGCGTTTGCCGGCGGGTTGATCCTGAACCTGATGCCTTGCGTGCTGCCGATCCTGGCGATCAAGGCGCTGTCCCTCGCGCGGCTGTCGGGGGTGGCGCGGGCGCATGTGCGGCGGGAGGCGGCGTTCTACACGCTGGGCGTGGTGGCGGCCTTTTGTGCGATCGGCGGGCTGACGCTGGCGGCGCGCGCGGCTGGCGGGGCGGCGGGATGGGGGGTGCAGTTCCAGTCGGCTGTGTTCACCACGGCTACGGGGTGGCTGCTGTTCGCCATCGGGCTGAACTTGTCGGGCGTGTTCCTGGTAGGCGGGCAGATGGCGGGGGCGGGGCAGCGGTTGGCCTCCCGCGGCAGTTTCTTCACCGGGCTGCTGGCGGTGGTGGTGGCGACACCCTGCACCGCGCCGTTCATGGGAGCGGCACTGGCTGCCGCGCTTGCGATGCCGGCGGTGGAGGGGATGGCGATCTTCGTGGCGTTAGGATTGGGGCTGGCGGCGCCCTATGCGGCGCTGGCGCTCAGCCCGGCAACGGCGCGGTTGCTGCCGAAGCCCGGCGCGTGGATGGACACGCTGAAGCACCTGCTGGCGTTTCCGATGTATGCGGCGGCGCTGTGGATGGTGTGGGTGGCGAGCCAGCAGACAGACCAGACGGGTCTGGCGGCCATCTTCGCGAGCTTCCTGCTGGTTGCGTTCGCCGCCTGGGCCTACGGGTTCGGGCAGACGCGCGAGCGGCCGGTGGTGCTGAACCTGGCCGCGCTGGCGAGTGCGGCCGGCGGGCTGGCGTTGCTGGCGGCGGTGGCGCTGGCGGCGCCAGCGGCGCAGGCGGCGCAAGGCGTGGCAGCCGACGGGTCCGAGCCGTTCTCTGCCGGGCGCCTGGCCAGCCTGCGGGCGGAGCACCGTCCGGTGCTGGTGGACATGAGTGCGGCCTGGTGCGTGACGTGCCTGGTGAACGAGCGGGTGGCGCTGGCGCCGCAGGCGGTGCGTGACGCGTTTGCCGCCCATCGCGTGGCGTATCTGAAGGGAGATTGGACGCGGCGGGATGCCGGGATCACCGCGTTCCTGCAGCAATACGATCGGGCGGGCGTGCCGCTTTACGTGTTCTACCCGGCGGCGGGCGAGCCGGAGGTGCTGCCGCAGATTTTGACGGCTGGGCTGGTGCTGGATCGGGTGGGGAAGTGAGAAAGGTAGTGGCGGCATTCGATAGGGTGGATTCCTACCGTATGCTGGTTCGACGTTACGAGTGACCGATACGGAGCAAGCAAGCTCTTTCTTGGAAAGAAGGGGCAGAGACTTGCTTCCCACAATGGCAGCGTGCGTGTCGCGTCAGGGGCACGCGCTTACTGCAGATACGCTGGGGCGTCGCAAACTACCCAGACTTAACGCCATGTGCTCGAGGCTTCCGGTGCTTGACATGCCTGGGCGGCATGGGTGGTACCGGCGTCGTCGCGTAGAACGTGTTACCGCCGATCGTCTCGAGCGCCGTGAAACGGCCTCCTGGAGCGCCATGGTCCGACGTACGCCAAGCCGTCACATCGGCGTATTTCGCCACGGCAGGAACAACAGCCTCAGTAGCCGCCGATACGGCATCCCGCACGAACTGCGCGTAGTCACCCTGTTGCGGATGCCGAGGGTTGTTGGCGATGGCTAGTATGCCCGCCAGATTTGCACTCATGCCCGCGTCCAGCGCGGGATAGTCTGCAAACCCGGCAAACTGATTCCCCAACTCCACAATGTCGGTCTCCGACGTGGCACCTTTGGCACCGTACTCGCCGGGAGACTTCAGCCTGTTCTCTATCGTCTGCCGCATCAGCCGCATGGCCGTCAGGTTGTCCGACGCCACGTAGTTGCCCACGTTCCCGGGGTTATACGCTTCCAGCAGGAACAGTCTTTCCATTGCCCCCGCATCGGTGTTGGGCGCATCCAGTGAAAGGGCCGGCACCTTCGAGGCACCGGGCTGAGCGGGTTTAGCCATGGTCGGGCGCTCGCGCGGAGTCTCTGTTAATCAGAAACTGGTCTCCCTCGCGTGGACAAGCTCGTTGCACCTCTTTCACGAACGATCGAGACAACAGGTAAGTGCTTGTGCCGGGATCGTTACGAACGTCCCGCGTAAGGTCCAGGTAGCGTTTGGAGTGAACCAGCGTCTCTGGATCATTGACGTTCGGCACCCACAGGATCAGCTTGTTCTCCGATGGCCAATACACTTCAGCCTGAAAGTGTGCGCCGTCACGCTGCCCAACGACACACAACCGGTTCACCGCGTGATGTCCTTTCCGGTTGACCAGCGCCTGGAGTTGAGCATTAGCATCGGCAAATCCGGGCAACGTCTTGATGGATACCCACTCGCTCGTTGCACGAACAGCAACATTGGTTGCCAGGTAGAAGCTGATGGTGACTAACAACGTAAGAACGCACCGGAAACCGCGTCGACCTGGAGACGACCATAGACATCTTTCGGCGCTATTGTGAGTGAAGCGATGCAATCCAGCGGCAATACAGCCAGCTCTTGCCGTCTGATGAAGTCGCTTCAGCGAGGAACACTTACTTGAGATAACAACAGGTAGGTGCTGGCCTGTGCGGAAAATTTTGCCCATGAGTGATGCTTTCGGCTTGAGGCAGAACCGCCACTGAGAGTCACCTGCACTCACCAAGTGAAACTAGATGCCTTGTGGCTATAGCTAATCTCTCTCATTACCTTCTACTTTTCGATAGGACACTAAATTGTCCGATGGTGGTGAAAGCTTTGTTCGCATATTCATCCCGTCCGCTTCAAGCGAAGAACGCCTCCAAGTCGTCTAGGTGCTGTTCGTGCTGCTTGCCCTGCTGATCGGGACCGGACTTGGCAAGGGCAACGCGCTGTTGCTACACGGCATCGCTTCGGCGAACGGATATCGTTAATTGCCAATTGCAATACGTGTGGGACCCGCACGGCAATCGTGGAGGCGGACCCGCCCTGGCATCCTAAGGCTACAGCCGCCTAACTTGCCTGACGACCGGAACAGCACCGGATGGCACCAGCAAGCCGTGACATCGGGGCGATGCTCTGCCGTAACGAAGGAGAGCCTTGTCCTTCAAGAGCAACGCGAAAGTTTCAGCTGCACCAATGCGAAGTAGAAGCGAATGTATCCACGACTCGCGCTCAACAAAAGCAAAGGTTTTGCTTCTTTTGAAAAAAGAAGGTTTTGCCTGCCTTCCTTCGCCAGTCAGATACGCCGGGCAACACGGTCCGCCGTGACGGCCGTGGTGATGCCGAACAGCATATGGAACAGTCCGTGCTGGACGATGCTGGCGGTGGTGTCCCGGCTGAGCCGGGGGGTGACGCCGAGCGCCGGGCCGAGCGCGCCATAGGCCAGGCTGTAGAACGCCGCGCCGAACACGCTGCCGGCAATGACGGGCGGCAGGCCGGCGGGTTTGACCGCGCCATAGATCAGGCCTGAGGCGGCCGACAGCGCCAAGTGACCGCCGTGGGAGACGAGTTGCTCGCCGGCGTGGCTCCTGGCCCTGTCGCGCTTCTGCTTCAGGCCGGCCAGGCGGGCAGTGCGGCGCTTCAGCTTCACCAGGTCTGACGGCTCGTCCACCATCGCTTCCAAGGCGAGGAAGATCGCCGAGAGCAGCGCGCCGGCCGCCAGGCCGCCGGCGGTGCCGGAGACGAGCCGGCGCGCCCGGCCGTTGATCGGCTGGCCGATCACGCCGGGCATGGCGTCCGGCGTGCCGGGACGGCGGCCCTCCCGGCCGGGCGTGGTGCCGAACGCGGCGGCCGGTGCGGCCGACAGGGCCAGGGCCGCCTGCGGTTCGTGTATGGGGCAGCGGTTGCGCGCGGCTCGGAAGCCGGCCGACCTCACATAGGCTTCCCGGCGCGCCCGGTTGATCGAGCCGAGCGGCTGGTGCGCGGCGATGCCATGCCAGGGGCTGAAGGCCAGGCCGTCATCGACCTCCTGCGCGCGCGCCTCGCTCCAGGCCGGTTGCGGCTTGGCGGTAATGCGCGCCACGGCGACATAGGGGCTCTCGTCCTCCGGCCACGGAACCGAGGCGTCCTCGACGGGCATGGTTTCCGGGTTGGTGCGCAACTGAACGCGCAATTCCCAGATACCGCCATGGGTGGCGAAATGGTCGATCACCGACTGGCGCAGCCCGTTCGGCTTGCCGGAGAGATCGACGGGCGCGTCCGTCAGCGTGGTGAGTTCGGCTGAAGCGGGCGCCACGGACAGCTTGGCGATGTAGTTGCCGTAGCGGAACGGCGTCTGCGAGTAGAACGTCTCGCCCAGCGGATGGGTGAGCGGCTGGCCGCCCAGCGCCTTCAGCGGCCCGGCATCGGCGCCGGCGGCGGCGGCCAGCCTGGCCAGGCCGCGCATCACCCAGGAAAACGCGCGTTTCCACCCCTGGCCGGTGTCGGTGGTGGCGGCGAGCACCTTCAGGCTCGGCGCGAAGCCCTGTGCGTCCGGCGCCACGAAGGCCGGGCCGTTCGCCATGACGAAATCCTGGGTCGTGTCGCCGGCGGAGCCGGGCAGGCGCTCGCCTTCCACCCCGATGATCTTCAACCCGAGGCCGCGTGGCGACGAGACCGTGTCGTCCAGTATGTCGCCGGGGTTCGTCGAAACGCGCATCACCACGGGATAGGCCTTTGGCTGGGCGAAGATGCCCTGGGCCAGCGTTTCGGGCAGGTTTTCGAGCACTTGCATCTCGCCCTGCAGCAGGCCGTGGCTCTTGGCGTGCACGCTGCGCACGGCATGCCCGTAATCCTGCCAGGTGGTCTCCAGTATGGATTGCATGGCGGTGTTTATGTGGGCGATGGCGGGCCGCTCGGTTGGGGCCGGCTGTTCCACGCCGGTGGCATAGGCGATCGGGTTGTTGCTTGGCATGGTCCGTGCTCCGGCTTCGTTGCTGATGTATAAGCGAGAGGAGGGGGGCCGTCGGCTTCTTTTAGGCTGACTGTTTGCGCAGCAAGAAAGGCCTTCTTTTTAGAAAAAAGAAGCAAAAAACTTTTGCTACCCGCATTTGCACCAGCCCGGTGCCTCTGGACACACCGGGATGTTTCAGCGTCGGCGGAGCAAAAGTTTTTTGCTTCTTTTTTTCAAAAAAGAAGGCCTCGCTTGCCTTCCAGCTTCGTCAGCAAAACCCGCGCCGCAGCCAGCCGGTCCGCCCGGCTGTCCCGCAAGATCAGCCGCTTGCCCTTGAGCTCCAGCCCGTCCACCTCCGGCGGCACCTCGCGCAGATCCGCCGCCACGCCGGCCGGCCCCACGTCCAGCCGCGCGATGCCCAGAGCGCGGCACTGCGCGCGCAGGTCGGACAGCGCGAGCAGGTTGCTGAGCTGATGCGGCAACGGGCCGAAACGGTCTTCCAGCTCCTCGGTCAGCGCCGTGGTATCGGGCGCGTGGCCGAGGCGGATGTGGAGCGCGATGCGCGCGGCGGGATCCGCCATGTATTCGGCTGGTATGTAGGCGGGCAGGTCGAGCACCAGCTCCGGGCGGACGCCGTCGGGATCCTCGCCGCGCTGCTGGGCCATGGCGCGGGCCAGCAAATGGCGGGCAAGCTCCACGCCCAGGAGCTTGGCGTGGCCGGCCTGGTCGTCGCCGAGCAGGTCGCCGGCGCCGCGCTGGTCCAGGTCCGCGGCGGAGACGGCGAAGCCGGCGCCCAGGCCGTCATGCGCCTCGAGCGCGGCCAGACGCCGGGCGGCGGCCTGCGTGGGCGGGTGCGCCGGGTCGGTGAACAGCCAGGCCATGCCGCGGGTGCGGCCACGGCCGACGCGGCCGCGCAGCTGGTGGAGCTGTGCCAGGCCGAACTGGTCCGCGCGACAGACCAGGATCGTGTTGGCGCGCGGGATGTCCAGCCCGGCCTCGATGATGTCGGTGGACAGCAGCACGTCACCGTGACCTTCGGAAAAGCCCACCAGCACCGCATCCAGCGCGTCCGGCTTCATCTTGCCGTGCAGGATTACCACCGACAGGTCCGGCACCAGCCGGTCCAGCAGGGCAGCCAGGCGGTCCAGATCCTCGATGCGCGGGCAGACGCAGAAGCTCTGGCCGCCACGCGCGTGTTCGCGCAGCAAGGCGGTGCGTATGACGGCCTCGTCCTGCTCGCTGACCGTGGTGCGCACCGGCTGGCGCCGGGCGGGCGGGGTGGTGAGCAGGGAGATCGTCTGCAGGCCGGCCAGCGCGCCCTGCAGCGTGCGCGGGATCGGCGTGGCGGTCAGCGTTAAAGTGTGCACGCCGTCCTTCAGGCGGGCCAGCGCGGTTTTTGCCTTGGTGCCGAAGCGCTGCTCCTCGTCGACGATGACCAGCGCCAGCTTGGCGAAACGCATGCTGTCACTGGCAAGCGCCTGGGTGCCGATGACGACGCGCAGGCTGCCGTCGGCGAGGCGGGCGGTTATGGCGCGGGCGTCCGCCGGGCGGGTGAGGCGGGACAGGGCGGCGACCTCTATGCCGAGGGCCGCGAACCGGCGGCGGAAGGTGGCCAGATGCTGGCGTACCAGCACGGTGGTGGGGGCCAGTATGGCGACCTGGCGGCCGGACAGAGCGGCCGCGGCCGCGGCGCGCAAGGCGGCCTCCGTCTTGCCGAAGCCCACGTCCCCGCAGAGCAGGCGGTCCATCGGATGGCGGCGGGCCAGGTCGGCGGCGATGTCGGCGAAGGCGGCATCCTGGTCCGGCGTGGGGGTGAATGGGAAGCCGGCCACGAAGCGGTTCATCTCGCTGCGCGGCGGGCGCAGCGCCGGGGCTGCGGCCTGCGCCCGGGCCTCTGCCTCAACCACCAGCGCCTTGGCTGTCTCGTCCAAACTCACGAGCACCGTATGGCGGCGCTTCGCCCAGCTCGCGCCGTCCGCGCGGTCCAGCGACACGCCTTCCGTGCCCGATCCGTAGCGCCATAGCCGGTCTGTCTCGCCGCAATCGACCAGCTTGCGCGCGCCGCAGGCGAAGCCGAGGACCAAATGGTCGGCTGGGTGCGCGGCGGTGACGGTTTCTATGCCGTCAAGACGGGCCACGCCGTAATCGAGGTGGATGACGGCGTCGCCCGGGCGGAGCGGCACGTCGAACAGACCATCCAGGGCCGCGCGGCCCTGGCGGGGCGGCAGGACGTCGGCGGCGGCCAGCAGGATGGCCTCGCGCGTTGCGAAGCCGCGGGCGGCGCCGCCCGGCAGCACGGCGATGGTGCCTGGCGGCGAGGCGGCCAGTTCGGCCCAGCCGCCGCAGGGGGCCGCGCCTATGCCGAGCACGCGGGCGAGGCGCTGGCCGGAGACGCCGATGCGGCTGCCTGAAGCCGTCCGCTCGGCGATGTAGGTGCGGGCGGCCTCGGCCGGATTGCGGCCGGCGCGGAACGACGGCGGGCGTCTTGTTTCCGGCCATTCCAGCGTTGCGGCGCGGGCTCCGGCCTCCTGCCAGGCGGCCATGTCCAAGTACAGGCCTTCCGGCGGCAGGATGCCGCCGGAGGCGCGGCAGAGGGCCACGCGCGTCGCGCGCGCTTCGTTCAACTGGGCGAGGTGATCGGTGATGCGCTCGGCCGCCTGCGGATCAAGCAGCAGCTCCGCGCCTGCCATAAGGGTGAACACGTCCGACAAGGGGCTGGCGAGGTCGGGCAAGCCGTGCTCCAGGCCCGGCATGCGCTCCGGCGTCTCTTCATCCGCGTGATAGACGAGCTCGGAAGCCGGCCCGATCGCCTGCTTCCGGACCACGCCGGCGCTGCGCTGCGTCGCCGGGTCGAAACGGTCTATTTCGGCGATGGTGCAGGTTGCTCCCGCGCCCTCCAGCCGGATGCGCAGGGCCGGGCTGCCGTCAGCCGGAACTACGTCGAGCACACTGGCCTGGTGGGCCATGTCGCCCGGCTGGTCGGCTTCCTCCGATGCGGCGTAACCGAGCCTGGCCAGCTCCGCGCACAGGACGCCCGGGTCCACGGTCTGGCCCGTCTCGATATGCAGCGCCCTGTAGCGGTTGGGCGGCGGCAGGCGCTGCACGGCGGCTTCCGGCGAGGCGATCACTAGGCGCGCCTTGTCCGACGCGATGGCGCGCAGCGCCCGCATGCGCAGGCCCATCACTGCGCGGGACGGGCTGGCACGGTCGTATGGCAGGCAGTCCCAGCCGGGCAGCAGGACAGGCGAGAGCTCCGGCACCAACGTGGCGGCCGAGGCGGCCAGGCGCGCGGCCTGCGCCTCGCTGTGCGCGATGAGAAGGAGCCGGCCGCCGTCCGCGCGGGCTGCCAGACCTGCAAGGCCGGCTTCCTCGCTCGTGTGTGTGTCTTCGGAGTGGATAGGCACCAGATGCGTCTTCCTCAGAAAAGGAAGCTGGTGAACGGGCAGGCTGCGCGTTCGTTCAGAAGAGCCGATGACAAACCTGCATAATCTCGCGCGCTTCACGCAGGCCCAGGCGCCGGTCTACCGCCAGGCGCTGGCCGAGCTGCATGCCGGGCGCAAGCAAAGCCACTGGATGTGGTTCGTCTTCCCGCAGATCGCCGGGCTGGGGATGAGCGCCACGTCACGCCATTACGCTATCGCCTCGCTGGACGAGGCGCGCGCCTATTTGGCGGATGCGGTGCTGGGCGCGCGGCTGCGTGCATGCACGGAGACTGTGTGCGCCCATCGCGGGATGTCCGCGCTGGCGATCTTCGGCAGTCCGGATGATGCGAAGTTCCGGTCTTCGATGACGCTGTTCAGCCAGGTGGAGCCTTGGTTTGGCGTGGGCCTTGATGCGTTTTTCGCGGGGCAGGCAGACGGGGCGACTTTGGAGATCTTAAGGAAGCAAGGCCTTCTTTTTTGAAAAAAAGAAGCAAAAAACTTTTTCTACGACTGTCGCGGAGGCTTCAGCAGCCGCCGTCAGGGAGCAAAAG
>CAXTJZ010000152.1:0-9637 GCA_964244695.1 uncultured Acetobacteraceae bacterium
GAGTAATACAGGGGCAAAAGGCCAGGGGCTCTGCCCCTGGACCCCGCTGGGGCCGAGGGGCCCCAGACCCCTGGGCTCCGCCCTCCTGGCGCGGTGGAGTTAGGCTCGCATGCCGACCGCTGTCGGGAATAGGTCATTCGGTCCGCCTACGTGGCAGATATCGTAGCGCTCGAAAGCGGTTTTGAAGGTTGCGGTGTTACAGCTTAGGCGCCGAAGTCTTTCCTCATAACCGAGCAGCGATTTCAGCGGTGCAGACGCCGTGATGACATGGCCGGAACCCGCAGCGCGCTCATTCGACGTGGCGCCATACGCTTCAAAATCAGCGCGTATCGCCTCGGCATGCTCAAGTGGCGCCGTCACCTCAACCGTCATAACCGGCTCGAGGATCCGCGCCAGGCCGGTTTTTCGAATGTTGCGTAGGGCCGTCCGCCCAGCGATGTCGAACGCAAGCGGGGTCGAGTCCGCGTCGTGATACTTCGCGTCCACCAGGACGGCCTTGACGCCGATCAGCGGAAAGCCAGCGAGCGGTCCACATTCCTTTTGTTTCATCAAACCGTCGCGCACTGCTTCGATGAATTTTGCTGGTAACCGGCTGGCTTTGTTCTCGAACCGGAAGCTCGAAAGGGTTTCGATCGGCTCGCAGGCGATTGTAACGCTGGCATACTCTCCTGTTCGGCCATACGCCCGCTTGTGGATGTAGGTCACTTCCGCAGCACCGACGATTGTCTCTCGGTAGGCGACTTGCATCGATCCGATGCTGACCCGCTCGCCAAACCTTCGCAGCAGGAGGTCGAGCTTGGCGTGTAGATGCCGATCGTCAGCACCTTGCAGCAGCGTCTGGCCAGTCTCCTGGTCTGTGTGGAAGGCGAACAAGGAGTCCTCTGCAGCCATTTCGGCAAGCAGACGGGCCAGCCTCTCCCAATCACGCGACACGCATGGTTCGACGGCGCATTCCACCAAGGGCCACATGGTTCAGCCTCCACCGTACCCCATGCTACACTATGGGCAGAACAGCGAGAGACCTTGCTTCCAAGCCCTTCCGCCGGCATCGTTTCGGAGTCGGTAAGGTTGGCGTAACGGTGAATCTGAACCTAAGGAAGCTCTGCCTGGCGGCGTTCCTGTCCGCCTGCGTGGCGGCGTGCACGTCGGGCGGACCGCCCGATCACTGCCAGCTCACATATGCGGGGCAAGCACCGCTATGGCGTCACGGAACCAGGCTGTTGGTGCCCGCCCTTATCAATCGCAAGGTGGTGGCCTTGATGCTAGACACCGGCGGCGAGGGCAGCCTCATGTCCGCGCCGGATGCCGGGCTCCTGAAACTCAAGCCCGCTCCTGGCCCAGCTTCGGCGACGCCCCTGACGATATCCGGCCTGGGCGGCAGCCGAACCGCGCATGTGGTTCTCACGGACGCGATACATTTCGGTGACCTGCGCGCAACCGGCATTCCCTTCGTGGTGCCGGACCAGAGCCCGTTGCGCATAGCCAATCCCGACCCTGACACGCTCGGCATGAATTTTCTTACCGGCTTTGACGTGGATGTGGACGTCCTCGGCAACCGGCTGGTGTTCTACAGGACCGGAGAGCTCTGCGCCTCCAAGCACGTGCTGATGCCGCCGCCGCTCTACAGCGCCGCGGATGTGTCTGGCGCCCAGCCGGACCGTCCCACAGTGGCAGCGTCCATACGCGGCCTGGACGTCCGGGCCTTGCTGGACACAGGCGCGCCTGAGTCGCTGTTGTTCCGGAACGCCGCTGAGCGGCTGGGCCTGGGAGCGAGCACATTGGCGACTGACCCTCGCGCGCAACTCAGAGGGATCAGCCTCAACGGCGTGGAAGCCGTGCGACACTCCTCCGAGCCGATCACGATCGGTGGTTTGACGATTTCGCTGACGCACATCATCGTCTCTCCGGAGACCGACCCCGCCGTGGACATCGTTCTCGGCATGGACTTCCTGAGCAAGGTGCATCTCTGGATCTCCAACTCGTCACGCGAGGTGGTCCTGCAGTTCCCGCCCAAAGCCGCCGGCTACAAGATCAAAAAGTAACTAAAGAGGGGCGAAGCCCGGGGTCTGGGGCCAAGGCCCCAGCGGGTCCAGGGCAGCGCCCTGGCCTTCCTTACTAACCAACCCTTGACACCACTCCCCTCCCCCCGTAGTTAACCGCTCCTCGGCCACCCCCGGTTTCCCGACCAGGTCCAGCCGTCGAATGCAGGCGCCCCAGAGCACGCGGCGCCGTCCCCCAACCAGGGTGGCCAAGGCCGTGTGCACCAATCTGGACCCGTACGGGTGGGACCTCCCACGACGTGCGGGCTTCGTGTTTGCGGACGGCGGCACGCTCTCTCGGAACACCGGCAGGCCAGACGAGACAGATGATCGGAACGAGGCCGGATGCCTACGATTAACCAGTTGATTGCGCAGGGACGTGAGCCGGCCGCCAAGCGGAACAAGGTTCCCGCCCTCGAGGGTTGCCCGCAGAAGCGCGGCGTCTGCACGCGCGTCTACACCACCACGCCGAAGAAGCCGAACTCCGCACTGCGTAAGGTCGCCAAGGTTCGCCTGACAAACGGGTTCGAGGTGGTGAGCTACATCCCCGGCGAGGGTCACAACCTGCAGGAGCACAGCGTGGTCCTGATACGGGGCGGCCGCGTGAAGGACTTGCCGGGTGTGCGCTACCACATCCTGCGCGGCGTGCTTGATACGCAGGGCCTGCCGAAGCGCCGCAAGCGCCGCTCGCTCTACGGCGCCAAGCGTCCGAAGTAAGGAGAGACACGCATGAGCCGCCGCCGCCGCGCCACCAAGCGCGAAATCCTGCCGGACGCCAAGTTCGGCGACACCGTCATCACGCGTTTCATGAACGCGCTGATGTATGACGGCAAGAAATCCGCCGCCGAGACGATCGTCTATGGCGCGCTGGACGTGATGAAGAAGCGTGGCGGCAACGCCGCCGACCCGGTCCGCATGTTCCACGAGGCGCTGGACAACGTGAAGCCGGCCGTCGAGGTCCGCTCGCGCCGCGTCGGCGGCGCCACCTACCAGGTGCCCGTCGAAGTTCGCACCGAGCGGCGCCAGGCGCTGGCGATACGCTGGCTGATAGACGCCGCGCGCAAGCGGGGCGAGCACACCATGGAAGACCGCCTGTCGAACGAGTTGTTCGACGCGGTTAACAACCGTGGCTCCGCGGTGAAGAAGCGCGAAGACACGCACCGTATGGCCGAAGCCAACAAGGCGTTCAGCCACTACCGCTGGTAACACCGACTACAAGCCCTTCGGGGCGCTGGAGAGACGACGATGGGTAAGGCGAAATTCGAGCGGAACAAGCCGCATTGCAACATTGGCACCATTGGTCACGTGGACCATGGCAAGACCTCGTTGACGGCAGCGATCACCAAGGTTCTGGCAAAGTCGGGCGGTGCCACGTTCACCGCGTACGACCAGATCGACAAGGCACCGGAAGAGCGCGCGCGCGGCATCACCATTTCCACGGCACACGTGGAATATGAGACCGCCAACCGCCACTACGCCCACGTGGATTGCCCCGGCCACGCCGACTACGTGAAGAACATGATCACCGGCGCCGCGCAGATGGATGGCGCGATCCTCGTTGTGTCCGCCGCCGACGGCCCGATGCCGCAGACGCGCGAGCACATCCTGCTCGCCCGCCAGGTCGGCGTGCCCGCGCTCGTCGTGTTCCTCAACAAGATGGACCTGGCTGACCCCGAGCTGGTCGAACTCGTCGAGCTGGAAGTGCGCGACCTGCTGAGCAGCTACCAGTTCCCCGGTGACGACATCCCCATCGTGCAGGGCTCCGCCGTCTGCGCGCTCGAAGGCAAGCAGCCGGAGATCGGCGAAGAGGCTGTGCTGAAGCTGATGGCAGCCGTCGACAGCTACATTCCGCAGCCGGAGCGCGCGATCGACCGTCCGTTCCTGATGCCGATCGAAGACGTGTTCTCCATCTCCGGCCGTGGCACTGTCGTCACTGGCCGCGTCGAGCGCGGCATCGTCAACGTGGGCGATGAGGTCGAGATCGTCGGCATCAAGAACACGGTAAAGACGATCGTCACTGGCGTGGAGATGTTCCGCAAGCTGCTCGACCGCGGAGAGGCCGGTGACAATATCGGCGCCCTGCTGCGCGGCACGAAGCGTGAGGACGTGGAGCGCGGCCAGGTTCTGGCCAAGCCGGGCTCGATCACGCCGCACAAGAAGTTCAAGGCCGAGGCCTACGTGCTGACGAAGGAAGAGGGCGGCCGTCACACGCCGTTCTTCACCAACTATCGTCCGCAGTTTTACTTCCGCACGACGGACGTGACGGGCGTGGTCCAGCTGCCGGAAGGCGTCGAGATGGTGATGCCTGGTGACAACGTGTCGATGGACGTCGAGCTGATCCAGCCGATCGCCATGGATGAGGGCCTACGGTTTGCCATCCGTGAGGGTGGCCGGACGGTCGGCGCGGGCGTTGTTGCGAAGATCATGGACTAAGTAAGAAAGCAGTCCTTTTTCGAGAAAAAGGACCAAAAAGCTTTTGCTCCGCTGTCGCGGACTCTTCTGAAGGTCCGCGACAGCGCAGTTGAAAGTCTTTTGCTTCTTTTTTTCAGAAAAGAAGGCCTTGCCTTCTCACACCGATAGAAGAGTAAGATGGACAACCAGAACATACGCATTCGCCTCAAGGCGTACGATCACCGCGTGCTGGACAACAGCACAAAGGAGATCGTCAACACGGCGAAGCGTACGGGCGCCCGGGTACGCGGCCCGATCCCGTTGCCCACCCATATCGAGCGTTTCACCGTGAACCGCTCGCCGCATGTGGACAAGAAAAGCCGCGAACAGTTCGAGATCCGGACGCACCGCCGGCTGCTGGACATCGTGGAGCCCACGCCCGAGACGGTCGACGCGCTGATGAAGCTCGACCTGGCCGCCGGCGTGGATGTCGAGATCAAGATCTAACCGGACGCAAATAGATACCAGGTTGCGACGCTAGGGATCGTTAAGAGGCGAATATGCGCACGGGTTTGATTACACGGAAGCTGGGAATGACCCGGCTCTTCAAGGACGACGGCAGCCACGTGCCCGTCACCGTTCTGCACCTCGATGAGGTGCAGGTGGTGGACGTGCGCACGCAGGAGCGGGACGGCTACACCGCTTTGCAGCTCGGCACGTCGATCGCCAAGGTGAAGAACGTCAGCAAGGCCAACCGAGGCCACTATGCCCGTGTGAAGGTTGAGCCGCGGCGCAAGCTGGTCGAGTTCCGCTGCGCGCCGGATGCCGTCGTCGAGGCGGGTGCCGTCATCACGGCAGCGCATTTCGCGCCAGGCCAGAAGGTCGACGTGACCGGCACCACAAAGGGCAAGGGTTTTGCCGGTGCGATGAAGCGCTGGAACTTCCGCGGCCTGGAAGCCTCCCACGGCGTGTCCGTCAGCCATCGTTCGCACGGCTCCACGGGTAACCGTCAGGATCCCGGCAAGACGTTCAAGAACAAGAAGATGGCCGGCCATCTCGGCCAGGAGCGCGTCACCACGCAGAACCTGGTCGTCGCCCATGTGGACGCCGAGCGCGGCTTGATCATGGTGCACGGCGCCATACCCGGTGCGAAAGGCGATTTCGTGCTGGTGCGCGATGCGGTCAAGCGCGCGCGTCATGCCGACGCGCCGTATCCCGCCGCCCTTGCCTCGCCGGCACCGGCCTCCGAAGCAGCGGCCGGCTGAGGATCAGACGATGAAGATCGACATCAAGACACTCGACAACGGCAGCGCCGGCGAAGCCGAACTGCCGGAAGCTATCTTCGGCGCCGCCCCGCGTCAGGATATCATGGCCCGCGTGGTGCATTGGCAGCTCGCCAAGCGCCGCTCCGGCAACCACAAGGTGAAGGGCATGGGCGAAGTGTCCGGCACCACCAAGAAGCCTTATAAGCAGAAGGGCACCGGCAACGCGCGTCAGGGCAGCCTGCGCTCGCCGCAATTCCGTACCGGTGGTGCCGTGCACGGTCCTGTCGTGCGTGACCATGGTTACGACCTGACGAAGAAGGTGCGCCGCCTCGGCCTGATCAGCGCGCTGTCGCAGAAGCAGGCCGAAGGCAAGCTCGTCGTCATCGACGCGGCAACCTCCTCGGTGAAGACTAAGGAGCTGGCTGCCAAGCTGAAAATCCTCGGCTGGAACAACACGCTGTTCATCGACCACGCCGTGGACGCGAACTTCCTGCGCGCCAGCGCAAACATCCACCGCGTGGATGTCCTGCCGACCGTCGGTGCCAACGTGTATGACATCCTGCAGCATGAACTGCTGGTGCTGACCACGGCCGCAATCGAAGGATTGAGGGAGCGCCTGGCATGACCGTGATTGCGAACGTGCACCGCCGCGCCCAGAACATGTCGCGCGAGGCGATGTATGAGATCATCCGCTCGCCGGTGATCACCGAGAAAGCGACGTTGCTGACCGAGCGGAACCAGATGGTGTTTCGCGTCGCGACCGACGCCACCAAACCGGAGATCAAGAAGGCGATCGAGACGCTGTTCGGCGTCAAGGTGCTTGGCGTGAACACGCTGGTCCAGAAGGGCAAGACGAAGCGCTTCAAGGGCCGTCCTGGCGTGCGCTCCGACGTGAAGAAGGCCTATGTGCAGCTGGCGGAGGGTCAATCGATCGACCTGACCACCGGGCTCTCGGCCTGAGGGTAGGATAAAATGGCACTCAAGCAATTCAAGCCGGTAACGGCCAGCCTTCGCGGGACGGTCCTGATCGACCGCTCCGAGCTGTGGAAGGGCAAGCCCGTCAAGGGCCTGACCGAAGGCAAGAGCAAGTCGGGCGGCCGCAACAACCACGGCCGCACCACCAGCTTCTTCCGCGGCGGCGGGCACAAGCAGAGCTACCGCATCGTCGACTTCAAGCGCCGCAAGTTCGACGTGGCGGCAACGGTGGAGCGTTTGGAGTATGACCCGAATCGCACCGCTTTCATCGCGCTGCTGAAGTATGCCGATGGCGAGCTGGCCTACATTCTGGCGCCGCAGCGCCTCAAGGCGGGCGATAGCGTAGTCGCCGGCGCCAAGGTGGACATCAAGCCGGGCAACGCCATGCCGCTGGGCGCGATCCCCGTAGGCACCATCATCCACAACGTAGAGATGAAGAACGGCGCGGGCGGCAAGATGGCGCGCGCGGCCGGCACCTACGCCCAGCTCGTCGGCAAGGATGCCGGCTACGCGCAGGTCAAGCTTCAGTCCGGTGAACTACGCGTCGTGCGCGCCGAGTGCATGGCGACGGTGGGCGCAGTGTCGAACGCCGACAACATGAACCAGAGCTTCGGCAAGGCTGGCCGTGCCCGCTGGATGGGCCGCCGGCCGCATAACCGCGGCGTGGTGATGAACCCGATCGACCATCCGCATGGCGGCGGCGAAGGCCGTACCTCGGGCGGCCGTCATCCGGTCACGCCGTGGGGCAAGCCCACCAAGGGTGCCAAGACGCGTGTCAACAAGCGGACGGACAAGATGATCATCCGTCGCGCCAGCAAGAACAAGTAACGGGGGGCAAGTAAGATGGCACGTTCCGTCTGGAAAGGCCCGTTCGTGGACGGGTACATGCTGGGTAAGGCCGAAAAGGCGCGCGCGTCTGGCCGCAACGAGATCATCAAGATCTGGTCGCGCCGCTCGACGATATTGCCGCAGTTCGTGGGCCTCACCTTCGGCGTCTATAACGGCCACAAATTCCTGCCCGTGCAGGTCAACGAGAACATGGTCGGCCACAAATTCGGCGAGTTCTCGCCAACGCGCACCTTCACGGGTCACGCGGCCGACAAGAAGGCGAAGCGGGGATGAGCAAGCCCAAGGCACCGCGCCCTGTCGCGGAAAACGAAGCGCAATGCGTGTTGAGCAACCTGCGCACCAGCCCTGAGAAGCTGAATCTGGTGGCTGGTCTCATACGTAACCAGCCGGCTGCCAAGGCGGTCGCCACGCTGACCTTCAGCAAGCGCCGTATCGCGCACGCTGTGCGCAAGGCGCTGGAGAGTGCGATCGCCAACGCCGAGAACAATCACCAGCTCGATGTCGACCGGCTTGTCGTCACGCGCGCCGAAGTAGGCCGTTCCATCGTCATGCGGCGCTTCCACGCGCGTGGCCGCGGCCGTGCGGCGCGCATCGAGAAGTGGTTCAGCCATTTGAAGATCGTCGTTGCCGAGCGCGAGCCCGCGAGCGAGCCGGCAACAGGAAAGAGGGCGGCCTGATGGGTCACAAAGTCAATCCGATCGGGCTGCGGCTCGGCATCAACCGCACCTGGGATTCGCGCTGGTTCGCCGGCGCGGACTACGCCAAGCTGCTGCATGACGACCTGAAGTTGCGCGCGCACCTGCGCAAGAAGCTCTCCGGCGCCGGCGTCAGCCGCGTGGTGATCGAGCGTCCGGCCAAGAAGCCGCGCGTGACGATCTACGCGGCGCGTCCCGGCGTTGTCATCGGCAAGAAGGGCCAGGACATCGAAGTCTTGCGCAAGGACCTGGCCAAGATGGCGAAGGCCGAGGTGTCGCTGAACATCGTCGAGATACGCAAGCCGGAGATCGACGCGACGCTGGTAGCCGAGAACATCGCCCAGCAGCTGGAGCGCCGCGTGGCGTTCCGACGCGCGATGAAGCGCGCCGTGCAGTCCGCCATGCGCCTCGGCGCCCAGGGCATCCGTATCAATTGCGGCGGCCGCCTCGGCGGCGCCGAGATCGCCCGGGTCGAGTGGTATCGTGAAGGCCGGGTCCCGCTGCACACGCTGCGCGCGGACATCGATTACGGCGTGGCAACGGCAAAGACCACCTACGGCACCTGTGGCGTGAAGGTGTGGATCTTCAAGGGCGAGATACTCGCCAACGACCCGACCGCACAGGATCGCCGGGCCGCCGAGCAGGCGCCGCAGCGGTAAGGACCCAGAGACATGCTTTCCCCCAAGCGGACCAAGTTCCGCAAAGCCCATAAGGGCCGCATACACGGCCTGGCCAAAGGCGGCACCGCGCTCAACTTTGGCCAGTTCGGCTTGAAGGCGCTAGAGCCGGAGCGCGTAACCGCGCGCCAGATCGAAGCCGCCCGCCGCGCCATCACCCGCGCCATGAAGCGCGCCGGCCGCGTGTGGATACGCATCTTCCCGGACGTCCCCGTCTCGCTGAAGCCCGCCGAGGTCCGCATGGGCTCCGGCAAGGGCGCGCCGGAGTTCTGGGTTGCCCGCGTGAAGCCTGGTCGCGTGATGTTCGAGATAGACGGCGTGCCGCCCGATGTGGCGCAGGCGGCCCTCACACTCGGTGCGGCCAAGCTGCCTATCAAGACGAAGTTCGTAACCCGCCTGGGTGAGGGCTGATCATGACGAAGCCTGCCGACATACGCGCCAAATCGGACGACCAGCTCAGCACGATGCTGCTGGACCTCAGGCGCGAGCAGTTCAACCTGCGCTTCCAGCGCGCCACCGGCCAGAACGAGGGCACCGCCCGCGTTCGCGCCGTGCGCCGGGACATCGCGCGCGTCAAAACCATCATGGCGGAGAAGTCTTCTTCCGCCGCAAAAGCCTGAAAGGAGCGCCCAGCACATGCCGAGGCGTGTACTCGTCGGCCGCGTGACCAGCGATAAGATGGACAAGACGATCACCGTCTTGGTCGATCGCCGCATCATGCATCCGCTCTACAAGAAGTTCATCCG
>CAXTJZ010000153.1:0-9558 GCA_964244695.1 uncultured Acetobacteraceae bacterium
AGAAAGGCCTTCTTTTTCGAGAAAAAGAAGCAAAAAGCTTTTGCTCCGCTGTCGCCGAACGTTGAGACGCACACGAGCGAGACAAAAGTTTTTTGGTCCTTTTTTTCAAAAAAGGACTGCTTGCTTCCTTACTGCCTCGACGCCGCCCGATATCAAAGCAGGACGCAGGCATCCGTAAACGCCAGCCTGGGGGCGCGGGGGAAGAGCCCGTTGCCGTCACCATGGCCCAAATTCACCAGGAAGTTGGAACGCCAGCCGCTCTCGGCGAAGAATATCTCGTCTACGCGGGTGCGGTCGAAGCCGGACATCGGGCCGCAATCCAGGCCCATCGCGCGCGCCGCCATAATCAGGTAGGCGCCTTGCAGGGTGGAGTTGCGAAACGCGGTCTCGTCGGCCAGCGCGTCATTGCCGGCAAACCAGACGCGTGCGTCGGCGTGCGGGAAAAGCTCGGGAAGCCTGTCGTAGAAGCGCGGCTCCCACGCGATGATGGTCACCACGGGCGCGGACAGGGTCTTGTCCAGGTTGCCCGCCGAGAGGGCAGGCCGCAACCGCTCGCGCGCTTCGGCGCTGCGCAGGAAGACAAAGCGCGCGGGGGACGTGTTGGCCGAGGTCGGACCGAACTTCAGCGTGCTGTAGAGCTGTTCAAGCTGCGCATCGGTGACCGGTTCGGCGGTCCAGCTATAGTGGGTGCGCGCGTCTTGAAAGAGAGTGTCGATGTTCATGGCGAAATCGATGCAGCAGCGCCGGTTTCCCAACCGGCGCGTCGCTCCGTGCAGGCGCCAGGAGCAAAAGTCTTTTGCTTCTTTTCTTCAGAAAAGAAGGCCTTGCTTCCTGCCTCGGGCAAGCTAGGCCGCGACCTGCTCGACGGACAGCACCTCAGGCACGTAATGCCGCAGCATGTTCTCGATGCCATGCTTGAGCGTGGCGGCCGAAGAAGGGCAGCCGCTGCAGGCGCCCTGCATGTGCAAGCGGACAATGCCGTCCTTGTAGCCGCGGAAGACGATGTCGCCGCCGTCGCTGGCCACCGCCGGGCGCACGCGCGTGTCCAGCAGCTCCTTGATCTGGTCGACCACTTCCTGGTCTTCCGGCGCTACCGCATCTTCCAGTGCGGCGTCCGCGGCACCCTCCATCACCGGCCGGCCAGCGACGAAATGCTCCATGATGGCGCCGAGGACCTGCGGGCGGAGGGCCTGCCAGTCGGCGTCACCCTTGGTGACCGTTATGAAATCGCCGCCGAGAAAGACGCGGGCCACGCCCGGCAGCGCGAACAGGGCGGTGGCCAGAGGGCTGGGGGCAGCCACGTCGGGGCTCGCGAAGTCCGCGGTGCCTGCGCCCATCACCGGAACACCGGGCAGGAACTTCAGCGTGGCGGGGTTCGGGGTGCTTTCGGTCTCGATGAACATGGCGGGGCCTTTCGGGTCAGGCGATAGGCTCGGTTATGGTGCGCCGCCGGACAGGCGGCAAGAGAGCGCTCGAGCCCGGTTTGTGCAGGCGCAGCGATGGAGAACCAGGATGGCCATCGAGCAAGCGCCAGGCGCAAAAGTTTTTTGCTTCTTTTTTCCAAAAAAGAAGGCCTTGCTTACTTCCTTCACGCTGATCCCCCGCATACGCTCTCCGACAAAAGTCCACCCGGGAGACGTCGTTTGCCCTCTAAACCAATCCACCTGGCGGCCCTGGCCCTCTGCCTGGCCCCGCTCACGGCGCGCGCGCAATCGCCCGTGGTCAACACGCAGTACGGCCCTGTACAGGGCACCACCGTTGGTTCCGTCGACGAGTGGCTAGGCATTCCCTACGCCGCCCCGCCGGTAGGCCGGTTGCGCTGGTATCCGCCGCAGCCGCCGGCGCCGTTCGCCACCACCTTCCAGGCCACCCAATTCGGCTCCCCCTGCCCGCAAGGCGTCAGCCAATTTGGCCGGCCAAGCACGAATGAGGACTGCCTCTACCTCAACATCTACAAGCCGGCCGGCGCCACCGCCGCGTCCAAGCTGCCGGTGATGGTGTGGATACATGGCGGCGCGTTCGTCACCGGTGAGGGTTCGGACTATGACGGCAGCCCGCTCGTCAACCAGGGCAACGTCGTCGTGGTCACCATCAACTACCGGCTTGGCCTGTTCGGCTTCCTGGCCCATCCGGCGCTGGCGGCGGCCGACCCTGCCGGCAGCAGCGGCAATTACGGCATACAGGACCAGCAGGCGGCGATCGGCTGGGTGACGCGCAACATCGCGGGGTTCGGCGGCAACGCGGCCAACGTCACCATCTTCGGCGAGTCGGCCGGCGGCGCCAGCGTGGAGACGCAGCTCACCGCGCCCGGCCTGCCCAAGGTGCACGCCGCCATCATCGAGAGCGGCGCCTACGCGCAGTCCCTGCCGACGCTGGCCAGCGCCGAATCCACCGGCGTGGCCACCGCCACCAACATGCTGGGCTGCAACGGCACGGGCACGGCTGCCTACACGTGCCTGCACGGCCAATCCGCGGCATACATCGTCAATGCCGTGGGCCCTGCCACGCTCAACGCGTCACCCAACGTGGACGGCACGACGTTGCCGCAGCAGCCGCTGAAAGCCTTTGCCGCCGGCGCTTTCCAGCACGTGCCCGTCATCAACGGCAGCAACCACGACGAGTACCGCCTGTTCGTCGGTCTCGACGAGCTGCTCGGTGAGCCCGTCCTGACCCAGGCCACGTATATGAGCATGGTCGACTCCGCTTTCGGCAGCTTCGGCCCGGCGGTGCTCGCGCAATACCCCGCTTCCGCTTACGTGGGCGCGGCCTTTCCCTGCACGCAGGGTTATGTCTGCGGCCCGAGCTACGCCTATGCGGCGCTGGTCACGGATTACAGCTTCGGCTGCGGCGCCCACCTGCTGAACGCCCTGCTGGCGCAATCCACCACGGTGTACAGCTACGAGTTGAACGACCCGCACGCGCCGGACCTGTTCCTGCCGCCCGAGCCCGCCATCCCGAACCTGGGGGACAGCCACGCCTCGGAGCTTCCGTATGTCTGGCCAGACCTCACAGACCCTTTGCTGGGGCTAGGGCCTGTCGCTTTCACCAGGCCGCAACTGCAGCTCGCCAGCAGCATGCGCGCGTTCTGGACCAGCCTGGCGCATTACGGCCGGCCGCTCGCGCCGCTTGCCACCACCTGGCAGCCTTACAACACCCAGGGTTTGGTTCTGAGCCTGGTGCCGCCGGCGCCGGCGTTGGAGAGCAACTTTGTCACCGCGCACCATTGCGCTTTCTGGAAGCCGGTACTGCTGGGCGAGGCTGGGCTACCGGGTTCTACGCCCTATTAAGGGCAAGAAAGAAAGCAGTCCTTTTTTGGAAAAAAAGGACCAAAAAACTTTTGCTACCTCGCCTGCGCCGTGGCTTTGCCTGATTCTGCAATCACGCCGGCTTGCAGAACCTGGCCCGGCCGTGATGCAGGCGGGGAAGCAAAAGTTTTTTGATTCTTTTTTTCAAAAAAGAACTGCTTGCTTCCTTACGCCGCCGCCGCCGCTTCTGCCTTCTGCTTGGAATACGTCCGGTAATAGGTCGGGAACGTAGCCACGATCTCGTCCGCCAGCGGCACGCGGCCGTTTGTCTGGATGAAGCTCGTCAGGAACGCGATGTAGATGCGGCCCAGGGTGAGCGTGAGGCTGCCGGCGACGCTGGCGTTCATGATGCCGCCGATCACCGAGCCTGGCCCAGGTATCAGCTTGAGCGCGGAGCCCACGGCCCAGCGGCCGGCGACCGACAGGGCGACGCAGCCGAGCACCGTCGTCAGCAATTGCAGGATCGCCTGGCGGTCCAGCTCCAGCCCGAACGCACCGGAGACGCCCACGAGCATGCCGGTCTGGATCGGCGCCAGGGACAGCGCGTCGGCCAGCGGAATTGGTATCACGGCGGCAGCGGCGGCGGCGGCGGCGGCGGCCATGACGTATTCGTTGGCGGTCTGCTTGTTGAGGTCGAGGTTGACCTTCTGGGCGGCGGCAAAGGCCGCGCGGTGCGCGGTCGGCAGCGCCTGGAAGGAGGACACCACAAGGTCCGACAGGCCGTGGGGAGGGCGGCGTGGCTTGGCCAGCGCGCGCACAGGAACAATCGCGTGCCGCTTGATGCCGTGCGCGTTGAGGATGTTCTCGACGATCTCGAGGAACTCCTCGTCATCGTCATATTTCGTTAAGATAACGATAGCCGGGATGTTGTAAGCGTTGAGCACGCGCAGCACGTCCAGTTCGGCTTCCTGCACGCGGCTGCTCGGTGCCGCGATGCAGAGCCAGCCGATATGGAGCTGGTCTTTCGCGTCCTTCATGGCGCGGCAGGCTTCGATCTCGGCGCGCAGATCGGCCACCGTGCCGGCGTAGTCCTTCACCTCGAGACCCTTGGTGTCGAGGATGCGCAGCGGGATCTTGGTGGACGAGAACCATTCCGCACGTTGCGTGACCGGCTCGCCGGCCGCGGTGCGGGCAAATTGCTCGCCAAACACGGCGTTGATCAGCGAGCTCTTGCCAACGCCGGTCTGGCCGGCGACGACGATGTTGACGTGGCCGATGCTGCGCAAATGCTTGGAGGTTTCGCGCAGCAGCGGCGTGAGCATGTCCTGCTCCTCGCCTTCCTGCGCGCCCTCTTCCTGCACCATGACTTCCTCGCCTGGCAGCAGGCGGAGCAGGCTGTTCATCGAGTTGGTCATCGACTGCGGCGAGGCCGGCCGGCCGCCGAGTTCGATACCTTCGACAAACGACAGCAGGCTGTGGTCGATGCCGAGCGTGGGCGAGGTGCGTATCTTCTCGGACGACAGGCTGACCGTGGCGCTGCTGATCGACGCGATGTGCGAGAGCGGAATGCCCGGCATGGCGTGCATCATGGGCGAGGCGGCGAGCGGCGGCGCGGATGCCTGCGCGAAGCCGGTGGGCGCCGTGTGGCGCTTCGCGAAGGGAATCAGGAACTCGTCGTCGTCATCCATCGGCGCACCGTTCGCTCCACTCATCCGCAATATCCCGTCGGCAGGTTGTAATGTGCCAGATCAAACTCTGTCTCTTTATATGTTATTATTCTGCCACACGCCACATTTCGTTGACGATTCGAACCGTCGGTTGCAAAACTTTCTTCAGCATCTGTTCGACGGGGTGGCTTGGCTGGTCCTGCCCGCCGGATTGTTGCTGAGTCAAAGAAAGCAAGCAGTCCTTTTTTGAAAAAAAGGACCAAAAAACTTTTGCTTCCCTCGCATCTGCAGCAGCCGGGTAATTCCGGAATGATCGAGGCAGTTGAGTCTGCGCAGGGACAAAAGTTTTTTGCTTCTTTTTCTCAAAAAAGCAGGCCTTGCTTCCTTAACTGGCCCCTTCCAACGCCCCCTCCGCTTCCAGCCACTCCGCCTCGGCCGCCGCCGTCTCCCGCGCCATCGCAGCCAGCCGCCTATTGGCGGCGGTGACGTCAGCCGCGCGCCCCGCCGCGTACATCTTCGGATCAGCGAGCCTGGCTTCGAGCGCGGATCGTTCCGCGGCCAGCTTTGCCATCAGCGCCTCGGCGGCGCGCGCCTGCCGGCGTAACGGTGCCAGGTTCTGGCGCGCTTCGGCGCGGTCCCGGCGGTCGTCGCGTTTGGTGGGCGCCGCCTCCGCGCGCGCCGGCCGCGCGCGTTCGGCGAGCAGGGCGCGGTAATCGTCCATGTCGCCGTCGTACGGTTTCACCGTGCCGTCGCCGACCAGCCACAGCCGGTCGGAGACCAGCTCGACCAGGTCCGGATCATGGGTGATCAGCAGCACCGCACCCTGGTATTCGCCCAGCGCGCGGACCAGCGCGTCGCGCGCGTCGATGTCCAGGTGGTTGGTGGGCTCGTCCAGGATCAGCAGGCCCGGCGCTTCGCGGGTGGCCAGGGCCAGCAGCAGGCGGGCGCGCTCGCCGCCGGACAGATTCTGCGTCGGCGTCTCGGCGCGGTCCGCGTCCAGGCCGAAGCGGGCGAGCTGGGCGCGCACCTGCGGCGGCGTGGCTTGCGGGAGGGCGCGGGCCATGTGGGCTACCGGCGCGTCGGTGGCCACCAGCTCGGCCTCCTGATGCTGGGCGAAGTAGCCGACGCGGAGCTTGCCTGAGCGGCGCATGTCGCCGGCGAGCGGGTTCAGGCGGCCGGCAATCAGCTTGGCAAAGGTGGATTTGCCGTTACCGTTGGCACCCAGCAGCGCGATGCGATCCTCCATGTCGATCGACAGCGACAGGCCGCGCAGCACGGGCGCGCCGTCGTAGCCCACGGACACGCGCTCGAGCGACAATATCGGTGGGGCGAGCTGCACCGGCTCGGGGAAGGCGAAGCGCGTGGGCGCCGCCTCGATGACGGTGTCGATCACCGGCAGGCGGGCCAGCGCCTTTATGCGCGCCTGCGCCTGGCGCGCCTTGGTGGCGCTGGCGCGGAAGCGGTCGACGAATTTCTGCATGTGCTCGCGCTGGGCGGCGATGCGTTCGGCGGCGCGGCCCAATTGCATGGCCTGTTCGGTGCGTATGCGCACGAACTCGGTGTAGCCGCCCGGGGTGAGGCTGATCTTCTGGCGGTCGAGATGAGCGATGCTGTCCACCGCGCGGTCCAGCAGCCCGCGGTCATGGCTCACCACCAAAGCGGCGCCGGGGAAGCGCGCGAGCCAGGTCTCCAGCCAGAGCGTGGCTTCCAGGTCCAGGTGGTTGGTGGGCTCGTCCAGCAGCAGCAGGTCCGGGGCGGCGAACAGGGCGGTGGCCAGCGCCACGCGCATGCGCCAGCCGCCGGAAAAACTATCCACCGGGCGGGCTTGGGCGACGGCGTCGAACCCCAGCCCAGCGAGGATCGCAGCGGCGCGGGCGGGGGCGGCGTCCGCCCCTATGGTGCGCAGGCGTTCGTGTATGTCGGCGACGCGGGCGGGGTCGGGCGCTTCAAGCTCGCGCAGCAGGGCCAGGCGTTCGGGGTCGCCTTCCAGCACGGTGTCCAGCAGGGATTGCGGACCGGAAGGCGCTGTCTGACGCACCTGGGCCATGTGCGCGCGGGCGGAGAAATGGATGTCCCCGCCATCCGCGCCGAGCTCGCCGGAGATGGCGCGCAGGAGCGTGGACTTGCCTGCGCCGTTTCGCCCGACCAGGCCGATGCGGCGGCCGGGGTCTATGGTGAGGTCGGCGCGGTCCAGCAGGGTGCGGCCGGCCATGCGCAAGGTCAGGCCGGTTATGGTCAGCAGGCTCATGCGGGTGACGTAGTGCCCGCGAAAGGAAGAGGGAAGGAAGGCCTTCTTTTTTGAAAAAAAGAAGCAAAAAACTTCTGCTCCCTGTCGGCGAACGTTTCAGCAACCGCCGACAGGAAGCAAAAGTTTTTTGGTCCTTTTTTCAAAAAAGGACTGCTTGCCTTGCCTTACTGCGGATTAATGAGCGCCGCCCATATCCCGCAGTGATGGTCGGCCGAGAAGCCCGTCTCAGGCGCCGGATGCGGCGGCACCAGCGACTGGAAGACGTCCGACCCGCTCGCATAAGGCTGCCACTCAGGCACCTTGATGGAGTCCGGCGAGGTCCGCTTGGCGAAGTTGGTCCAGTATTGGACCATGTCGGAGGACAGCACGCGCTCCTTCGCGGTCAGCGCCGGCGTGCCGGGCAGAACGGGGGTGATGAACAGGAACTGTATCTCGGTGGCGTGCGCCGCACCGAACGGGTAGCCGGCCGGGGGCAGCGAGTCTTCCGGCGCGTTCTCGTCGTTGAACTCGTAGGCGTAGGTGGGCACGTAGCGGGATACCCAGCGGTCCACCTGGCGGGCGGTGCAGGCGAAAGTCTGGTCCGTCAGCACGGCGGCCAGGGCCAGCACCGGCTGGCTGTAGGCTTTCACCGGATAAGCTTTGAGGATCTCGGCGCCGAGCGTGGGGCCGTAGAGTGCGGGGATGGTGCCTTCGTATTGCGCGGCGGTGATGTTGGCGTAAGGGACGGTGAACAGGCGTTCCTCGTCATGTGTGGAACCGTTCAGGACCGGCACCTTGTTGAATTGGCCGGTCTTGAGCGCGGTGTTGATGGAGAGCGGCAGCGTGGTGCCGTCCACGATCGTGGTGACGCTTAGCGCGGCGTTGGCTTCCGTCTGCAGCACGGCGGCGGTGCTTGCGGCGCGCAGGCAGGCGGTATCCGCGGGCGTGCAGCCGAGACCGGACGCGACGGTTGCACCCACGCTCTCCGCCTGCGCCAGGGTGGGCAGGCTGAGCGCGTAGGCGCCGCTCTCCACGATGGCTTGGCTGAACAGGCCATAGGCGGTGGGCGAGACCAGGTTGGAGAGCACGCTCAGCCCGCCGGCAGACTGGCCGAAGATGGTGACCTGGCTGGGGTCGCCGCCGAAGCCCGCGATGTTGCGGCGGACCCAGTCCATGGCGAACTGCTGGTCTTGCAGACCGTAATTGCCGGCCAGGTGGCCTTCCGCGTCCAGGCCGGCGGCGGCGAGGAAGCCGAAATAGCCGAGGCGGTAGTTGATGGTGACGACGATGACGTCGCCCTTGGTCACCAGGCGGACCGGGTCGTAGCTGTCGCTCTCCCCCACGACCAAGGCGCCGCCGTGTATCCACACCATGACGGGGAGCGGCTTGGCGTTTGCCGGGCGGGTGCCGGCCGGGGCATAGACGTTCAGATACAGGCAGTCCTCGCTGTTGCTGGCTACGCCGTAGGGCGAGGCGGGCTGGGCGCAATGCGGGCCGAAGGCGGTGGCCTTGTGGGTGGCCAAGGCGGCCGGCACGGGCTGGGGCGGCTGCCAGCGCAGGTCGCCCACCGGCGGCGCGGCATAGCGTATGCCGAGGAATTCGTTCATGCCCTCGGCGGTGGTGCCGGTAACGGTGCCGTTCTGCGTGCTGGCGGTGGGCGCGGCGTGTGCGGCTGCTGTGAGTGCGAGCCCGGCCAGCATAGGCAGGGCGGCGCGCGGCCCGAGGGTCCGGCGTGTTGTCATGGACAGTGTCTCCCGTGGCGCGGCCCCGTCCCGTTGGCCGTAACGGTGGCGCGCGGCGCGAGCTTAGACGCATCGCTTGCGCAATGGGAACGCCCCGCCTTCAACATTGCATGATCTTCGCGGGCGGCGCGCTTGCCTTGCCTTGGCGGGGCCTTGCCGGTAGAGCGCGGCGCAACAAACCAAGGACCGCAACCGCCATGGCCACCGAGCGCACCTTCTCCATCATCAAGCCGGACGCCACGCGCCGGAACCTGACCGGCAAGATCAACGCCAAGTTCGAAGACGCCGGGCTGCGCATCGTCGCCCAACGCCGCGTGCATCTGAGCAAGAGCCAGGCCGAGGAGTTCTACGGCGTGCACCGTGAGCGGCCGTTCTTCGGCGGCCTGGTGACGTTCATGACGAGCGGGCCGGTGGTGCTGCAGGTGCTGGAAGGCGAGGACGCGATCGCGGCGAACCGGCGCATCATGGGTGCGACCAATCCGGCGAACGCCGAGCCGGGCACGATACGCAAGGAGTTTGCCGAGGACATCGAGGCAAATTCGGTGCACGGCAGCGATAGCGCGGAGAACGCGGCTATGGAGATCGCTTTCTTCTTCAAGCCTGAGGAAATTGTAGGGTAAGCAAGCAAGGCCTTCTTTTTTGGAAAAAAGAAGCAAAAAACTTTTGACTCCGCTGTC
>CAXTJZ010000154.1:0-9464 GCA_964244695.1 uncultured Acetobacteraceae bacterium
GTCGGCAAGCACGCGCATTGCCGCGTCGGAGAGACAAAAGTTTTTTGCTTCTTCTTTTCAAAAAAGAAGGCCTTTCTTCCTTGCTGCGCTTACACCCCCCGCCAATGAAGCTCCCAAGAACCCGCCTGAGCCGCCGCCAGATACGCCGCCTGCGTGTCGCCCGCCTCACCTGGCAGCGCCGCGTGGTGTTCGTCTCCGGCGGCATCGTGGTAGGCGCGGTCGCGGTGGCCCTGGCCTTGGCCGCCGACCGCACGGCCGACGGCTTCCGCACGATGACCGCGGGCCGGCCAATGCTGGCCCTCGCGATCACGCCGGCCGGATTCGTGCTGGCCAGCTTCGTCTCCCGGCGGTTCTTTCCCAATTCCGGTGGCAGCGGCATTCCCCAGGCTATCGCCGCCCGCCAGCTTTCTGACGGTCCGGCACGGATGGCGCTCGTCTCGTTGAAGGTGGCGGTGGGCAAGGTGATCCTGCTGCTGGCGGGCCTGCTGTGCGGTGCCTCCATTGGCCGCGAAGGGCCAACCGTGCAGGTGGGCGCCAGCATCATGTTCGCCGCCGGCCGGCTTTCGCCGCGGCGCCAGCCTGGCCTGATCCTGGCGGGGGCGGCGGCTGGCGTTTCGGCTGCGTTCAACACGCCGCTGGCGGGAATCGTGTTCGGCATCGAGGAGATGAGCCGCTCCTTCGAGGCGCGCACCAGCGGCGTGGTGATCGGCGCGGTGATCGCCGCCGGCATCACCAGCCTGGCCTTGCAGGGCGACTACACGTATTTCGGCACCACCCATGCCACGCTGACCAATCTGGAGGGCTGGGCGGCGGTGCCGCTGCTGGGCGTGCTGGGGGGCTTGGGCGGCGGCCTTTTCAGCCGGCTGCTGGTGGTGTTCGGGCGCGGGTTGCCGGGTGTGGTGGGCCGCGCAATTGCGGCGCAACCGACGGTGTTTGCGCTTGTGTGCGGGCTGGTGGTGGCGGCCAGCGGCATCGCCTCGCATGGCGACGCTTTCGGCACCGGCTATGCCCAGGCGCGCGCGCTGGTGCAGGGTGGGCATGCGGCGCCGGGGCTGTGGTTTGGCGCGGCCAAGTGGGTGGCGACGCTGGCGTCCTCGGTCAGCGGCATACCGGGCGGCATCTTCGCGCCTTCGCTGGCGGTGGGGGCGGGGCTGGGCGCGGATGTCGCGGCGCTGCTGCCTGGCGCGCCGGCGCAGGCGCTGATCGTGCTGGGGATGGTGGCGTATTTCGCCGGCGTGGTGCAGGCGCCTATCACGGCCTTTGTGATCGTGACGGAGATGACCAACGACCACGCGCTGGTGGTGCCGCTGATGCTGGCGTCGTTGATCGGCTATGGCGTCTCGAGGTTGGTGTGCGAGGAGGGGGTGTATCACGCGCTGGCGCACGGGTTTGTGCGGGAGGGTACAATTGGAGACAAGCAAACAGCAGAAAACCAGCAAGCACTAGCTCTTTAAACAATGGGACCGAAAAGATTCGGTTCGCATTCTCGCGGAGTTAGTAATTTGCATCCTCTTCCGGGATGCTGCGCGGCTGCAGGTCGCTTGACGCCCAGGCGTTAGGGTAACGCGTATCAATCAGACAACACGCGAGACTGGCAGCTGGCATGTTTCGGTGAGTCTTTGTCAGATACCCAGTTCAGCAGCTTGCCGTCGAACGTGGCTTAGAGATGATGCACGGACGACGATCGCTTAGCGCGGAGGTGCCGCCTGATCATTGGTATCAGTGCGGTTTCCCTGGTAGCCAGGACTGTCATAGGCGTGCTGCCTGATGGCCTCCTGCCGCTCCCGCTCTTTTTCTTCCTTGTGCAGGTGGTGCCCGACGGCGCATCCGGCTGCAGCGCCGATCAAGCCATGGTGTCCGGCGTAGTGCCCTGCCACGCCCCCAGCGACCGCGCCGGAGATGCAGCCCACCGCGCCGGCCGTTCCTGGCACGCCGAGCGGAAGTGCTGCCAAAACGAGCACCAGAGGGAGACGCATGTGCTGATCCTTTTCCCGACAGCGGCACAACGTCGCGCTGCGTAAGTAAGTTCGCGGTGTGCGGTCTCGTCCAACCAGGGAAAGACGGGACCACTCCTGATCCCGCTTTCCGAAACCCGGCCCATTCGCCACCAACGCGCGAAAGTGGAAGATTGTGCTAGGCTTCGAACAAGGCGTTGGCTCGCCTTACTGGCAGCTAAGGCACTCCTCATAGTTCGTCGCAGCCGCCACCATCGGCAGCGGAATAGGATCGTTCGCCACCGGCCCGATATCGATCAGCGAAGATACCGGCATGTCGCTTACCGTGTCCGCGCGCTGGATCGACAGCGACCTGCAGTAATACAGCGACTTCACGCCGCGCTTCCAGGCCAGCATGTGTATCTCATGCAGGTCCCGCTTGTGCACGTTTGCGGGCAGGAACACGTTGACCGACTGGCTCTGGCAGATATAGGGCGTGCGGTCGGCGGCGTGCTCGATGATCCAGCGCTGGTCCAGCTCGAACGCAGTCTTGTACACCGCTTTTTCCTGCTCGGTGAGGAAGTCCAGATGCTGCACGCTGCCGGCGCGCAGGGTGATGGAGGACCACACCTCGTCGGTGTCCAGGCCGCGCGCTTCGAGCAATTGCTGCAGGTGCCTGTTGCGCACGGTGAAGCTGCCGGACAGCGTCTTCTGCAGGAACACGTTGGCGGCGATCGGCTCGATGCCTGGGCTGGCGTTGCCGGCGATGATCGAGATGCTAGCGGTAGGCGCGATCGCCATCTTGTTGGAGAACCGCTCCATCACGCCGTAATCGGCGGCATCCGGGCAGGCGCCGCGCTCTTCGGCGAGCAGGCGGGAGGCGGCATCGGCCTGTTCGCGTATGTGCTTGAACATGCGCTTGTTCCAGACTTTCGCGATCACGCCTTCAAACGGCACGTTCTGCGATTGCAGGAAGGAATGGTAGCCCATCACGCCCAGCCCCACCGAGCGTTCGCGGGCGGCGGCGTATTTCGCGCGCTCCATCTCGTCTGGCGCGCGGTCGATGAAGTCCTGCAGCACGTTGTCGAGGAAACGCATCGTGTCCTCGATGAACAGCGGGTGGTCCTTCCAGTCGAACCACGTCTCTAGGTTCAGCGAGGACAGGCAGCAGACCGCGGTGCGCTGCTTGCCATACTGGTCGAGACCGGTAGGCAGCGTAATTTCGCTGCAAAGGTTCGAGGTCTTGACTTCAAGACCGGCGAATTTGTGGTGGTCCGGCCGCGCGTTATTCACGTGGTCCGAGAACACCAGGTATGGCTCGCCTGTTTCCACGCGCGCGATCAGGATGCGTATCCACAGCGAGCGCGCGGAGATCTGCCGCACGATTGCGTTGTCTTTCGGCGAACGCAGGGACCACAGCGAGTCGCTCTCGACCGCGCGCATGAACTCGTCGCACACCAGTATGCCGTGGTGCAGGTTCGGCGCCTTGCGGTTCGGATCGCCGCCTGTGGGGCGGCGTATCTCGATGAACTCCTCGATCTCCGGATGCTGCACGGGCAGGTACACCGCAGCCGAGCCGCGGCGCAGGGATCCCTGGCTGATGGCGAGCGTCAGCGAATCCATCACCCGTATGAACGGGATCACGCCGCTGGTTTTGCCGTTCTGCCCGACCTTTTCGCCTATGGAGCGCAGATTGCCCCAGTAGCTGCCGATGCCGCCGCCCTTGCTGGCAAGCCACACGTTTTCGTTCCAGAGCCCGACGATGCCGTCCAGGCTGTCGGACGCCTCGTTGAGGAAGCAGGAGATCGGCAGGCCGCGCTGGGTGCCGCCGTTGGAGAGCACCGGCGTGGCCGGCATCAGCCAAAGCCGGCTGATATAGTCGTACAGGCGCTGCGCATGGGCGGCGTCGTCGCCATAGAAGCTGGCGACGCGGGCGAACAGATCCTGGTAGCCTTCGCCCGGCAGGAGGTACCGGTCGTCCAGCGTGGCGCGGCCGAAATCGGTGAGCAGCGCGTCACGCGAACGGTCCACGCGGACCTGGTGGCGCCCACGCATCTGCACTGCATCGTCCAGCAAGGCGATCTCTCCGAGGTCACGATTCGTCATGCCGTCCATCCTGCCCTGCCTTTGCTGCGCGTCAAGTTTCTTACCACCATATGTGGTTCACACGCCACGGGTTTCTACCACATCCTGGGTTTCCAACCGGTGCCGCTCGGCCTCCGGACTCGGCTGGAGCAGCCATGTTAGCCCTATCTGCAGCGCGGCACCCGCCTTAAATGAGCGGTGCCGGCACCTGGCCGGTGCGATGACAAGGACGTGCGCATGCCAAGTTTCGAAGGCCGAACCGCAGATTACCCCATCGAAGAGCTCTTCCTGGAGCGCTGGTCGCCGCGCGCCTTTGCCGACGAGAAAATGGAACAGGAAACCCTGCTCACCATCTTCGAGGCCGCCCGATGGGCGCCGAGCAGCTACAACTCGCAGCCCTGGCGCTTCATCTACGCCCACCGCGGGACGCCGGCGTGGGACAGGCTTTTCAGCCTGCTGGCGCCCGCCAACCAGAGCTGGTGCAAGACCGCCGCCGTGCTGGTGATTGCCATCTCCAAGGAGACGATGTCTCCCCGCGGCGAGGAAATGCCGAGCTACAGCCACTCCTTCGACGCCGGCAGCGCCTGGGCGAACCTGTCCCTGCAGGCCACGAAGATGGGCTGGCACACGCACGGCATGGTCGGGCTGGACATGCCGCGCGCGGCCGCCGAGCTGGGCGTGCCGGCCGGCTACCGTGTGGAAATGGCGATTGCGATCGGCAAGCGGGGCAATCCGGACAGCTTGAGCGACCAGTATAAGGGCATGGAGCAGCCGAACGGGCGCAATCCGGTGGCTAGCTTTGCCTTTGAAGGGACATTCCCGGCAGCGTAAGTAAGCAAGGCCTTCTTTTTTGAAAAAGAGAAGCAAAAAATTTTTGTCTCGGCTGTCGCGGATCTTTCCTGGGAGCCGCCGACAGGGAGCAAAAGTTTTTTGCTTCTTTTTTCAAAAAAGAAGGCCTTGCTTTCTTACTACGCCGTGTCCGCCACAACCTCACTGATCTTCGTCATGTCCGCGCAGGTGTTGCCGTCCGTATCCACGCTGATCATGTCCACGTAATGCGCGGAAAACATCACGTCGTCCGGCCCGTAGCTCTGTAGATCATGCACCACCAGCGCGAGCGTCGGGTCGCGCGCCTCGAAGGAGACGAACAGCCTTGCGTCGGATGCAAGGTAGGTCTGTGCGTCCAGCCCGGCCAGCGGACTGGCGTCGTTTATCTCATGCATCACCGTCCAGGTCAGCGGAAACACCGGGATAGAGCTGCGCACCAGAGCCAACTCATGCGTCCGCCGGAAGGTGGTGCCTTCCTTGGACGTCTCCGACACAAGCACGCTGATCTTGATGTGCGCCTCGGCAAGTATGGTGGCGCGGCCGTTGCCGACGCGCAGCATCAGCGTGGGCATGCCGTTATGCGTCGTCACCACCGGGTTGTCGGCAAACAGGAACTTCGCCCGCGGCTTGGAGAAGCGCACGAAAATCAGGCCGGTCAGGATCGCGGTGAACGCCAAGCCCGTCAGGATTTCCACGGACGCCACGCAGTGCCCGAACGTCGTCGCGGGATACATGTAGCCGTAGCCGACGGTGGCCAGCGTCTCCAGGCTGAAGAAGAAATGGTCGAAGAACACGTGCGGCCGTGCGTTGGCGACGGACCCCGGCACCATCGAATACAGCACGGCGAAAAGCGAGATCACGGCGACGTAGATACCGACGAGGCCGGTCAGGAACTCCGGCCAGGTCAGGTCGACCGCGATCCGGTAAGGGTCTGCCCAGTCGAAGCGGGAAACACCTTTTTTCGTCAGCGAGTAGTTGCCGACCGATACGAGCGAGTGCTTTTCCCGGCGCCCCCAGGTGCGCGGCGGCGAGGGAACAGCGGAGAACTCGGCTATTGGGCCTGGTTCGGAGGTATCCTCGCTCATCAGCGCCTTGCCGACGAAAGCAAGGCCTTCTTTTTCGAGCAAAAGAAGCAAAAAGCTTTTGCTCCGCTGTCGCGGGAACGCTGAAACGCGCGCTTCAACGACGCGCACCCGACGGAGATAAAAGTTTTTTGCTTCTTTTTTTCAAAAAAGAAGGCCTTCCTTGCTGCTTAAACCGTTTCCAGCATGCCCCCGGCATGATCCACGATGCGCATGTGGTGATCCGTATCCCCAAACAGGCTCTGGATCATCGTCAGGCGCTTGAAGTAGTGCCCGGCCCGATATTCCATCGTCACGCCGATGCCGCCATGCAGCTGCACCGCCGTCTCGCCCACGAACTTGGCCGAGTTGTTGATCTGCACCTTGGCGGCCGACAGCGCGCGGCGCCGCTCGCGCGAATCCTCCGAGGTGGCCATCATGGCGGCAAAATACGTCATGCTGCGCGCCTGCTCCAGCGCGGTGAACATATCGACAGCCTTGTGCTGCAGCACCTGGAAGCTGCCGATCGGCACGCCGAACTGCTTGCGCGTCTTAAGGTAATCCAGTGTCAGCGCATGCAGGGATGTCATGGCGCCTACGGCTTCGGAGCACACCGCGGCGATCGCGATGTCGATCACGTGCTCGATCAGCTCGCCGCCATGGTCCAGCTTGCCAACGATCGCGCTCTCCGGCACTTCCACGCCGGCGAAGGAGATGGCGGCACCGCGCTGGCCGTCCTGCGTGGGGAAGTCGCGTTTGGAAATGCCCGGCGCGTCCGCATCGACCAGGAACAGCGTGATGCCGTGGTGGTCCCGCCGGCTGGCGGACGCGGTGCGTGCGCTTACGATCAGCTTCTGCGCGCTGTCGCCAGACAGCACCACGGACTTGTCGCCCTCGATGGTGTAACCCTTGTCCGTCTTCTTCGCGTGCGTGCCGACGTCGAACAGATCGTAGCGCGCCTGGCGCTCCACATGGGCGAACGCCACGCGCAGCGAGCCGTCGGCGATCTTCGGAATGCACGCCTCGCGCTGCGCAGTGGTGCCGCCAAGACGCAGCAGGTTGCCGCCGATCACGATGCTGGCCAGATACGGCTCCAGTGCGAGACCGCGGCCGATGGCTTCCATCACCACCATCGTTTCCACCGGGCCGCCGCCGAAGCCGCCATCTTCCTCGCTGAACGGCAGCGCGGTCAGGCCTAGCTCGGCATATTTGCCCCACAGCTCCTCGCTGAAGCCTGGTCCCTGCGCCTGGGTGGCTTTGCGCTTGCCCAGATCGTCATAGGCCGGCCCGATGAGGCGGTCTATGCTGTCTTTCAGCATGCGTTGCTCGTCGCTGTACTCGAAGTCCATGGGATTGCCCTAGAAGAGAAAGGAAGAAAGGCCTTCTTTTCTGCAGAAAAGAAGCAAAAGACTTTTGCTCCCTGTCGGCGGCTGCTGAAACAGTCGCCGACAGGGAGCAAAAGCTTTTTGGTTCTTTTTCTCGAAAAAGAACTGCTTGCCTAGCTCTAGAAACCAAGCACCGCCTTGGCAATGATGTTCCGCTGTATCTCGTTCGATCCGCCATAGATCGAAACCTTGCGGTAATTGAAATACTCCGGCGCCGCCGTATCCGCCCAGCCGAACCCGTCCGGCAGGTCGTTCTTGCCCTCGGCGATTTCCTCGTTGCTGTCGTGATACGCCAGCGCGAAAGGACCGGCCATCTGCAGCGCCAGCTCGGTGGTTGCCTGCTGTATCTCGCTGCCCTTGATCTTCAGGATGGAGCTCGCCGGGTTCGGCTTGTTGCCGTGGTCGCGCTCGGCGGCCACCACGCGCAACTGCGTCATCTCCAGTGCCTTCAACTCGATCTCGATGCTGGTCACCTTGTGGCGGAACGCCTCGCTGTCCCATAGTGCGCCGTCTCCGGCCGGCACCGTGCGCGCGATCTCGCGTATCCGGCGCAGGCGTGCCTTGCTGGCGCCGATGCGCGCGATGTTGCTGCGCTCGTTGCCCAGCAGGAATTTGGCGCAATCCCAGCCGCGGTTCTCGGTGCCAACCAGGTTGCCGTAAGGCACGCGCACGTCGTCGAAGAACACCTCGTTCACCTCGTAATCGCCGTCGATCAGCTGGATCGGACGCACCGTCACGCCCGGCGTCTTCATGTCCACCAGGATGAAGCTGATGCCTTCCTGCTGCTTGCGCGCTTCCGGGTTGGTGCGCGCCAGCACGAAGATCCAGTCCGCCCATTGGCCGAGCGTGGTCCAGGTCTTCTGGCCGTTGATCACCCACTCGTCACCCTCGTGCACCGCCTTTGTCTTCAGGCTGGCGATGTCCGATCCGGCGCCTGGCACGGCGAAGCCCAGGCACCCCCAATCGTCTATGTTGGCGATGCGCGGCAGGTAGTGCGCCTTCTGCTCCTCCGTGCCGAAGGCCGCGATCACCGGGCCCACCATGTGCGTGTTGAAGGGCAGCGGAGTCGGGCAGTTCTCGCTCATCATCTCCTCGTTGTAGATGTAGAGCTGGATCGGGCTCCAGCCGCGGCCGCCATACTGCACCGGCCAGTGCGGCACAGCGTAGCCGTGCTTGTTCATGATGCGCTGGCTCTCGACCCACTCTTCCTTGTTCACGTGGCGGCCGGAGCCCAGGCGGTTGCGTATTTCGGCCGGGATGTTCTCGCGGAAGAACGTGCGCATCTGGTCGCGGAAGGCGACCTCTTCTGGGGTGAAGCGTAGGTCCATGGGGTGGGCTCCTGATTTACGTAAAGGAAGCAAGGCCTTCTTTTCTGAAGAAAAGAAGCAAAAGACTTTTGACTCCGCTGCCGCCGTTCTATCCGGCGAGTCCTCGACAGCGCCGCCCAAAGCTTTCTGGTTCTTTTTCTCGAAAAGAACGGCTTGCCTTACTTCTGCGCGCGGGCGCGTTCCTCGTCGGCTAGTTGGGTGGCCAGGAGCTTTCCGACAGGGCTTCTTGGCAATGAATCGCGCAGTTCGAGCGCCTTTGGCATCTCGTGCTTGCCGACCTTGTCGGCCAAAAACGCCTTCAGCTGATCTATATCCAGCGGCGCGGTCCCGGCCCGCAGTTTCACGAACGCCTTGGCCGCCTCGCCGCGATACTCGTCCGGCACGCCTATCACGATCACCTCTTCCACGTCCGGGTGCTCGTAGATGCTGTTCTCGATCATCGCCGGATACACGTTGAAGCCGCCGGAGATGATCATGCGCTTCTTGCGGTCCACCAGCGTGAACATGCCGTCCTGGCTCATGTGGCCGATGTCGCCGGTCAGGAAAAAGCCGCCGGCGTAGCTCTTGGCCGACATCTCCGGCTGGTTCCAATAGCCGCTCGTCACGTTCGGGCCGCGAATGGCTATCTCGCCCACCTCGCCCGGCGGCAGAACGCGCAGCGGGTCGTCCAGCGCCACGATGCGCATCTCCACGTTCGGCAGCGGCACGCCTATCATGCCCACCCCGGCCGGCACGCCGGACGGCATGCGGGTGCCGATCGCCGCCGTCTCCGTCATGCCCCAGCCGGTGCGCTGCTAGTGGCCCACCACCTTCTGGGTATGCTCCCGCACGTCCGTCGGCAGC
>CAXTJZ010000155.1:0-9436 GCA_964244695.1 uncultured Acetobacteraceae bacterium
GATCCAGGTGTTGTCGTCGAACGTGGCGTGCGCGGTGGGGGAGCCGATCAGGGCGACGGCGTCGGCACGGCTGGAGGTGCCTGGGATCAGTTCCTTCAGGGCGTCCGGATCCACGAGGGAGCCGCGCTGGCGGAGGGTGGGGTCGAAAATGTGTAGGGCGCCGCAGGCGCCGGTTGAGGCGGCCAGGGTAAGGACCACGGTGAGTCGGAGGGCGGCACGCGGCAGGGTTGGGAGGCGCACTATGTGTCTGGTCCTCGGATGTGCGGCGTGCGTGTCACGCCGGGGCGGCGCGTGTCAATCTTCGGGAGTGCAAGGAAGGAAGGCCAGCTTTTTTAAAAAAAAGGCGCAAAGAACTTTTGCTCCCGCGACGCTCCGCTGCTTCGGCGTTTCCGGAGGCACCCGGCTGGCGCAGCTGCGATGGGAGTAAAAGTTTTTTGGTCCTATTTTTCAAAAAAGGACTGCTTGCCTTGCCTTGCCTGCCGCTAGCTTGGGGTTGAGATCGCAAGCGCTGCCTATACGTGAGGCGCCCGATCGTATTTCAGCAACGGTAGTTCTGTCTTCATGCCGCTCTTTGGTCTTCTGCCCTCGCGCCGCTACGAGCGGGCCGGGTTCGCCCTCTACACCGCCAGCGTGGCCGCGGCGCGGGACCCGTTGTATTTCGAGCGGCTTGACGTGCCGGACACGCTGGATGGGCGGTTCGACCTGGTCGGGCTGTTCGCGGCGCTGATGATACGGCGGCTGCGGCAGGCGCCGGCGCCAGGCGCCGCGCTGGCGCAGGCGGTATTCGACGCGATGTTCGCCGACATGGATTTCAACCTGCGCGAGATCGGCGTGGGCGAGATGTCCGTGGGCAAGAAGATACGGGTGATGTGGGAGGCGTTCCACGGCCGGGCGCAGGCCTACGAGACGCCGCTGGCGCGGGGCGACCGGGTGACGCTGGCCCAGGCGCTCGGCCGCAACGTGTGGCGCGGGGCGGCGCCGGCGGGGCGGGCGGAGGCGCTGGCGCTTGTGGCGCTGGCGCAGGACAGGGCGCTGGCCGGGCAGGAACTGACGGCATTGCTGCGGGGGGAAGTGCGGTTCCTGCCGGCGGGCGAGGCAATGGCGGAGGCGCGTGTCTGATGGAGGAGGGGTTTGTGGCTGGCGTCCGGCCGGTGCCGGAGATGTCGCGGCCGTTTCCGACCACGCGCATCGGGGCAGGCGCGGTCTTCGTGGTGGATGCCAAGCCTGCGGAGTGCCGGGCTTTGGCGGCGCGTATGGGGGTGGAGGCGATACTCAGCCTGAGCTGCCGGTTCGATCTGCGCCGCGGGGAGAGCGACACGGTGGCGGCGAGCGGTGCCTTGCGGGCGCGCGTGCGGCAGGTTTGTGTGGTGTCGCTGGAGCCGTTCGAGGCGGAGATGGCGGAGGATTTCGCGATACGCTTCGTGCCGGAGGGGCGGGAGAGCGACGAGCTGGATCTGGAATCCGACGACGAGGTGACCTACGCGGGCGGGGTGCTGGATCTGGGCGAGGCGGCGGCGGAGCAGTTGGCGCTGGCGCTGGACCCGTTTCCGCGCAGGCCTGGAGCGGAGTTGCCCGAGGTGGCGTTGGGCGATGAGGGGAGTCCGTTCTCGGCTCTGTCCAAGCTGCTGCCGCCGCATTGAGGCAGGGAAAGCCTTATTTTAAAGAAGCAAAAGTTTTGCTTCTTCGCACTTGCAGCAGGGTGTTTTCGAAAAAAAATTAGCCCGCTGAAAACGCAGGAAGCATAAGTTTTTTGCTTCTCTTCTTCAAAAAAGAAGGCCTTCTTACTTTCGCGCCGGACACTCGCAACACTGTCCGGTGCAAGCATGCGCGCTCGCTTTCCCGATGTGATCGATCTGGTTATTTGAGCGGAACCGCTCTACGACCCGGCACTGAACAGGCAGGGTCCAGGGGTGAGAGCGCGTCTGCGCAAGCTGCTCAGTGCGCTGGGCGATACGTTCTGGCTGCTGCCTGGCGGCATGGTTGCGGCCGGAATCCTGCTGGCCGTGGGGCTGGTCAGCGTCGACCGGAGCGGGGTGGTGCCGCAATGGCTGATCAACAGCCCCTGGCTATACAATGGGGGCGGGACGGGCGCGCGCACGCTGCTGGGAGCGGTGGCGTCGTCAACCATCGGCGTGGCCGGCACGGTGTTCTCCATTACGATCGCGGCGTTGTCGCTGGCGGCGGGGCAGATGGGGCCGCGGCTGCTGCGCAACTTCACCCGTGACAGGGGCAACCAGTTCACGCTTGGCGCCTTTCTGGGCACTTTTTCCTACGCGCTGATGGTGCTGCGCACCGTGCGGACGCAGAGCGAGGGCGAGTTCGTCCCGCACCTCTCGCTCAGCATTGGGATCCTGTTTGCGTTCGTGTGCGTGGGCACGCTGGTGTTCTTCGTGGGGCACATGGCGGGGCGTATCAACGTCGATACGGTGGTCGACCTGGTCAGCGACGATGTTCTGGACGCGATCATGCGGCTGATGGTGGCGGAGGCGCCGCCTGAGTCGCCGCCGGCGTTGCATTGGCGCGATGCAAGCCAGGTGACGGATGGGCGGCGGGGCTACCTGCAGCAGTTCGATGAGGCGGGGCTGGCCGATTGGGCGGCCGGGCATAAGACGGCGGTACGCATGCTGGTCCGGCCGGGGGACTACGTGTTCCCGGGGGCGGCGATTGCGATGGTGATGCCGCCGCAGGAAGGGGCCGGGGAGGCAATTCACAGTGCGACCGTGGTGGGCGGGGAGCGGGTGAGTGCGTCCGACCTGGAGTTTTCCGTCCGGCAATTGGTGGAGGTGGCGGTGCGGGCGCTCTCGCCGGGATAAACGACCCGCATACCGCGATGAGCGTGCTGGACCGGCTTGGGGCGGCGCTGTGCGATGCCGTGACGCTGCATCTGGCGTCTGGGGTCACGGTCCGGGACAAGCGGGTGGTGCTGGTGGTGCCGGCCATTTCGTATGGCGGGCTGACGGATGCGATGTTCAACATGATCCGGCAGAACGCGGCGGGGAGTGCTGCGGTGCTGATACGGGCGCTGGAGGTGCTGACCGCGGTTGCCGGTTGCGAGCGGCAGGCGGCGCGGCAGGCGGAGCTGCGGCGCCATGCCGACCTGGTGCTGGGAGATGCAGAGCGTGATGTGTCCACGCCGGCCGACCTGGATGATGTGCGTCGCCGGCATCGGCGGTTCGGGGCGGTTCTGGCGCAGGGCACGGCGGGTGCGCTACTGGGGGAGGAGTAAGCAAATGGGGCTCTGCCCCATACCCTGCTGGGGCCTCGAGGCCCCAGACCCCGTTTCCGTTTTAGTGCGTGTGGTAGGTTCTAAGGACGACTGTCCTTAGCGGGGTCCAGGGGCAGAGCCCCTGGCCTTGCTTGCCGTAAAGGAGCGCCGATGCATTTCCTAGGCATAGACTGGGTTGGCGTGGATGCCGAGAACGGGCGCAAGGTCCTGCTCTCGGCCGTGTTCGTGTCCGTCGTGCTGACGGTGAGCTGGGTGTTCCGCAAGCTCGCCGGGCTGCTGACAGGGCGGAGCAAGGGCACGCCGCTGCAGGTGAAGTTCTGGACCAGGCAGGGCGTCAGCCTGGTGGCCGCGGTGGTGCTGATACTCGGCCTGCTGTCGATCTGGTTCAGCGATCCGACCCGTCTGGCAACCGCGCTGGGGTTGATATCGGCGGGCCTGGCGTTCGCCTTGCAGCAGGTGGTGACGTCTATTGCGGGGTATTTCGTGATCCTGCGCGGCAACACGTTCACCGTGGGCGACCGCATCTCGATGGGCGGGGTGCGTGGCGACGTGATGCAGCTCGGGTTCATCCAGACGACGATCATGGAGATGGGGCAGCCGCCCAGCGTGCAGGGTGCCGACCCGGCGATGTGGGTGCATAGCCGGCAGTTCACCGGGCGGATCGTGACGGTGAGCAACGCCAACATCTTCGCCGAGCCGGTGTTCAACTACACGCGCGACTTTTCGTTCATCTGGGAGGAAATGGCGATACCGATCACCTATACGGCCGACCGTGCGCGGGCCGAGGCGATCCTGCTGGAGGCGGCAAGGCTGCATGCGACCGAGGCGAACCAGATGGTGGCCGAGAAGAAGGACGAGCTGCGGGCGCGGTTCGGCGTGGAGCCGATCGACCTGGACGCCAGGGTGCACTACCGGATCACGGATAATTGGCTGGAGCTGACCGTGCGCTTCGTCATCGGCACGCACCGTATCAGGAGTGCCAAGGATGCGATGAGCCGGTACATAGTCGCTGAGCTGGACCTGGCCGGGATCGGCATCGCGTCGGCGACTTACGACATCGTAGGGTTTCCGGCGATCGAGATGCGGCCGGCTGGGAAATAGGCAAGCAAGCAGTCCTTTTAAAAGGACCAAAACCTGTGCTTACCGCCAGCGGCTGTCTCAGCAACCGCCGACAGGGAGTAAAAGTTTTTTGCTTCTTTTTTTCAAAAAAGAAGGCCTTGCCTTGCCTTACCTCCTCCCCCTCTGTTAAGCCGCGCGGCTCGATGGCCCCTCGCGGCCATACTGGATTTGGAGACTACGCGTCATGGCCGTTCCGAAGCGGAAGACCTCGCCCAGCCGCCGTGGCATGCGCCGCAGCCACCAGGCGTTGCCGACCGAAGCGCATGCCGAGTGCAGCAATTGCGGCGAGCTGAAGCGGCCGCACCATATCTGCTCGTCCTGCGGTCATTATGACGGGCGTGAGGTCGTTCAGGCCGGGAAAGCCCTGAAGGGCGCTGTCCGCGTCTGACAGGGCGCCGTGTCCGCGTCTGCCGGAGAGGTTGTGACGATGGATGCGGCGACCGCCGCCGGCCAGCCGTTCACACTGGCTGTGGATGCAATGGGGGGCGACAACGCGCCCGACATCGTGGTGAACGGCATCGGCATCGCGTCGGTTCGCCACCCTGCTGCGCGGTTCCTGCTGGTTGGCGACGAGACTCGGCTGACGCCTTTGCTCGCCGGAAATGCGCGGGCGCGGGATGCCTGCGTGGTCAGGCATACGTCCGACGCGATTGCGGCGGATTGCAAGCCCACGGTGGCGCTGCGGCTGCGGCAGTCCAGCATGCGGCTGGCGATAGACGCCGTGGCGTGCGGGCAGGCGCAGGGCGTGGTCTCGGCCGGCAACACGGGGGCGCTGCTGGCGCTGTCCAAGATCGTGCTGAAGACGCTGCCTGCGATCGACAGGCCGGCGATGGCGGCGATCATGCCGTCCGCGAGAGGCGACGTGGTCATGCTTGATCTGGGGGCCAACATCGCTTGCGACACGCGCAACTTGGTCGAGTTCGCTCTGCTGGGAGACATGTTCGCGCGCACCGTTCTGGGATTGACCGCGCCGCGTATCGGCGTGCTGAACGTGGGCAGCGAGGATGTGAAAGGCGACGACCGGGTGCGCGGGGCGGCCGAGATCATACGCCGCAGCCACATCGGGGCGCAGTTCCACGGGTTTGTGGAGGGGCATGACATCGCGGCGGGCACTACGGATGTGGTGGTGACCGACGGGTTCACCGGCAACGTGGCGCTGAAGACCGGCGAGGGGGCGTTGAAGCTGGTGAGCGACCTGCTGCGCCAGGTGTTCAACAGCAGCTTGTCGACCAAGCTGGGCTATCTGCTGGCCAAGCCCGGGCTGGAGCAGATGCGTATCTGGCTGGACCCGCGGCGTTATAATGGTGCGGTGATGCTCGGGCTGAACGGCGTGGTGGTCAAATCCCACGGCGGCACGGATGCCGAGGGGTTCGCGCATGCGCTGGACGTGGCGCTGGACATGGTGGAACACCGGTTCAACGAACGTATCCGCGAAGGCCTCGGGCGGCTTGGGGGCGTGCTGTCCGACCGGCCGCCTGGCAACGGACCGGCCCTGGCGGCCGCAGGATAGTCTATGATCCGTGCGCGTATCACCGGCGTGGGCGGGTATCTGCCCCGCCGGATCGTCACCAATGACGAGCTTTCGAAGACGCTGGACACGTCCGACGAATGGATTGCGGCGCGTACCGGCATACGGCAGCGGCATGTGGCCAGCGCGGACGAGACGGCGGCCTTCATGGGCACGCGAGCGGCCGAGGCGGCGCTGCGGCAGGCGGGTGTGGCTGCCGGCACGGTGGACGCGATCATACTTGCCACCGCCACCCCTGACGAGGCGTTCCCGGCGACGGCGGTGCGGGTGCAGGCGGCGCTGGGACTCGCCTCGGGGTTCGCCTTCGACGTGAGTGCGGCGTGCAGCGGGTTCGTCTATGCGCTGGCGATGGCGGACGCGTTCATGCAGGCGGGCACGATCAGGACGGCGCTGGTGATCGGCAGCGAGGTGTATTCGCGGATACTGGACTGGACGGACCGCGGCACCTGCGTGCTGTTCGGCGACGGCGCCGGTGCGGTTCTGCTGCAGGCAAGTGAGGGCGCGGCTGACGACGCCCTGCCGGGAATATTGTCCACCCACCTGCATGCGAACGGGGCGTATGGCGACCTGCTGTATGTCGATGGCGCTGTCGGGCGGAAGGAGCGCTCGGGCCACCTGGTGATGAAGGGGGCCGAGGTTTTCCGCCATGCGGTGACCAAGCTGGCGGGCGCTGTGGATGAAGCGCTGGCGGCCAACGGGCTGTCGCACGCGGATGTGGACTGGCTGGTGCCGCACCAGGCGAACCGGCGCATCATCGACAGCATGGGCAAGAAGCTTGGGCTGCCGGCCGAGCGCGTGGTGGTGACGGTGGACCGGCATGCGAACACGTCTGCCGCCTCGATCCCGCTGGCGCTGGCCGAGGCGGTGGCGGACGGGCGCGTCCGGGCGGGGCACCTGGTGCTGATGGAGGCTTTGGGGGGCGGGCTGACCTGGGGGTCGGCGCTGGTGCGGATGTGAGGAGGACGGGAGCCGGTCCCGCCTGCGCCGCGGCCCGCGCAGCCTCTGCCAGCCCGCACGTTTGCAGAACCGGCAAGGCAGCGCCGCCGGCGTGGCGTAAACGTTTTTTGCGTCTTTTTTTCAAAAAAGAAGGCCTTCCTTCCGTTAGCCGCGCAGCCTGATCCGGTGGCGGCCGCCGGCGACGCGATCTTCGGGCTGCTGCACACGCCTGGCGGCGCGTTGGTCGGGTGGGATGAGGTGCGAGGCGCCATGCGGCATGCGCCAGGGGGCAGGCGCAACCTGGCGTGCCTGACGAACGGGCGGCAGGCGCATCTGATCGTGTTCGATCCGGAGACAGGCGGCGCGGTCGGCAATTTGGCCGTTGGGGCGGACGGCGCGCTGGGCCTGGCGGCGCCGGGGAGCGCGCCTTGGTGGGATGTCGAGGAAGCCGGCGGGCTGCTTGGCTTGCGCGGCGCTTCTGGCCGGCTGGTCTGGCGGGCGGACGGCACGGTCGGGATAGGTGATGCCGTCGCGGAGTCGGCCGGCTGGTTCCTGGCGATCTCCTCGCTGACGGATGCCTGCCTGCGATCGATGGCGTCGTCCGAGTGGATACAGGCGAACGGGGCGCCCGTGGTGCTGGAGACCGCCGGCGAGGCGGAGCCGGCGCTTCGGTTGGGTCACGAGCTGGTGCGGCTCGGCGGGGTGCCTGGGCCGTTCGTGGTGGCGGACGAGGCGGCGGGCGGTGGCGTGAAGCGGCAGATACTCGTGGTGGGGGCGCAGGGGCGGCTGCACCGGCTGGGGTTGTTCCGGCCGGTGATCTGCTTCGCGGTGTTCGGCGACGACGCGTATTACGACGCGCTTGGCCTGGCATTGCACGCCCTGCACCGGTTCGGGCTCTACAAGGGCACGGTGTGCATCGGCGCGGACAGGCCGCGCGCGGCAGTGGCCGCGTACGTGCCGGAGGTTTATCGCGACACCTGGCTGCATGTGGACGTGCCGGCGGAGGCGGGGCTGTTCGGCCGCTACGGCATGGAGGGCTGGGGGTTGGAAGCGTTCCAGCCGGTGCTGTACATGGACGCCGACGTGGTGGCGAATGCCAGGCTGCGGCCGCTGCTCGTCCAGCTCGCGATGTCGCCGCGTGTTCATGTGGCGACCGAGCGGGATCTGGAGGCGATGTTTGCCGGGCGTACCGGGGCGGACATGGCGGAGTCGCATGATGCGGCCTGGTTCGGGGGGTGGCTGCTCGCGGCTGATCCGCGCTTTCGCGGCAGGACACCGGCTTTCGGGTCGTCGGGGGTGATCGGGGCGGATCACGTCTCGCGGTTGCGGGTGCCGTTCGCGCTCGTGCAGTCACTGCGGCGCGTGGTGGAACCGGCGCGAATTGCTGCCTACACGGACCAGGCGCTGGCGAATTACGCCCTGCACGTGTGCAATGCCGGGTTCGGGATGATGAACGGCTTTGTCGATTTCGCGCGCAGCGCGGAGGCGGCGGGGGCTGCGCGGCGGGGGCTGATGCATTTCCACTCTGGCGTGGGAAGCGGCTGGCTGAAGCGGGATGCCATGCGGCGGTATGTGGCACAGCTGGAAGCTGGGTGAGGCGCACGCACGCGGTTATGGCCAGGGCGTAATCCACGAAGCGACGACCTGCCTGCCGTGTTCCTGGATGGAACGGCTTCATCTAACGTGTTGAACATGCGTCATTTCATTGACGTGCGGCGTGCGGCTCATTAACTTGAAGACATGAATACCGTTACCAGGGCCCATATTTCAGAGCGTATCTACGCCCAGGTCGGGCTTTCGCGGAACGAGTCGGCGGAGTTGCTGGAGAGCGTGCTGGAGAGTGTTTCGGCGGCGTTGGAATCTGGTGAATCTGTTAAGATCAGTGGGTTCGGGACGTTTTCTGTCAGGCAGAAAGGGCGGCGTATCGGGCGTAATCCGAAGACCGGGGTGGAAGTACCCATCCTGCCAAGGCGGGTGCTGGTGTTCCGGCCGAGCCAGGTGCTGAAGGCGCAGATCAACGGCCAGGCGATCCCGGCCGTGGGCGACGACGAATGAGTGCTGCGGCGGGATATGACAGGCTGGACATGCCTGAGGCGCCCGACGAGGCGGGGCGGCTGAGGCTGCGCAAGTCGGCCGGGGCGTTCCGCACCATCAGCGAGGTGGCCGACGAGCTGCACATCCCGCAGCACGTGCTGCGTTTCTGGGAAACGAAGTTTCCGCAGGTGAAGCCGCTGAAGCGGGGTGGCGGGCGGCGGTATTACCGGCCGGACGACATAGCGCTGCTGCGGCGGGTGTCTGACCTGCTTTACACCCAAGGATACACGATAAAGGGTGTGCAACGGCTGCTGCGGGAGGGCGGCGGCCGGTTGGCCGATGATATCCCGCCGCCGACCGAGGCCGAGCGCCTGGCGGCCGAGGCGGAGCGTGCGGCCGGGGCGGCGCCGCAGATGCAGTTGGTGATGCAGGAAGTGCCGGCGGCGCCGGTTAGGCGGCAAAGCGAGGTGGAGCGGCTGCGGGCGGCTCTGGTTTACGCGCTGGGTGAGTTGGAGGCGCTGCGAGCGATGGTGGGTTAAGGAAGAAAGCAGTTCTTTTTTGAAAAAAAGAACCAAAAAACTTTTGCTCCCTGT
>CAXTJZ010000156.1:0-9352 GCA_964244695.1 uncultured Acetobacteraceae bacterium
GTCTATATCTTTCTGGCTATTGCCGGGTTCTGGGACATCAGGCCGCCGCTTACCGGCTACATAGCCGTGCTGCCGGCGCTGGTGCTGTCCGGGGTGATGCTGGGAGCGCTGGGGCTGGTGCTGTCATCGTTCATCAAGCCGTTGGAGAACTTCGCCGGCGTGATGAATTTCGTGATCTTCCCGATGTTCTTCACCTCGGCGGCTTTGTATCCGCTGTGGCGCGTGCAGCAGGCGAGTTTGCCGATCTATTGGGCGAGCGAGATCAACCCGTTCACCCATGCGGTGGAGCTGATACGGTTCGCGCTGTACGATGCATTCAACCCGGTGTCTGCGCTGGTGGTATGCGCGTATCTGGCGCTGTTCATGGGCGCTGCGGTTGTTGGCTACGATCCGGGGCGTGGCCTGTTGGCGCGGCGTGGGGGAGGGGGCGAGTGAAGGAAGCAAGTAGTTCTTTTTTGAAAAAAAGAACCAAAAAACTTTTACGCCCCGCCTGCACCACGGTCCGCGCAGGTTCTGCCGATACGCGCCTTGGCAGGATTTGGGCGAGCTTTAATGCAGGCGGGGAAGCAAAAGTTTTTTGCTTCTTTTTTTCAAAAAAGAAGGCCTTGCTTGCCTTGCTGATCGGCTACACCCAAGCCGCGTCCGCGCAAATGCCCGCGCAGGATCCGAACTGGCCCTGTGCGCAACGCCTCGTGGCGGTGCTGACGCCCGGGTCCTACTGGGCCGGCAACGTGCCCGCGCATACAGGGTGGCGCGATGATGAAAAGCTGTTTCCGCTGGTGACAGATGTCGTCAGCCGCGACACGCCGGATGATGAGGCGGTGGCGAAGTTGAAGGCCTACACAAACGGTATTCCGGCAGAGCAGCGCGCGGCCGCGTTTCCGCTGCTGTTCAGCGCGCTGGTCGATGAGACCAACGACGAGCGTACGCTGCTGATACGGCGCATTGAGCAGCTTGGTTTGCGGCAGCGCCGCATGGGCGACGTGGTGGCAGACATAAGCACGAAAGTGGACGAGATGCCGGCGAGCGATCCGCATCGCCCGGATATGGTGGGCGAGCGGGATTTCGACGTGCGGGCGTTCCAGGAGACGCAGCATACGATGCGGTACGCGTGCGAGGCGCCGGCGGCGATGGAGCGCCGGCTGGGGGTTTTTGCCAGGCTGTTGCAGGCGAAGTAAGCAAGCAAGGCCTTCTTTTCTGAAGAAAAGAAGCAAAAGACTTTTACTCCGCTGTCGCGGGACTATCCGGTTAGGTCCGCGACAGCGGAGTCAAAAGTTTTTTGCTTCTTTTTTTTAAAAAAGAAGGCCTTGCTTGCTTCCTTCAGTAAACCACGACAGAGCGGATGCTCTCACCGCGCGTCATCAGCTCGAACCCCTCGTTGATCTGGTCCAGCGGCAAGACATGGGTGATCAGGTCATCGATGTTGATCTTGCCTTCCATGTACCAGTCCACGATCTTCGGCACGTCCGTGCGGCCGCGGGCGCCGCCGAAGGCGCTGCCCTGCCAGACGCGGCCGGTGACGAGCTGGAACGGGCGGGTGGAGATTTCCTGGCCGGAGGCGGCGACGCCGATGATGGTGGACTTTCCCCAGCCGCGATGGGCGCATTCGAGCGCCTGGCGCATGAGCGTGGTGTTGCCGACGCATTCGAAACTGTGGTCGGCGCCGCCTTTGGTGAGTTCCACCAGATGCGGGACGATGTCTCCGCTGATTTCCTTCGGGTTGACGAAATGCGTCATGCCGAATTTTTCGGCGAGCTCGCGGCGGCCGGGGTTGATGTCCACGCCGATGATCATGTCGGCGCCGGCGATGCGCGCGCCCTGGATGCAATTGAGGCCGATGCCGCCCAGGCCGAAGACGACGACGTTGTCGCCTGGTTCGACTTTTGCGGTGTAGATCACCGCGCCCACGCCGGTGGTGACGCCGCAGCCGATGTAGCAGATTTTGTCGAACGGCGCGTCCTCGCGCACTTTGGCGAGCGCGATCTCAGGCAGCACCGTGTAGTTGGCGAAGGTGGAGCAGCCCATGTAGTGGTAGAGCGGCTTGCCCTGGAAGCTGAAACGCGAGGTGCCGTCTGGCATCACGCCTTTTCCCTGCGTGCTGCGTATGGCGGTGCAGAGGTTGGTTTTGCGGCTTAGGCAGGATTTGCAGTTGCGGCATTCCGGTGTGTAGAGCGGAATGACGTGGTCGCCCTTCTTCAGGCCGCGCACGTCCGGGCCCACGTCAACGACGATTCCTGCGCCTTCGTGGCCCAGTATGCAGGGGAACAGGCCTTCGGCGTCGGCGCCGGACAAGGTGTATTTGTCGGTGTGGCAGATGCCGGTTGCCTTGATCTCGACCAGGACTTCGCCGGCTTTTGGGCCTTCCAGCTGGACGGTTTCGATGGTCAGGGGTTTTCCGGCCTCGAAGGCCACTGCTGCGCGTACGTCCATTTCTGTTCTTCCCATCTGTTGGTGCGCCAGGCGCGTGAGTTTTTGAACAACACTATGTCAGAGGCAGCCTGGCCGTCAGATACAACCTTGGTCGGAGGGGAGGCGATTGCCTGCGTTCTGGCTTGGCGCGATCCGGTGCCGGAAGAAAGCGTGATGGCCGGTTCGTGTCAAACCGGTGACAGGCTTTGTCGTACGCGGTTAGCGCTGCGGCGTCGTGCGGTCTGTAGATGTTACGAGTCGTCACAAGCTGGCATATTAGCGTCATCCTGGCCGGCGCCGATTGCGCTACGGCTTGCGCACCGACATCCGCGTCGGCCGAAGGGGATCCAGAATGGAAGGTTTCCACAGAGACGACAGCCTGGTCCGCCGCTCTGCCGCATTGGAAGAGCTGCTCGCCGACGACGTGACCCAGGCGGTGATGCGCGCCGACCACGTGGACGCGCCGGAGGTCAGGGGGCTGTGCAAGGCGGTGGGCGTTCTGCTGGACCGGCGCGGCGGTTGGGCCATGGGCGCGCCTGGCAGGATGTAGCCGGGGGGAGAGTGGTTTTCCGAAAAGAAGGCCTTCCTTCCTTCGCCGCGCCCGGCGTATGCATCCAGGAGCCATACCAAAGGTAGCACGCCGAAATGCAGGACTTCCCGGTCACACGCACCCAACACCCAAAGCCCCGCGTGGCCGACGACAAGCTTCGCTTCGGCGACGTGTTCACCGACCACATGTTCGTCATGGACTACACGCCGGAGAGCGGCTGGCATGACGGCCGGATCGTGCCTTACGCGCCGTTCAGCATGGACCCTGCCTGCTGCGTGCTGCACTACGCCCAGGCGGTGTTCGACGGGCTGAAGGCGTTCCGCGACACAAGCGGCCAGATACGGCTGTTCCGGCCGGACCAGCATGCCGCCCGGCTCAACCGCTCCTGCGAGGCGCTGTGCATTCCGCCTCTCGATCCGGCCGTGGTGGAGGCTTCGTTTGCCGCGATCGTCGGCGTGGATGCGGACTGGGTGCCGGCCAGGCGGGGCACCGCGGTGTACGTGCGGCCTACGGTGATCGCCACCGATACCTTCCTGGGCGTGCATCCTTCTGCCGGATACCGATACTACGTGATCCTCTGCCCCGTGGGCGCCTACTATAAGGAAGGGCTGGCGCCGGTGCGGATCCTGGCCACCGACGAGCACGTGCGCGCGGTGCCGGGCGGCCTCGGCTCGGCCAAGACGGCGGCCAACTACGCCGCCAGCCTGTACGCCGCGAAGGACGCGGCCGCGCGCGGCTATGCGCAGGTGCTGTGGCTGGACGGCAAGCGGGGCGAGTTCCTCGAGGAAGTGGGCTCGATGAACGTGATGCTCCGGCTGGGTGACACCGTGGTCACTCCGCCGCTTGGCGGCACCATCCTGGACGGCATCACCCGCCGGTCTGCCATCCAGCTTCTGCGGGACTGGGGCGTGACGGTGGAGGAACGGCCGATCTCCATAGCCGAGGTGATGGCCGCCCACGCGGATGGCACGCTGACCGAAATGTGGGGCACCGGCACCGCGGTGGTCATCTCGCCAATCGGCGAGCTGGGCTTCCACGATGCGCGCATGGTGATCAATGGCGGGACCACGGGCGAGCTGACGCAGCGGCTGTATGATGCGATCGCGGCGATCCAGTATGGCGCTACGAATGATGCGCATGGATGGATGCGGCCGGTTCGGGTGCGCGGGAGCGTGGAGGCATAAGACGGAAGGCAAGGCCTTCTTTTTTGGAAAAAAGAAGCAAAAAACTTTTGCTCCTGTCGGCGATTGCTGAAAAGGCCGCCGACAGGGAGGAGACGTTTTGGTCCGTTTTCAAAACAGGACTGCTTGCTTGCTTTCTTCCGTCGTCACGCGCTTGTCAGTCTGCTGCGTCAACTCGCCCGCCTCCTTGGCGTTGTCCGCTGTCTAGGATCTGACCGCGTTTGGCGCGCGCTGATTCAACCCAGACCGAGAAACTTGAAGCGGAGCTGATGGATGCGTGCACTATGTTGGCATGGCAAGGGTGATATCCGTTGCGATAGCGTTCCTGACCCGACGATCGAGGATGCGCGCGACGTCATTCTGAAAGTGTCCAGCTGTGCCATCTGCGGCTCGGACCTGCACCTTATGGACGGGCAGATGCCGACGATGGAGTCGGGTGACGTGCTCGGCCACGAGTTCATGGGCGAAGTCGTCGAGGTGGGTTCGCCGAACCACAAGCTGAAGAAGGGCGACCGGGTCGTCGTTCCGTTCAACATCAATTGCGGCACGTGCCGCATGTGCAAACTCGGCAACGGGTCCTGCTGCCTGAACTCGAACCGCAGCGCGAAGATGGCGGCGACGATGCAGGGTTATCCGACGGCCGGCCTGTTCGGCTACTCGCATCTGACGGGCGGCTACTGGGGCGGCCAGGCGGAATATGTGCGCGTGCCGATGGCCGATGTTGGCCCGATGATCGTGCCGGAAGGCATGTCCGACGAACAGGCGCTGTTCCTCAGTGACATCCTGCCCACCGGCTGGCAGGGGGCGGATCATTGCGAGATACAGGGTGGCGATACCATTGCGATCTGGGGCGCCGGTCCGGTGGGGCTTTTCGCGATCAAGTCCGCGTCCATCATGGGCGCCGAGCGCATCATCGCGATCGATGACATCCCGGAGCGGCTGGCTTTGGCGCAGAAGGCTGGTGCCACGGACATCATCGATTTCAAGAAGGAAGACGTGCTCGAGCGGATCAAGGAAATCACCAAGGGGCAGGGGCCTGACTCGGTGATGGATTGCGTGGGTATGGAATCCAGCGGTGGCGGACATGGGATCATCGGCGCGATCAGCGCAGTGCAGGAGAAGCTGACCAGCATGCAGCGCCCTTACGCGCTGGAGCAGATGATCATGGCCGTGCGTTCGTGCGGCATCGTTTCCGTGCCGGGCGTGTATGCCGGGCCGATACCGGTGAACATGGCGACCGTCGTGCAGAAAGGCCTGACGATCAAGACCGGCCAGACGCATGTGAAGCGCTACATGGAGCCGCTTGCAAAGCTGATCCAGGACGGAAAGATAGATCCGACGTTTCTTATCACGCACCGCAGCACGGATCTGAAGGAAGGTCCTGAGCTTTACAAGACGTTCCGTGACAAGAAGGACAGCTGCATAAAGGTGGTCTTCCACCTGTCCTAGTAGGCAACGCCCACTTTTTCCCCGCCTGCACCCTGGCGCGTGCAGGTTCTGCCAGACCGAGAGCGGCATAACTGAACGACGCTTCCATGCAGGCGGGGTAGTAAAAGTTTTTTGCTTCTTTTTTTCAAAAAAGAAGGCCTTTCTTCAGAGCTTCCATCGTTCGCCGCAGGACGATTTCCTCATCAAACTCACGCACCGCCTTCGCTCGCGCCGCCACGCCCATCCGTGCTCGTAGAGTCGCATCGCCGACCAGAAGCAGTAACGCCGCCCGTAGCGCGTCCGCTTTGGCTGGCGGCACGAGCAACCCCGTGACACCTTCATCCACTTGCTCGCGCGGTCCGCGGATGTTCGTGGCCACCACGGGCAATCCGCACAGCATCGCTTCGATGACGGACATCGGCAGTCCTTCGAAGTGGCTTGGCAGCACGAAGATGTCTGACGCGGCCAGGATGGCGGCCACGTCCGTGCGGTAGCCGAGCCGGCGTAGCCGCGCGCCCAATCCGGCGCGTGCAAAATACGGTTCCATGTCCTCGCCGTGGTCGGAGGCGAGGCGTTCGCCCACCACCCACAATTCGGCGCCCACATCCCGCATGGCGGCGAGTAGTTCCGGATAGCCTTTGTGCCGCACTAGGCGGGAGACCGCGGTGATCACCACCCGCCCATCAGGCACGCCGAACTCCGCGCGTATACGCGCGCGCGCGGCCGCATCCGGGCGGAAGGCGTTTGGATCTCGTCCATTGCCGACGGAAACGGGATGTTTGCAGATCCCGAGTCGCATGGCGTCGGCTGCTTCCTCGCGCGACACGGTCAGGAAGACATCGGTGAAGCGCCCTGCCACCCACTCCATGACCAGCGAGGCGGCGCGTCGCCACCAGGGCCCGGGCTGATTGAACAGGAAACCGTGGCAGGTGTAGGCCACGCGCGGAACGCCGGCGGCGCGCGCGGCAAGGCGGGCAAGGAAACCGCTGATCGGCATGTGCGCGTGCACCATGTCCGGCCGTTCGGCCCGGAACAGCCTGTAGAGTGCGAGGAACGCTCGCGTTTGCGCCACCGGCGACAGGCTGCGCGCCAGTGGCGGCGTCTCGATGCGGAAACCCTCGGTGCGCACGGAGTCCAGAAGCGCGCCTTCGGCGCACACGCCTATCACTTCGTGGCCGTCTGCGCGTAGGGCGCGCATTAGGGGGAGCAGGAAGTGGCGTAGGGAGAAGTCTACGTTGGTTAGCTCGATGATTTTCACGGGGAAGGAAGCAAGCAGTTCTTTTTTGAAAAAAAGAACCAAAAAACTTTTGCTACCCCGCTTGCACGAGCGTGCGCGCTGATTCTGCAAGTTACGCTGTTGCAGAAACGGACGATGCCTTCCGGCAGGCGGGGGAGCAAAAGTTTTTTGCTTCTTTTTTTCAAAAAAGAAGGCCTTCCTTCCTATCCAACCTTCGTCACCGCCCACTTCACATGCTGCGGCCCGTCCTGCTTCCCGCTCAGCACCACCTGCTCGCTACGCCTTGGCTCCACCCCGCCCAGATACACGCTCTCCTCGAGCGAAACCTTCGCCCCCTCAGCGCGCAGGCGCCAGCCGCCGCTGGGCAGGCGCAGCAGCACAGCCTCGCCATCTTGCTGCACGCTGGCGATCACCGCCGGATGCAGGTGGAAGCGTATTGTATAGGGCTGCGGAGTTGCTGCTTCGATCACGTCCTCGCCGCGTATGTCCTCGCCGCTTTCGGCCACGTAGAGTCGGCGGCGATGCACCGCGCCGAACGGCTTGCGCCAGCCGTCCTGGCTCGCTTCCAGCCAGTGCGCGCCGTTGGCTTCCTGGCGCTCCACTGTCACCCGCTCCGGGCGCCGGCCCAGCCCGCCGGGTTTCAGCTCGGAGCTGCTGGTGTCCGCGATGATCAGCGTGGAGTGCGCGGCCGTGGCGCGTGCCGCATCGGTCCAGGCCGCGGCGCCTATCGGGGCTGCGCCGCAGTTGACGATTAGGCGCTCGCGCCCGATCGACAGTTCGAAGCTCAGGGTGCCGGCGTGGGCCATGCGGTCCTGGCCGGGCGGCGCCGGGGCGCCCACGTCGGCAATCAGCACGGTGCGCCCGGCCTGCAGGCGGTGGAATCCGGTGTCGGGCAGTACCGCCGGCGCGCGGCCGGCGCGGCCGGCCTGGCTCAAAACCAGCTCGATGAGGGTGGCGGGTTCGTCACGCGTGCCGTTGAACAGGGCCAGGCCGCCGTCGGCGTGGCGCAGGGTGCGCAGTGCCAGGGACAGCCGGTCGATGGCGGCGCCCAACGCGGCCGGTGGGGCGGCGCCGCCGACGTGGAGCAGGGCCCGGATTTCGATCAGGTCACGCAAGGCCACCAGGTGCGCGGCCGGGCTGCGTTCGCTGTGGCCGCCATCGGGCAGCACCTGCCGGCCGATCTCCTGCGGCAGGAAGCGCAATGCGCGGCTTAGGTAGGGCGCGTGTTCCGGCAGGGCGATCGCGGCGGCGATCAGCCCCTTGATGGCGGTCAGCGCGCGGCCGTCCTGCTCCTCGGCGGGCAGGGCCGCGGACAGCACGCGCGCGTCGGCCACCAGGCGCCACATTAGGCGGCGGCGGAAATCGTCGTCCGCGCTGGCGGCGAAGAAGTCGTAATGGCCGAGCCAGGCGGCGATGCGGCTGCCGGCTACGTCCGGACGCTGGGCCAGCGGGTCGGCGTCGCCGCCGGCGATCCAGTCGCCCACCAGGGCGCGGGCGCGCATACGCGCGGCGTCCGTGCCTATCACGCGAAGGTCGCGCATCCAGGTGAAGCCGTGCGCGTGGGCGCGCATCACCGGGTGGCCGCCGGTGTCCGCCCAGCTTCCCGGCTTCAGCACGCGCGTGGCGCCGGACAGGGTCAGCTCGCCTTTCAGCAGCCTGGCGCCGCGAGCCGGGTCGCCCGGCCAGGGGTCACGGACGGGCACCGCCGGCGCGTCGGGGACGGACATGCGCAGGCTCGGCAGCCTGGCCAGCCGCAGCCGCAGCGCGCGGAAAGGGCGTGAGGGCGTCATGAAGCGGGCTTGCCGCGGATAAAGGCGATCGCGGTCGCGTAGTCCGGCGTGGCGAACACCGCGGTGCCGGCCACGAACGTGTCCGCGCCGGCGGCGATGCAGAGCGGCGCGGTGTGCGCGTCCACGCCGCCATCTACCTCCAGCCTTATGTCGCGGCCGCTGGCGTCGATCATGCGGCGCAGTTCGGTGATCTTGGCGAGCTGGCTATGCAGGAATTTCTGGCCGCCGAAGCCGGGGTTCACCGACATCACCAGGATGATGTCCACCATGTCCAGCACGGGTGCTGCGTGCAGCGCTGGCGTGGCCGGGTTCAGCACCAGCCCTGCCTTGCAGCCCAGCGCGGCGATCGCCTGCAGCGAGCGGTGCGTGTGCGGCCCTGCCTCGGCGTGGATCAGGATGTGGTCGGCGCCGGCTTCCGCGAAGGCGGCCAGGTAGGCGTCGACGGGCGCTATCATCAGGTGCACGTCGAAGGGCAGGCGGGTGAGGGGGCGCAGGGCGCGCAGGACCACGGGGCCGAAGCTGATGTTGGGGACGAAGTGGCCGTCCATCACGTCCAGGTGCAGCCAGTCGGCGCCGGCGGCTTCCACGGCGGCGACCTCGTCGGCCAGGCGCGCGAAGTTGGCGGCTAGCAGGCTGGGGGCGATGAGGACGGGGCGTTGCGGCATGGGGTGGTTCTAGTGTGGCGGGGCGTGAGCGGGCAATGCGCGAACAGGAAGAAAGCAAGGGCTTCTTTTTTGAAAAAAAGAAGCAAAAAACT
>CAXTJZ010000157.1:0-9334 GCA_964244695.1 uncultured Acetobacteraceae bacterium
TGATGGCGCGGAACGTCAGCGGGCTTTCGCACAGGCCGCCGATCATCATGTCGCGGCCGGCCTCGATCCGCTTGGCGATGGCGATCTCGCCCTCGCGCGAGAGCAGCTCGACGGAGCCCATCTCGCGCAGGTACATGCGCACCGGGTCGTCCGTGCGGCCGAGGCTCTCCTCATCGACGTTGCCGCCGGCTTCGGTCTGGCCCTCGCCGTCCTCGGACCCTTCAGCCTTTTCCGGCTTGGCGACGGTGTCGCCGTCCTCGTTGTCCTCGTTCTCGACGACCTGGATGCCCAGCTCGCTGAGCAGGGACATGATGTCCTCAATCTGCTCGGAGCTCATCTGCTCCTGCGGCAGTGCCGCGTTCAGCTCCTCAAAGGTGATGTAGCCGCGCTCGCGCCCCTTCGCGATCAGCCGCTTGAAGGCGGCCGACTGCGTGTCCAGCAGCGAGGTGTCGGCATCGGCTTCGGCTGTTGCCGTATCGCCAGAGGTGGCCTGTTTTGTCGCCATGTCGGTCGGTCACTCCGTAAGGAAGCAAAGGCCTTCTTTTTGCAAAAAAGAAGCGAAAAACGTTTTGCTCCGCTGTCGCGGACCTTTCCGGTTAGCCGCCGAAAGGGAGCAAAGTTTCTCGGCTCTTCTTTGCAGAAACGGACTGCTTGCTTTCGTTCTGTTCAGTCATCATACGCGTAGATTTCTTCCTCGGCATCAGCGTCCGCACTACCCGATTGCTCACCACGCCGAAGCCGGAACAACGCGAGGCAGAGCGCGTTGAACCGCGCCAGGCAGGCAACGTCATCCGGATTTGCGACGTAGGCACGGCGGGCGGCTTCCACGGCGTCGTGCAGGCCGTCGCGGTGCATGAGCCCGTAAAAATGCCACCATCCCGCTTCAGCTTCGGCCGGCTGCGCCTCCGGCCGGCCACAGGATGGGGTCTCCTCCAGGATACGTGCCAGTTCCACCGATAACCCGAAAGTGTCCAGGTGGCGCGCGAGTCCGGCCGAGTCAAGCGGGTGATCGTCGGTAAAGTCGTGCGCGAAATACGATAGCATGCCGGCCCGGACAGCTTGTAGCGGCGGCGGCAACGTCAACGACCCGTAGGCCTCTTCAAGGTCATGCGCGAGTTGGGGGTGGTGCAGCAAAATCGCGGTGAGCTTGCGGGCGCGGCTTACGTCGGCCGCATCTGCCACCAGTTCGGGGCGGACGGGGCGCAGGGCCGGCTTGGCTACGCCGCGCTTGGTGGAAGCGAAATAGCGGTCCAGCAGGGCGCGGCGGTATTCGCTGGCCAAGCCGCGGTCCTTGATCGTGGCCGCCGCTGCTTCAAGCCTGCCACGGAACGCGCTGCGCTGTTCCGGCGTGGTGAAACCGCCGGCGCCGCGCAGCAGGTCGAACAGCGCCTCGTTGAGCGGACGGGCGGCGTCCAGCACGGCGGCAAACGCCGCGGGGCCGCGCCGCCCCACCAGCGTGTCGGGATCCTCGCCGGAGGGCAGGGTGGCCAGGGTGATGCTCTTGTCGGGCGCGATGGCCGGCAGCGCGGTCTGCGCGGCGCGGGCGGCGGCGCGGCCACCGGCGGCATCGCCGTCGAAGCACAGCACCGGCGCCGGCGAGAGGCGCCACAACTCCTCGAGCTGCTCGGCCGTCAGAGCGGTGCCGAGCGGCGCCACCGCGGCGCCGAACCCTGCCTGGTGCAGGGCGATCACGTCCATGTAGCCTTCGACGGCCACCACGGCCGCGCCCTTGCGGGCCGCCTCGCGCGCCAGGTTCAGGCCGTAGAGCGTGCGTCGCTTGGAGAATAGCGGCGTCTCCGGCCCGTTGACGTATTTCGGCTGGCCGTCGCCCAGCGTCCGGCCGCCGAAGCTTATCATCCGGCCGGTGCGGTCGCGTATGGGAAACATCACGCGGTTGAAAAACAGCTCGCCACGGATCGCGCCGTCCTCGCCGGCACGCAGCAGGCCGGCTTCCAGAAGCTGCGGCTGCGTCACCCCGCTGCCCGCCAGCGAAGCCGCGAGCGCGCCGCGGCCCTCGCCGGCCCAGCCGAGGCCGAAACGGGCGATCGTCTCGTCGGTCAGCCCTCGGCCGCGCAGATAGGCCAGCGCCGCGGCCCCGGCTGGGGTGTGCAAGGCTCGCGTGTAATGCGCCTGCGCCGCGTCGAGGACACCGTGCAGATCAAGCCGCTGCCGCTCGGCGGCTTCGGCGGACGGGCTCGCTTTTGGCAGCTCCAGCCCCGCCTCGCCGGCCAGCGACTGCACCGCTTCCATGAAGCTGGCGCCTTGGGTCTGCATGACGAAGCTGATCGCGTCGCCATGCGCGCCGCAGCCGAAGCAGTGATAGCCGTCCTCATAGACGTAGAAGCTGGGCGTCTTCTCGCCGTGGAACGGGCAGCAGCCTTTCATCTGGCGGCCGCTCCGCTGCAGCTTCACGCGGCGGCTGACCAGGGCGGCGAGCGGGGTGCGGGCGCGGAGTTCTTCCAGGAAGGCGTCGGGTAGCTTCATGGGCAAGCAAGGCCTTCTTTTTTGAAAAAAAGAAGCAAAAAACTTTTGCTACTGCGCAGGCTCAGCTGCTTCGGCGCGTCCAGAAGCACCCGGCTGCCGCAGATGCGCGGTAGTAAAAGTTTTTTGGTTCTTTTTTTCAAAAAAGAACTGCTTTCTTCCTTCGCCTCACCCAAGCCGCGCCTTCACCAACGCCCCCGCGCGGCCCATATCCAGCGCGGCACCATGCGCGGCCTTCAACACCGCCATCACCTGCCCGGTCTGCTTCACGCTCGTGGCCCCGGTCTGCGCCACGGCGGCATCCACGGCGGCGGCCAGCGCCGCCTCGTCCATCTGCTGCGGCAGGAAGCCGTCGATCACGGTGATTTCGGCCATCTCCTTGGCGGCGAGTTCCGGACGGTTGCCCTTGGTGTAGAGCTCGGCCGCCTCACGCCGCTGCTTGACCATGCCGCGCAGCATCTTGGTGATCTCGTCGTCGCTGATCGGGTCGCCGGGGCGGGCGGCGATGTCGGTGTCCTTCAGCTTGGCCATGATCATGCGGATGGTGGAGGTGCGCGGCGCGTCGCCGGCGCGCATGGAAGTCTTCATCTCTTCTGTCAGGCGGTCACGCACGGCCATCATGTCGGGTCCTGGAGGGGAAGTGTGCCTTATAGCGCCTTGTGCCGAACGTGGCTGTCGGGAAAGGAGGCAAGTCCGTCTTTTTTACGGAAAAGGTTGCGGCCAGGCGGCTGCCGCTGGCGGTCGCCAGTCGATGTCGGCGTTGGGAGATCGCGCTCTAGACACGAGGACGCGATAGGCGTGAGGAACACGAACAGAGGCGTCCATCCGCCCAGCTGTATGCACGCTACCTTGGGCAGTGCTTCCTGCTCGTGTCGTCCTGCTTTTCGTGCCGAACAACCCATCTGCGCGCCACGGCAGCCCAGGCTGCAAGCGTGCCGGTGGGACAGCGCCAGGGCCGGTCAGGTTGCCCGGCGCAAGGGACGCCGCAGCCGCACGCCCTGCTGCGTGAAGCCGGTGGCCTGGCAGAACGCCAGCAGTTCCGGCTGACCGGCTGCGGTCGAGATGCCGATGTCATGGCAGCCGGCCGCCCGGGCAGCCTGGGATGCGGCTTTCAGCAGCAGCCGTGCCAGGCCGCGGCGCCGCTCCGCCTCACCGACCAGAAGCGTGCTCACCTCCGCCACCGGATGGTCGGCTGCCAGGCCCAGGTGCCAGTGCAGGACGATGATGCCGCTTGGCGGCCCCCATTCCAATGCAAGCAGGGCGGCCCCAGGCGCACGCTGCAACCGATCCAGCCGGGCGGCCAGCAGGGCGACCGGGACAGGATGGCCGGACGCAGCAAGCAGCTCGGCCAGACCTGCGGCATCGGCTGGCGCGGCGGCACGTATCTCCAGGCCGTAGCGGCTGCTCATCGTCGCAACACCAGCCCGCTGCCTCCCGCTCGAACAAGAAACCAGCCGCAGCGCGGGGACTGAAGTTTCTTGCTTCCCTCTTTCAAGAGAAGGCCTTCCTTGCTCTGGCAACAAGCGGCCGTAGATACCCGCCATTAACCGCGGTCGCATAGGCTGAGGCGGTGCAGCATAGCCCCTTCGAGCAGATGCCCACCATCTGCCCACCCCTTCGCTGGCGTCCGCTGGCCTGGCTGACCACATCGCCTGTGGCGCCGCTGGACGTGGGCGACGAGCTGCGCGCCAGCCTGTTCAACCGCATGGCATCCCTGTTCGCCAGCGCAGTCATCCTGCTGGTGGCGGCGGTGGCGGTTGCCGTGCGCCACCCTCAGGCGCCGTATATCGCCTGGGCGCTGCTGGATGCGGCAACCTCCCTGGCGCGTGTCCTGAGCGCGGTCGCCATCCTGCGCCATGCGGCTCGCCATCCCGGGAAGGCCGCGCCGGACAATCTTGCGCCGGACGTCTTCGTCCTGTCCGCCCTGCTCTGGTGCGCCGTGCTGGGATACGGTTCCGGGTTGTGCCTGGCGAGCGGGGATCTGGGCGTAAGCGTTGTCGGCTGCCTGCTGGCAACGGCCACGATGGGTGCGCAATGCGGCCGCGTGCCTGGTGCGCCGCGCCTGCTGATGGCGCAGCTTGCGGTGATCTGCCTGCCGCTCAGCATCGGCGGGTGGTGCGCGCCGGATGCGTTCCTGCACTGGGGCATAATCGTGGTGCCAACCTATCTGTTCGCCGTTGTCAGCATCAACCGCCAGCTCCACCGCGATTACGTTGAAATGATCGTCGGCCGTTACGAAAGCCGGCTGATGGCGCTGCGCTGTCCGCTTACCGGCCTGGCCAACCGACGCGCGTTCGACCGTGCGCTGGCCACCGCTTTGGCCAATTCCGCTCGCCCGCGCGCGACGGTCGTGCTCAGCCTGGACCTGGACGGCTTCAAATCCATCAACGATGCGTGCGGCCACCTGGCCGGGGATCTGCTGCTGCGCCAAGTGGCCGAGCGTCTGGTCAGCCACGTGCCGACCGGCTGCCTGGCCGCGCGCCTGGGCGGGGACGAGTTTGCCATACTGGCACAGGGTGGGACTGCCGCCGCCGCGGAGCAGCTGGCCTGCACCATACTCGCGGCCTTGCGGGAGCCGTTCCTGATAACAGGCAACCAGGCCAGCGTGGGCGTCAGCATCGGCCTGGCCCGCGCCTCGGCCGCAGCCACGCCGGACAGGCTGCTGGGCGAGGCGGACGAGGCGCTGTATGCCGCCAAACGCGCCGGCAAGAACCGGTATTGCTGGTTCAATGGCGAGGACGCCGCGCCGGAACCGGCAGGCTCGGACCTCGCAACACCCGATTTGTGGCGCGGAACCCGTGCACCGCGACCGCCCGGCAAAGCAGCAACCGCTCCCCTGATGCTCTCAGGCGACAGCATGGCAAGCTGAGCTTTCTCCAGCCGGATTTCGAGAGACAAAAGTTCTTTGCTTCCTTCTTTCCAAAAAAGAAGGCCCTCCTTTCTTGCATTCGCCCGGAACAACACGCCGTCTTAGTGGTTGGGCCGTTCCATGACGGCACTGACGCGCAACACCGCCCCCCTAGGCCTGCTCTCGCCCAAGGTGGTGCCCGAGGAGAAGCCGGATGCCCTGGGCCTGAGCATGATGCTGGGCATTGCCGGCGTGATCCTGGCGGCCGCGCTGTCCTCTCTGGATCAGCGCCTGGCCACCTCCGCCGTGGCGGACCTGCTGGGCGGGCTGGGCCTGGGGCTGGATGAGGGGTCCTGGGTTAATACCGCCTATGCGGTGGGCGACATCGCCGTGGTGCCGCTGACGCCCTGGCTGGCGCAGATCATCAGCCCGCGCCGGCTGGCGGCGGCAGAGATCATCCTGTTCGTGGTGGCCGCGGCCGCCTGTCCGCTGGCGGCCAACTATCACGGGCTGATCGCACTGCGCTTCCTGCAAGGCTTCGGCGAGGGCGGGCTGGTGCCGCTGATGCTGCTGACGCTGCTGCAGGCCGCGCCGCCGCGTCATCGGCCGGAGGCGTTCGCCGTATACGCCGTGGTCAGCACGCTGGTGCCGCTGGTCGCTGAATCGCTGGCGGGCGTCGCCACCGATCTTTTCACCTGGCAGGGCCTGTTCTGGTTCAGCGCTTCGCTTGGGCCGGTTGCGCTGTTTCTCGTGCTGGGCTTCCTGCCCGTGCAGCCGCCGAAATGGGACAAGTTCGTCCATGTCGACTATTTCGGCATGGCCTGCCTGGTGGCATTCTGCTGCATGCTGGTGACCGGCCTGAGCCAGGGCCAGCGGCTGGACTGGTTCGATGACCGCTTTATCGTGGCCATGTTCGTCGGCGCCGCCATGGCGATGCTCTGCTTCCTGGTCAGCGAGTCGCTCACCGAGCACAAGCTGCTGGACCTGACGCTGTTCCGGCGACCGAACTTCTCCATTGGGCTGTGCCTGGTGGCGGTGTTCAACATAGGCCTGCTTGGCGCCACCTACGTGGAGCCGCAGACGCAGATGCTCATACGCGCGCTTAAGCCGATTCAGATCGGCCAGTTTTTCCTGCTGCTGGCGGCACCTCAGCTGGTCGTGGCGCCGCTGACCGCTTTGCTGATGCGCTTCCTGGACGCCCGCCTGCTGGTAGGCTGCGGCTTCGCCATGGGCGCGCTCGGTGCCTATCTGTGCACCTACATCACCTCGGCCTGGGCGGCGACGGACTTCCTGGCGCCGCTGCTGCTGCAGGCGTGCGGCTGGCCGCTGGCGTTCACGCCTCTGGTGTTCCTGACCACCAGCGTGCTGAAGCCGGAGGACGCGCTTTCGGGCGGAACCATGTTCAATATCGTGCGCACGCTGGCGATCGCCGCGGGCCCCGCGATCGTGGGTGCGGTGATCACGGTGCGCGAGCGGGTGCATTCGGACTACCTGGTGCAGCATCTGGTGGCCGGCCGGGCGGCGGTGGACACGCGGATTGCGGCGGAGGGGCTGGGGGCGTTGATGTCGGCCGAGCGGGCGCAGGCTTACGTGCTGGCGTTTGCCGATGCGTTCGGGTGGATTTCGGTGTTGCTGGTAGTGGGGCTGGTGCTGGTGCTGTTCGAGCAAGAGGCGCCGGTTACGCGGAAAATCTAGGCGAGGAAGGCCTTCTTTTTTGAAAATAAGAAGCAAAAAACTTTTACTACCTCGCTGCTGCCAGCGCTTCGGTCTTTCCCGCTAGAGCCGACTGGTGCAAATGCGGGGTAGCAAAAGTTTTTTGGTTCCTTTTTTCAAAAAAGAACTGCTTTCTTCCTTACTGGAGCGGCCCATGAAACGCCTAGCCATCGCCTTCGCAGCCCTGGCCCTGTCCGCCGCGGTGCCCGACTACGTGACTCAGGCCATCGCCAACAAGGACCGCCCGGCCGATGACGTGGCGCGCGACGGCGCCCGCCACGTGTTGGCGCTGCTGGTCTTCTCCGGCGCCAAGCCGGGCGACCGCATCGCCGATTTCGTGCCGGCGGGCGGCTACTTCACCCGCCTGTTCAGCAACATCGCTGGCCCCAAGGGGCATGTGTTCGCGGTGATACCGGAGGAGTTGCGCAAGATCCCCAAGATGGTGCTGCCCACCGAGGCGATCGCGAAACAGCCGGAATTTGCGAACGTGACAGAGGAAATCGAGCCCACCGACAACACGGGTGCCACGGCGCTGGCGTCCGGCCAGCTCGACCTTGTATGGACCAGCGACAACTACCACGACCTGTACGGCTTCTTCGGCGCGCAGCACGCGGCCGCCGCGGACGCCGCGATCTTCCGGGCGCTCAAGCCTGGCGGCATGTTCGTCGTGGTGGATCACGTGGCGCTGCCAGGCGCGAGTGCGACCGCGCCCAAGACGCTGCACCGGATCGACCCGGAAACCGTAAAGGCACAGGTGCTGGCGGCGGGATTCGTTCTGGATGGCACCACGGACGTTTTGGCCAATCCTGCCGATACGCACACGCTGAAGGTGTTCGATCCTTCGGTGCGCGGGCATACGGACCAGTTTGCCTTCCGGTTTCGTAAGCCGGGTAAGTGAGCAAGCAGTTCTTTTTTGAAAAAAAGAACCAAAAAACTTTCGCTCTGTTCGCCGTGGCCGGGGCTTCGTGTCGCGGGCATCATCACGTATGCTGCCCGGTTAAGCGGCTACAGCTTAGCAAAAGTTGTTTGCTTCTTTTTTTCAAAAAAGAAGGCCTTTCTTGCCTGTGCAGTCTGACCTGAGAGACGGACTGGGCCAGCTACGCGCCTGGCTGCTGGACGCCGCCCTTCCGCTCTGGCTTGCGCACGGGATCGACCATGCGCGCGGCGGCTTCTTCGAAGCGCTGGACCTGCGCACGTATCGTTGCACCGCGCCCTTCCGCCGCCTGCGCGTCGTCGCGCGCCAGATCGTCGTGTTCTCCCAGGCGCACGAGCTAGGCGTGCCGGGTGCCGAGCAAGCGGCCCGGTTAGGTCTGCACTTTCTCGAAACGCATGCTGCCCTGGAAGATGGGGGTTACGCCTGGCGCTTCGACCTCGCGCATAAACCCATCGACCACACGCGCGACCTGTACGACCACGCATTCGTGCTGCTGGCGCTCGCCAGCGCCGCCAAGCTGGCCGGCGCCGGGACGATGCGCCCGCGCGCGCTGGCGCTGCTGTCCTGGCTGGACGAACGTTTCACCCATCCCGCAGGCGGCTATCTGGAAAGCCTGCCGCCGGCGTTGCCCCGCCGGCAGAATCCCCACATGCATTTGCTCGAGGCCTTGCTGGCTGCGGCCGCCACTTTCGGGGACGACATCTTTCACACGCGCGCCCAGGCCCTGGTGGACCTGTTCGCCCACCGACTGTTCGACAAGTCTTCCGGCGCCTTGCCAGAGTTTTTCGACGACACGCTGAATCCTGTTCGTGACGACGGCCTGTTTCTCGTGGAACCCGGACACCACTGCGAATGGGTCTGGCTGCTGCATCAGGCGGGCGCGCTCGGCCTTGCCGTCCCGCAGGACATGCCTGCGCAGCTTATGGCATTTGCCGACCGCTACGCCATAAATCCCGCAACGGGCGCCCTGTTCGACGAACTCAATAGCGACGGCACCGTCCGCTCGTCCGGCTCCCGTCTGTGGCCGCAGACGGAACGTCTGCGCGCGGAGTTTCTGCGCCCCGATGCTTCAGCAGCGCTGCAATTGCAGTCTGTCCGTGCGTTGGCCGCGCATCTTTGCCCAGATGGATCGTGGCAGGAGCGGCGCCTGCCTGGTGGATCGTTCGCAGACCTGCCTGCGCCAGCAAGCAGCTTGTATCATCTGACGGGAGCTATCCTAGCCGTAACGTAAGCAAGGCCTTCTTTTTTGCAAAAAAGAAGCAAAAACTTTTACTTCCCTCGCATTTTCAGCAGGAGGGCACTTCATAAGAAATACGCACGTTTGAAATGCGGGATGGGAAAAGTGTTTTGCTTCTTTT
>CAXTJZ010000158.1:0-9322 GCA_964244695.1 uncultured Acetobacteraceae bacterium
GTTCTTTTTTTCAAAAAAGAACCGCTTGCTTCCTTGCTTTCCATCTTACTGCTTCATGTTCAAGGTAGTCGTAAGCAGCTCGTTTGCAGACGTAATGACTTTTGCGTTGGCACCGTAGGCCTGCTGCGCCACGATCAGTTGCGAGAGCTGCGACGCGATGTCGACGTTCGAAGATTCCGTTGATCCCACGACGAGGCCGCCCGCGCCGTTGGTGTTGAGCTGATTGACCTGCGCCACGCCGGAGCTCTGCGTCGCCGTGAAGGCTTGGCCATTCTGGCGCTGCAGGTCGTCAGCGTTGGCGAAAGTCGAGAGCGGCACCTGCGCGATGGTGACGGAGCGGCCGTTGTCGTAGTTAGCGACGATGTTGCCGTCCGAATTGGCGGAGATGTCGGTGAAGCTGCCCGCAGCCGAGCCGTCCTGCGTGACGTTCGTCACCTGGTAGTCGGAGGCGGCGAACTGGGTGACGCCGTTGGATTGATTGAAGCCGCCGAGGTCCACGGTGACCGATTGTGCGCCGCTGCCGAAATTGGGTGATATCTGCACTTCGCCCTCGGTGGCCGATCCGGTAACGGCGAGCGCGCCGGTGGCGCCGTTAAGCGAAGCCAGCGTGCCGTTGGCGTTGAACGTGACGCCGACCGTGCCGATGGTTGTGCTGCCGCCTGCGATGTTGTCGGGCGAGGAGAGGCTCAGCGTCCAGTTGTTCGGTGAAGTCTGCGCCCACGTGGTCTGCAGCTGGTGGGAAACGCCGGAGCCGTCATAGATGCTCGTCTCCGAGGTAAGATTGCTTGTGGCGCTCGGTGCGGCCGGCACGTTCGCGACGACTGCCACGTTGCTTGTGGCAACGGGCGCCACGTGAGTTTGCGTCACCTGGATGGGAACAAGCTGGCTTGTGTTCACCGCGCCGGTCGTCTGGTTGACGGCGTAGCCATCGAGATATTCGCCTGCGCTATTGACCAGGTAGCCGTTGCTGTTAGCCGTAAAATCACCGGTGCGTGTGTAGTATTGCTGGTTGGAGAATTGCGGTGCGCCGGTGGTGGTGGCGCCGGTCTGCTCAGAGACCGAGAAGAAGCCCTGGCCGCTGATTGCCATGGCCAGCGGGTCGGAGCTCTGCTGGATGGTGCCCTGCACCTCGTTCTCGTATGCCGGCCTGGTGGCGACGCTACCCGAGTCGTTGAGCGAAGCTGAACTGTCTGTGAGGTAATCGACGAAGTTCGTGCCGACCGACTTGAAGCCGACCGTCTGGCTGTTGGCCAGGTTGTCGCTGATGTTGCTGAAAGCGGCAGCTTGCGCGTTCAAGCCGCTGATGGCGGTGCTCATCGAGCCGAACAGGGACATTTCGGTGGTTCCTGGTTTGCGGAAGGCATGATTGCCTCGGCCGCAAAGTGTTCCCCGGGCATTCAGCATGAAGTGTGCCAGCCACTGCTCGGCACATCGGTTTGCAGACAACAGGATAGATACAGGCGCTGAACAGCGAGCGAGCAAAAGTCTTTCGCGTCCTCCTTCTAAAATAACAGGGCTTGCTTGCAATTCGGCATTGCCGGGCGGCAGATTTTGCCGGGCGAGATTTGCTTGGTCACGGCATAGGCGGGCTGCGCATGCAGGACAAATTCGTGGCCCGTGGCTTGCTGGGCAGAAGCCGGGCGGCTTGCAGGCTGTCTCGTCTGTCATCCGCCGCTGCGCGGCACCTGTCTGGTCGTGAGGTTTTCGTTTGCCATCCGCTGCCGCCATCTTCGCCGCACCGACCCTGCTTGCTGCCGGCAAGTCGGCCTCGCCGTTTGCCGGCAGTAGCGATTTCGCGAGCCTCCTGCAGGGGCCGAGCGATCCGGCCAGCAGAGCAGCCATGCCAGCCGATGCGGCAACGCAAACCGAGACGCCCCGCAAATCGACGCAGGAGCCGGCACCTACCTCAGCCAAGAAGCCGGCCGCGAAACCGGCTACAACGGAGGATGCATCCGCTATAACCGTCACCACACCGGTGCTGACGGATCCCGCCCTGGCGGCCTTGCAACCGCTAAGCGGTCCGCAGCCGAGCGGACCGACAGATAAGGATGCGGACTCAGATGACGTGACCGGGCCCGCCGGCGCCGCGAAGGCCGCAGGCGTGGAGGGAGCCGGGTTGCCGGAGCTGCCGGAAGCCGGCGCCGCTGATCACGTCGCGGATGTTGAGACGCCAACGCCGGCCGGCACGCGTACTGACACACCTCCAGCCGCAGCCACGCCTGCCTCGCCCGGCAAGGCCAGACAAGCTGCAAGCCCCGCCGCCAAACCTGCAAGTGCCGCAGCAGGACCAGCCACGAACAGCACCGCCCCGCAGCCCGGCGCTTCACCTACGCTGGCCGGCTTACAGGTGCCTCCACCCGGCCCCGGCGCCCAGCCGGCAACGCCGCCTGCAGCTGCATCGGCGCATTCGCCGGTGGCAGCCGCAGATACGGATGCTTCTGCGGGCACCGCCCCAGCCATACCGCCGCCTGCGGCGCAGCTCGGCCACGCGCTGGCAGCGCTGCATGTCGGCAACGATGGCAGCAGCAAGCTCACCATACGGCTGGACCCGGCGGAGCTTGGCCAGGTGCAGGTGGAGATCACCCGGGGCAAAGATGGCGCGTCCAGCGTGAGCGTGGCCGTTGAGCGCCTGGAGACGCTCGGCCGGCTGCAGGCCGACCTGACCCACCTGCACTTGGCGCTGGACCGCGCTGGCGTGCCGGAGCAGCGCAGCCTGGTGCTGCACGTGGCGCCCCAGGAGCAAGCCGGCACGGCGCCGAGCGGATCTTTCGCCGGCGGCCAGTCGGGCGCCTCGGGCGGGCAAAGCGGGCAGCAGAACGGTTCGCAGCCTTCGGCGCGCGCCAGCAGCGCTGCCAACGACGGATCGTCCGCCCGCCAGGCCATGGGTAGCGCTACCGGCCAGAATCGCCAGGCCAACTATCGCCGGATCGACACCGGCATCGACATCACCGCCTGACACCGTCCTTCGAGGAGCCAAGCCATGACCACGATTGCAACCAACGCCCTGAGCCAGGCCGCCGAACAGGCGGCGGCCGTGAATGCCGCCGCCGCCGCCGCGTCCGCCTCCGGCACCTCCACCGCCGCAGCCGCGAGTGCCACCGGCACCAACGCGCTGCAGTCGCTAGGCAGCAACTTCAACCAGTTCCTCACGCTGCTCACCACGCAGTTGCAGAACCAGGACCCTACGGCGCCCGTTGACAGCAACCAGTTCACCCAGGAGCTGGTCGAGTTCACCGGCGTGCAGCAATCGGTGCAGACCAACACGAATTTGTCCCAGTTGATCTCCCTCCAGCAGGGATCGGAGGTTTTGCAATCCGCGCAGGTGGTGGGCCATCAGGCGACGGTCACCGCAGGCCAGATCACGTTGCAGAACGGCGGCGGCGAGCTGACCTTCAACACGACGGCCTCCGAGCCGGTGCAGATCGCCATCGCAAACTGCGCGGGGCAGACGGTACGCGACGTGTCCCTGACATCGCAGGCGGGTGCGAACACCTGGACCTGGGACGGCAAGGACAATGCCGGCAACCAGTTGCCGGACGGCGCCTACGGCGTGGCGGTGGAGACCGGCACCAGCAACGCAAACACCACGGCGGTGCCGTTCAGCGTGGTGGGAACGGCGACGGGGCTGACGAACGGTGCGAGCGGGCTGCAGCTCCAGTTGGGCGGGTTGTCGGTCGGGCTTGCGAACGTGCAAGGGGTGACGACGAAGTAAGGCAAGGCGTTCTTCTTCACGACCATCGTTGTTCAGCCGCTTCGACCTGTCCGCGGGTCTCCGCCGACTGAAACAGCGAAAGGTGCAAAAGTCTTGGTCCTTTTTTCGAAAAGGACTGCTTGCTCCTTTGCCTCGAAGCCGGAACGACTTGTTGGTCGCGTTAACCAGCGCGTAATCAGGACGGCTGCACTCTGGCGGGCATGAAACCCGTCCTGGAAGGCTTACGCGCGCTCGGCCCAGCCCGCCTCATGGCGTTGGCGGCCGTAGGCGTAAGCATGCTGGTCATGCTGGCCTTGCTGGCCTTGCATGGCGGCGCGCCGGCGCAGCAGGCCCTGCTGTATTCGGATTTGGACCTGCGTGAAGCCTCGCAAATGGCCGAGGCGCTGGACCGTGCGCACATCACCCATGAGGAGCTTGGCAGCGGCGACAGGATCATGGTCGGCGCGGCAGACGTCGCGCGCGCGCGGCTACTGCTGGCCAAGGACGGCCTGCCCTCCGGCGGCTCGATCGGCTACGAGATATTCGACCGCAGCGACGCGATGACGAGCAGCCAGTTCCAGCAGGACATCAACGAGACGCGCGCGATGGAAGGCGAAATCGCGCGCAGCATACGCATGCTGCAAGGGGTGCGCGGCGCCAGGGTGCATTTGGTGCTGCCGAAACGCCAGCCTTTCTCGCGTGACGTGCAGGCAGCGCAGGCGAGCGTGGTGCTGACGATGGCGGGTGCCGCCAAGCTGGACCCGCAGGCGGTGCAGGCCGTGCTAAATCTGGTGGCAGCAGCGGTTCCAGGCCTGAAGCCACAGGGTATCGCCATCATTGACAGCCGCGGCAACCTGCTCGCGCGTGCGGGGCAACCGGCGACGGAGGAGGCGGTGGCGCAGAGCTCGGAAGAGATGCACCGCGCCACCGAGCAGCGGCTGTCGCGTGCCGTTGAGGAAATGCTCGAGCAGAGCCTGGGCGCCGGCCGCGTGCGTGCGGAGGCCGCAGTCGAGATGAATTTCGACCGGGTGCAGGAGACGGCGGAGTCATACAATCCGGACCAGCAAGTGGTGCGCAGCACGCAAACGTCCAACGAGAAGAACACCAGCACCGAGGCCGACAAGCCGGTATCTGTGCAGAACAACCTGCCGAACGCCGATGCGGGCCAGGGCCAATCCGGCACGGCGCAGCAGAAGCAGGAAGAGACGACGAACTACGAGATAGGCAAGACCGTCCGCACCCTGGTGCGCGAGCAGCCGCAGATCGCCCGCATCTCGCTCGCCGTGATGGTGGATGGCGCAACGCAGCCAGGCCGCGACGGTAAGCCTGTCTGGGCGGAGAGGAGCCCAGAGGAGATCGCGCGCATAACGAAGCTCGTGCAAAGTGCGATCGGCTACAACGAGAAGCGCGGCGACAAGGTGGAGGTTGTCTCGATGCGCTTCGCGTCCGCCCAGGACGAGATGTCCGCCGCGTCGCCACCCGGTTTGCTAGGCCTGGACGTGGGAAAGGCTGACATACTTGGTCTGGGACAATCGGCGATCCTGGCGCTCGTCGTACTGCTGGCGCTTGTCTTCGTATTACGTCCGATGGCGATCCGGCTTTCGGCGATCACGCCACAAAACATGCTGGGCGGTGGAGATCTTCTGCTGGCCGGGCCTGATGGCGGAGCCTACGCGAATCCGGCGCTGACGTCCGCCGCGCGTATCTCCGCGTCCGGCGTGCCCGCGATGATCACCGATGAGAGCATGGTGAACATGATGAATGTGGAGGGTCAGCTCAAAGCCTCTTCGATACGCAAGCTGTCGGAGATGGTGGAGAAGCACCCGGAGGAAAGCCTTTCCATCATGCGCGGCTGGATGACACAGGAGCATAGCTGATGGCGCGCGCAATCGAACGGCAGGACCTCACCGGACCGCAGAAAGCCGCTGTCCTCATGCTGGCCATGGGAGAGGAACACAGCTCGCGTCTGCTCAACCTCATGCATGAGGACGAAATAAAGGAGGTGTCGAGTGCCATGGCGCAGCTCGGCTCCATACGCGCAGACATGGTGGAGGGCCTGTGCCAGCAATTCGCCGAAAGCATGGGTACCGCGGGTTCGCTGGTCGGCAATTTCGAAAGCACCGAACGGCTGCTGCAGAAATCCTTGCCGCGCGAGCGCGTGGGCCAGATCATGGACGAGATACGCGGCCCGGCCGGCCGCACGATGTGGGACAAGCTGGGCAACGTGAATGAAGCCGTGCTCGCGAACTATCTCAAGAACGAATACCCGCAGACTGTGGCCGTGGTGCTCAGCAAGGTGCGCGCGGACCATGCCGCACGCGTGCTGACCCTGCTGCCGGAAAGCTTCGCCATGGAAGTGGTGATGCGCATGTTGCGCATGGAGAGCATACAGCGAGACGTGCTGGACGGCGTGGAACGCACCTTGCGGGCGGAATTCATGAGCAACCTGGCGCGCAGCACGCGACGCGACGCGCACGAGATGATGGCCGACATCTTCAATAACCTTGACCGTCAGGCGGAGGGCCGTTTCCTTGCAGCACTCGAGGAGCGAAACCGCGAGGCCGCCGAGCGCATCAAGGCGCTGATGTTCACGTTTGATGATCTGAGCCGCCTGGCAGCGCCTTCGATGCAGGTGCTGCTGCGCTCCGTCGACAAGGAAAAGCTGCCACTGGCGCTGAAGGGTGCTTCGGAGAAGCTGCGTGAGATGTTCTTCAAATGCCTCTCCGAGCGCGCCGGCAAGATGCTGCAGGAAGACATCGATGCGCTCGGGCCGGTGAAACTGCGCGACGTGGATGAAGCGCAGGCCGCCATCGTTCTGGCTGCGAAGGAACTGGCGCAGACCGGTGAGCTCGACATAGGCGGCGGCAAGGATGACGAGATGCTCTACTGATGGACGGGTCCAACGCCGCATTCCTGTTCGACACGCCGCTAGTCTCGGAGCAGGCGGGCCTGCCCGCCTGCGGGATACTCTATGTTGAGGATTTTGATGACGCGCCGCGTGTCACGCGCGCTGAACCGGTCTGCGACCCGCCCGCACCAAGTTTTTCCGCCGAAGAGCTGTCGCAAGCGCGCGAGGCCGGCCGGCAGGATGGTTTGGCGGCAGCACTGGCAGATGCGCAACTGATTCAGGCGCAGTTGGAGGCGGCCGCAACCCAGTCCTTGGCGGACGGGCTGGCGGCAGCGCGGGCAGCCTACGAGGACATCGTCCAAGGCGCCGCCGAAGAGGTGTCGCAGACCATCCTGGCCGTGTTGCAAGCGGCGTTGCCGGCGGTCATGGCCCGCCACGGCTCGGCAGAGTTGCAAGCACTGGTCAGCGCCTTAGTGCCGGGGTTGGCGTATGAGCCGGAGTTGCGCGTGCGCGCGCATCCGGACTGCGCCGAGTTCGTGCGCGAGTCACTGATTGCTGGTCTGCAGACGACAGGCTGTGTGCTCTCTGTCGCTGCGGACACGTCACTGCAAGCGGGCGACGTTCTGGTCAGTTGGCAGGACGGCCAGGCCAGGCGCGACTGCGCCGCGATATGGAACGCAGTGGCGGCCACGCTGAACCCGCTCGGACTGCCGACGCTTGAGGAGATTTGTCATGCCCGTGGATGCTGAGTTCACCGAAACCGCAACACCTTTCCCGTCCGGCGACGCGGCACCGCGCAACGCGCGTGACCTTGAAGCGGTCTACGACATACCGGTGACCGTCAGCGCGGTTCTCGGCCGGACCACCATGCAGGTCAGTCAATTGCTAAAACTCGGCCGCGGCGCGGTGGTGGAGCTGGATCGCAAGCTTGGCGAGGCGATCGACGTGTATGTCAACAACAGGTTGGTCGCGCGCGGCGAAGTGGTCATGGTCGATGACAGCCGGCTCGGGATCACAATGACGGAGATCGTCAAGGCGGATCGGGGTGGCTGAGGCCGTATCATGCGTGTCTTGATCGTCGGGTCGCTGTCGGGAGAACTGGGCCGGGCGGCGCAGATCGCAAGCAAACGTGGCGCACGTATCTGCCAGGCGGACGACATTGCGTGCGCGATGCTGCAGCTACGCGCCGATCCGCAGGATCTCGTGCTATGCGACGTTGCCTGCGGTGTGGAACGGCTCGTCCGCCATCTGGCCGCCGAGCGGGTGGTCATGCCGGTCGTTGCCTGCAGCACGTCGCTGGATCCAATGATAGGTGCGCAGGCCATACGGGACGGCGCGCGCGAGTTCCTGCCGTTGCCGCCCGATCCGGACATGATTGCGGCGATCCTGCTGGCTGCCTCCGGAGCGCCGCACGCGCCCGTGGTGCGCGATCCGGCGATGCTGGCGGTGATGCGCCGTGCCGAACAGGTCGCTCGGTCGGACGCGTCCGTTCTCATCACCGGAGAGTCGGGCACGGGCAAGGAGGTGCTGGCGCGCCACATACATGGCGCCTCGCGCCGTGCGGCCGGCGCGTTCGTGGCGTTGAACTGTGCTGCTATTCCGGAGCAATTGCTCGAAAGCGAGTTGTTCGGCCACGAGAAGGGCGCGTTCTCTGGCGCGGTGGCGCGCCGGATTGGCAAGTTCGAGTCCGCGCAAGGCGGCACCCTGCTGCTCGACGAGATCAGCGAAATGGATGTCAGGCTGCAGGCCAAGTTGCTGCGGGCGATTCAGGAGCGTGAGATAGACCGTGTGGGCGGCAGCGCGCCGGTGCGGGTTGACGTGCGCATACTGGCGACCAGCAACCGCGATCTGCGCGCGGAGATCGACGCGCGGCGTTTCCGCGAGGACCTGTATTTCCGGTTGAACGTGGTAAGTCTGCGCCTTCCTGCGCTACGCGAGCGGCCGGCAGATATACCGGCCTTGGCCAGCCATTACGCGCGGCATTACGCCGAATTGAACGGCGTACCCGCCAGGGTGCTGTCGGTGGCCAGCCATCGCCTGCTGGCGGCGCAAGTCTGGCGCGGTAACGTACGGGAGCTCGAAAACATGATGCACCGTGCAGTGCTGCTCGCCGATGGTGACGAGATAGGGCCCGAAGCGATCGAGCTGCCGAGCGGGGCGAACGAGCCGATGCCATGCTCAGGGGATGGCGGGTTTGTGGCCCGCCGCATGGAAGACGTGGAGCGCGAGGCCATCCTGCAGACCCTATCGCATACTTTGGGAAATCGCACGCATGCGGCGGTGATTCTCGGCATCTCCATACGCGCGCTACGTGACAAGCTGCGCGACTACACGCAGGCCGGGGTCTCGGTACCGCCGCCGCAGACCGTACGGGCCGCGGCCTGATGGCCGGCGCACTCACCTGGGACGGGCTCGGCGCGCGATACAAGCGTTTCGGCCCCGGCACGGATGTCGGTCTGGCGCTTGCCGTGTTCTGTCTCCTCTCGTTGTTGATCCTGCCTCTGCCGACAATGTTGCTGGATCTCGGCCTGGCCCTGTCCATCACCGCGTCTGTGCTGGTGCTCATGGTGGCCCTGTTCCTGGAACGGCCGCTGGACTTCACCAGTTTTCCGCAGCTTCTCCTGCTGACGACATTGCTGCGCCTTTCATTGAACGTGGCCACAACACGGTTGATTCTGAGCCATGGCAACGAGGGGCCAACCGCGGCGGGCCACGTTGTGGCGGCGTTCGGCGGGTTCCTGATGGGCGGGGACGTGGTGATCGGCGTCATTCTGGTCGCCATC
>CAXTJZ010000159.1:0-9130 GCA_964244695.1 uncultured Acetobacteraceae bacterium
AAGGAAGGAAGGCCTTCTTTTTTGAAAAAAAGAAGCAAAAAACTTTTACTCCTGACGCCTGTCCCGGCGCCGGGACGTCCCTCGAGATGGTTCACCAGCGACAGGAAGCAAAAGTTTTTTGGTTCTTTTTTTCAAAAAAGAACTGCTTCCTTGCCTAGCCTTAGTACAACCCACCCACGCCCGGATCAGCACCCGTCCCGGCCGGCTTAGGCGGCGGCGGCGCGTCTGGATCGGGGTTGACCATCTCGATCGGGCTCTCGGCGGCCACGGTGCTCACAGACGCGCTTTCACCACCACCGCCGCCACCGCCGACGCCGCCCGAGCCAGGCACCTGGTCCGGCTTGAACGCGTCGATGCATTCGTGGCGGCCGCAGCCCCAGCGGGCGAGGGTCACGCCGTCCGGCACACGGAAATCCAGCACCGGCTTGTCGGCCAGGGCGGCCACCATGAAATCGTGCCAGATCGGGCCGGCGACGTGGGCGCCGTCCTGCTTCTCGCCCAGGGATTGCGGGTTGTCGTAGCCCATCCAGACGACGGTCACGAGGCTGGGGGTGAAGCCGGCAAACCAGCCGTCGTTGAAGTTCTGCGTGGTGCCGGTCTTGCCGGCGATCGGCCGGTCTATGCCGGCACCTACGGGGCGGCCGGTGCCGTAGAGCACCACGCCTTCCATCATCTTGAGCACCTGGAACGCGCTTTGCGGATCGGCGATCTGCGGACGCGGATCGTCGAGCGTGGGCGGCTGGGCCGGGTCGCCGGCGCCGAGCACCAGGCCGGTCGGGCGCCAGATCATGTGGCCGTCACGGTCCTGCACGGAATCGACCAGGCTGGGGACCACCTCGCGGCCGCCCTGTTCGAGCGAGGCGTAGGCGCCGGCCTCGCGCAGCACCGTCGTCTCGACCGCGCCGAGAGCCGCGGGGAGGACGTGCGGCATGGCATCGTAGATGTGTTCGGCGATCGCCGTCTTGGCGATGGCTTCCATGCCAACATGCGAGGCGACGCGCACGGTGACCAGGTTCAGCGACTCCTCGAGGGCGATGCGCAGCGGGGTGGGGCCGCCATACGTCAGCTCGTAGTTCTCCGGATGCCAGTCGCCCAGCGAGAACGGCTCGTCCTCGAAGCGCGCGCTTGGCGAGATGCCCTGCTCCATGGCGGTCAGGTACACGAACGGCTTGAAGGAGCTGCCCGGCTGGCGCTGCGCCTGGGTGGCGCGGTTGAACTTGCTGGCCTCGCCGCTCCAGCCGCCGGACATGGCGAGCACGCGGCCGGTGCGCGGATCGAGGCTGACCAGCGCGCCGGAGACGCGGGGGATCTGGCGCAGGGTGAGCCTGTCCAGGCTGACGACCGTGGCGGGCCGGGCGTGGCCGCGCGGTCCGCGCGCGCCGGGCATCCGCATCTCTTCCGTGCCGTCTTGCGGCTCCACCATCACGATGTCACCGGGGGACAGCACGTCGCCTATGCGGTGGGGCGAGCCGCCCAGCTCCACGCCGGACAGCACCGGACGGGCCCAGCCGAGCGTGGAGAGCAGCACTTCGCCGGTGCGGGCTTGCGTGCCATCGCTCGCCTCGTCGGGGCGCAGGTAGCCGAGGCGTGCGCCGGACGGGGTCTCGTCCAGCACCACGGCCAGGCGCCAGTTCGGCAGCATCCCGGCGGGCTTGGGAATGCGGCCGAGCGCGTCTGCCCAGTCGGCGGTGAGCGCGGACATGCTGCCAATTCGCGCGACCGGGCCGCGCCAGCCGCCATGCGCGCGGTCGTAATGCATCAGGCCGGCGCGCAAGGCGATGTCGGCCTTGGCCTGCAGGTTGGCGTCCAGGCTGGTGTGCACGATCAGGCCGCCTTCGGTCGCCTGGTCCTGCCCGAAGCGCAGGGTCAGTTGGCGGCGCACCTCCTCGGTGAACCACTCGGCGCCGGGCACGGTGGCGGGTGCGCGGTATTTGTTGGGCGTCAGCGGCTCGGCCTGGCCGGCATGGGCTTCTGCGGCGGGGATGGCGTGCGTCTCCACCATGCGGTCGAGCACCCAGTCTCGCCGCGACCTGGCCGCGTCCGGAAAGCGGAATGGGTTGTAGTTGCTTGGCGATTTCGGCAGGGCGGCCAGCATCGCGCATTCGCCGACGGTGAGCTGGTCCAGCGGCTTGTTGAAGTAGGTCTGCGCGGCGGCGACCACGCCGTAGGAGCCCTGGCCGAGATAGATCTGGTTCAGGTACAGCTCGAGGATGCGCTGCTTGGTCAGCACGTGCTCGATGCGCAAGGCGAGCAGGATTTCCTTGAACTTGCGCTCCTTGCTCAGCTCGTCGGAGCCCAGAACCATGTTGCGCGCCACCTGCTGGGTGATGGTGGAGGCGCCGACGGGACGGCGGCCGTCGCCGAAATGCTGGATGTCCGTGAAGGCGGCGCGGGCGATGGCGAACGGGTCGACGCCCTTGTGCTTGTAGAAATTCTGGTCCTCGGCCGAGATGAAGGCCTGCTTCAGCTTCTCCGGGATGGCGCTGAAGGGCGCGAAGATGCGGCGTTCGCTGGCCAGCTCGGCCATCAGCCGGTCGTCGCCGGCATAGACGCGGCTCATCACCGGCGGCTGGTAGGTGCGCAGGCCGTCCAGCGTCGGCAGGTCCGCCGCGTAGCGGTTGTAGATGGAAAAGCCGATCAGTGCCGCGGCGCCGGCGCTGACCAGGCCGACGGCGAAGATCAGCCCGAACAGGCCGCGCACGAAAGCCAGGACGCTGCTCTGCTTGCGTGGCGGACGCGGCGCGCGCGGCGGCGGGGCCGGCCTGGATTGCTCAGACGGCACGATCAAGCGCTCGCGTGGTCCGTCCATACGATACGAAATCCCATAACAAGGCGGCCGCGCCGCGGATGGCGCGTCACCGGCGGCCGAAGCGCGTCAACCGATACGCGGCAGCTGCCCGGCGGATGCAAAATAGCCGTCCACAGCCTTGTGGATGGCGGTCGCCACCATCGCACGATGGCCGGGCTGGCACAACGCAGCCTCGTCATGCGGGTTGGACATGAAGCCCATCTCGACGAGCACGCTGGGGATGTCCGCCGCCTTCAACACGGCAAAACCGGCGTGGCGCGCCGGGTTCTCCAGCAACGGCACGCTCTGGCCCAGCGAGGCCACCGCATGCTGCTGCAAATGCGCGGAATCCACCCGCGTCTCATGCCGGACCAAGCTTGCCAGGATTTCCGCCACATGCGGCGGAACACCGGCCACGCCGCTGCCGCCATACCGGTCCGCCGCGTTCTCGTGGTCGGCCAGCCTAGCGCTCTGCGCGTCCGACGCCGCCGCGGCCAGCGTATAGACGCTCGCGCCGCGCACGGTGTGGTCCGCCACGGCATCGGCATGCAGCGAGATGAACAGCGACGCCCCCTGCCCTTGCGCGATCGCCACGCGGTCCTCCAGCGGAATGAACACGTCGTTCTCGCGCGTCAGCGACACCCGGTAGCGCCCGCCCGCCCGCAACTGCCGCGCCAGTTCGCCGGCGGCCGCGAACGCCACATGTTTTTCGAACACACCCGAGATGCCGATGGCGCCCGGATCCTTGCCGCCATGACCGGGGTCGATCACCACAAGCGGCGCCGTCCGCGCCGGCACCGCTCGCCGCGCCGGCCGTGCGCTGGCGGACGCCGCCACGGCGGGCAGCAGAAGGGCGGCGCCAAAGCCGTGCCCCAGCAGTAACCGTCGTGTGTAGGCGGGATCGCTCGTCATGCCGGCAAGCTAACATAGCGCATTGGGAACACGGCGTTAGCCGCTGATTAATCATCAGAAATGTGGCGGGTCAGCAACAAGTTTCCCAGTCTTGAGAAGAATGGCGACTCGTGGATTGTTGCTTTGGCGGCGGGGGTTTGGGCGAAGGAAGCAAGCAGTCCTTTTTTGAAAAAAAGGACCAAAAAACTTTTGCTCCCCCGGCTGCACGCAGGGCGCGCCGGTCCTGCCGGAACGCGTGTTGGCAGCATCACCACGCGCTTTTGTGCAGGCGGGAGGAGCAAAAGTTTTTTGCTTCTTTTTTTCAAAAAAGAAGGCCTTGCTTACTTACCCTTGCGGCCCCCAACGCTTTGCTGCATGTGTCAACCCGCGTGCAGCTCTCCCAAAGCGCGCGCGGATCGCGCCCTGGGCGCGCCAGATACCCCCCACACGCCCTCGCGATCGCTCGCCCGGGGCGGATTACTTGAAGGCCATGGCAGCACACCGCATTGCCGCGACAGAGTTCTGGGTTACCGCTTCGGCCGCCATGCGGCCGGGTCTCCTGCGTCGCCGTCAGTTCGTGCACGCCTGGCTCCCCCCTTCCCAATCGGCCCGCCAGGCCGCGCGCCCCATCCCTTTGCAGGACCATCCTTCACAGGTGATAAGCAGACGCGTGACGCCGGGGCTCCGGAGTTGCCCACTACATGACCAAGCGCCTTCTCATCGATGCCAGCCACGCGGAAGAAACCCGCGTCGTGGTGCTGGACGGTAACCGCCTTGAAGATTTCGACGTCGAGACCCAATCGCGCCGCCAGCTCAAGGGCAACATCTACCTAGCCAAGGTCGTCCGCGTAGAGCCCAGCCTGCAGGCCGCCTTCGTCGAATACGGCGGCAACCGGCACGGCTTCCTGGCCTTCGGCGAGATACATCCCGACTACTACCAGATCCCGGTGGCCGACCGGCAGCGTCTGATCGCGATGCAGGAGGAGGAAGCGCGGGCGGAGGAAGACGAGGACGAGGACGACGCGCCCGCTTCTTACGCACCGGCTTCAGAGGCACCCGCCTTCGACACTCCGGTGTTTGATCATGAGGCCGCGGCGCCGACGATAGAGCACGAGCCCGCGCCGTCCGGCCCGGAAGCGGAAGCCATGGGGCAGACCTCGGAGGCGTCCGGCGAAGATGGCGTGCCCGAAGAGCCAACCGCGCCGAGGGAGGAGCAGCAGGGAGCCGTTGCGGCCGGGGAGCCGGGTGCGGATGCCGAGACGCAGCCTTTGCTCATTCCGCAGGACAGCGTGCAGGGCGACGTCGTTCAGGAAGACGCGCCGGAGGCCACCGCGGCCGCGGCCGATTACGGGGTGGATAGCGCACCGGAAGCGGCCGAGACGCTCGCCGCAGACGGGACGGGCGCGGCCGGGACGGGCACGGAAGAGCCTGTTTCGCGCGACAGCGAAGCGCCCGAGCAGGGGCATCGCGTACGCCAGGTCGCCTCCGGCGAGGCGCCGCAGCCGGAGATGCTGGGCGGCGAGAACGACACGGGCGAGGAGACGCGCGCACCGCGGCAGACCCCGCGCTTCATGCGCAGCTACAAGATACAGGAGGTGATCCGCCGCCGGCAGATCCTGCTGATTCAGGTGGTCAAGGAAGAGCGCGGCACCAAGGGCGCGGCCCTGACCACGTATATATCCATGGCCGGGCGCTACTGCGTGCTGATGCCGAACTCGCCGCGCGGCGGCGGCATCTCCCGCAAGATCACCTCGGCCGCCGACCGCCGCCGCCTGAAGGAAGTCACCGCCGAGCTGGAGATCCCGCGCGGCATGGGGCTGATCGTGCGGACCGCCGGGGCCGCCCGCCCGAAGGCGGAGATCAAGCGCGACGGCGAATATTTGCTGCGGCTGTGGGACGACATTCGCGAGAAGACCATGGCGTCCATGGCGCCGGCGATGATCCATGAGGAAGCCAGCCTCATCAAGCGTGCCATACGCGACGTGTACTCGCGCGATGTGGACGAGCTGCTGGTGGACGGCATCGAGGGCTGGCGCGCGGCGCGCGACTACATGCGCATGCTGATGCCAACGCATGTCAAGAAGGTGCAGCTCTGGCCGCAGAACGCCCAGCCGCTGTTCGCGCACAACCAGGTGGAGTCGATGCTCGACTCCATGCTGAACCCCACGGTGCAGCTCCGCTCCGGCGGCTACCTGGTGATCAACCAGACCGAGGCGCTGGTCGCCATCGACGTGAACTCCGGCCGCTCGACGCGGGAGCGGGGCATCGAGGAGACCGCGTTGCGCACCAACATGGAGGCGGCCGAAGAAGCCGCCCGCCAGTTGCGGCTGCGTGACCTCGCCGGGCTGATCGTCATCGACTTCATCGACATGGAGTCCAAGAAGCACAACGGCATGGTCGAGCGGCAGATGGCCGAAGCCCTGCGGGCAGACCGTGCGCGCATCCAGATCGGCCACATCAGCCATTTCGGCCTGCTGGAGCTGAGCCGGCAGCGCCTGCGGCCGTCTTTGGCGGAAACCAGCCTGAACGTCTGCGCGCAATGCGGCGGCACCGGCCATGTGCGCAGCACGGAGAGCGCCGCCCTGCATGTGCTGCGCGAGATCGAGGAGGAAGGCGGCCGCCGCCGCGCCGCCGAGATACTGGTGCACGTCGCGAGCTCCACCGCGCTCTACATCCTGAACAACAAGCGCGAGCGTCTGACAGAGATCGAGGCGCGCTACGCCATGCGCGTCTGCTTCGCGCCGGACGAAAGCCTGCTGCCGGCACAGACCCGTATCGACAAGCTGCGTGCCGCCGTGCCGCAAGAGCTGCCGCCGCAGATGATCACCGCCCAGCCGATGCCGGACGACGACGCGCTTGAGGCCGACATTGCCGAAGACGAGGAAGACATCGTCCTGCAGCCGCGCGCAGAAGCGCCTAGCGCCGAAGCAGCCGCCGCAGAACCCGCCGGCGACTTCACCTCGGACACCGACCACGTGCCCGGCGAGACAGCGGCCGAAGGCGAGCAGCGCCGCCGGCGCAGACGACGCCGCCGCCGTGGCGGAAGGCGCGAGGACGGCAGCGCCACAGAGGTGGCTTCTCCCCTGCTGGACGGCGCCGAGCAGCCCGAGATCCCTGAACTCTCCTTCCTTGCCGAGAACGCGACCCCCGTCCCGGGCCACGACGAAGCGACCGAGGCAGCCGTGGAAACTGAGGCGTCCGAGGCGGCCGTCGAGACCGCGATTGCGTCGCCAGCCCCGGAGACTGAAGTCCCGCCGTCCGAAGCCCCGCAGTCCGAAGCAGACGGCGAACCGGCACGCGCCAAGCGCGGCCGCCGCGGTGGCCGCCGCCGCCGCAAGCCGGGGGAAGAGGCCGAGGCAGGTTTGGCCGTCGGCGAACCGGCCGAGCCGCCTGTCTTCCAGCCCGCGCCCGCCTACGTGCCCTATAGCGGGCCCACGCCCGCCGACCCGTTCGCCCTGGGCGGCGGCATGGACATCTTCGACGCGCTGGAACAGGCCGAGCTCAACATCGGCAACCGGGTTGTCGCCGAAGCGCCGCAGCCGCCCGCCGAGATGGACGATGTTCCGGTAGAAGCAGCCCCTGTGCCGGTGACCAAGACCACGGTCCTCGCCGAAGCGCCGCCGCCGCCTGGGGAGCCGAAGATCGAACCTGTTCTGGTCGGGGCGCCTGGGGTGGCTGCGCCGGCGCGGAAGGGGTGGTGGCGGAGGTAAGTAAGCAAGCAGTCCTTTTTTGAAAAAAAAGGACCAAAAAACTTCTATCCCTGACGCAGCTTCAGCGTCCCGTTTCAACCGGATGCATCAGGTGCGTGGGAGCAAAAGTTTTTTGGTCATTTTTTCAAAAAAGGACTGCTTGCTTCCTTGCCTTACGCCGAAACAACCGCCGAAACCCCGCCGCCTGCTGCTCCCGCCACGTCCCCGTAGCCATCGCCTCCTCCGCCGACGGATCTCCCGTCCGCGCATACTCCCGCGCGAAATCGGCCGAGCCGAACATCATGTCCCAAAACGGGAAGATCGCGCCGTAATTGCAGCTTTTCTGCCCGGCCGCCCGCACGCCGTGATGGGCGCGGTGGAAGCGCGGCGAGATCAGCAGCCGGTCGCCCAGCCGGCCGAAGCCCACGCGCGCGTTGGCGTGGCTCATGCTCTCTAGCAGGCGCAGAAGCAGGATGATGAGCGGGAACTGCATCGGCGGGATGCCGATCAGCAGGCCGAGCACCAGGAACCAGCAGAAGGCGATGAGGTCGTCCAGGATGTGGTTGCGGTCATCCGACCAGAAGGTCATCTGCCGCTGCGCGTGGTGGACCGAATGCAGCGCATACCACCAGCGGAAATTGTGGCTGAGGCGGTGGCGCCAGTAATCGGCGCAGTCCAGGATCAGCACGTAGATGCAAAAGGTGAGCGCCTGGCGGCCCATCAGGAACGGGAACAGGCCCTCCAGCGTGGGCGGCACGTAGCCGTGGTCGGTCAGCCAGCCGCTCATCGCCACCTGCAGCTGGTTGAACAGGACGAAGGTGACCAGCGGCATCACGCCGATGCGCGACAGCAGGGTGTAGAAGATGTCCACCGTGACGGCGCGCTGGTCCGGCCAGCGCTCCAGCCGCGCCCAGCGCTCCATCGGCCAGCAGATCGCCAGCATCAGCACCACTTGGGCCACGCCGTATAGGGCGAACAGCACCCAGCCGAAGGCGATGTCGTCCCACTGCATCATGTCGAAGCGGTAGAGCAGCGGCACGACCACGGCTTCATGGATCTGTCCGGCGAGCAGGGAGAACGGGTCGATCATCGTGTTCGCTTGTTAACACCTGCGGGAGAGACTGACACATAGAAAGCAAGGCCTTCTTTTTTGAAAAAAAGAAGCAAAAAACTTTTCCTCCCTGTCGGCGGCTGCTGACGCGTCCGCGACAGCCGGAAGAAAGTTTTTTGCTTCTTTTTTTTCAAAAAAGAAGGCCTTGCTTTCTTCCCTCCACCCCGCGTTCTCGCCAGACCATTGTGTTCCGCGCCTGTCACGGTCATGTCACGCGAAACTTGCGCCTAGGAACACGGACAAGCATGAGTGGAAGACGCATACTCGTTGTCGAGGACGATTTCCTGATCCGGATGACCTTGACCGAGTCGCTGGAGGGGGACGGCTTCGTGGTGATCGAGGCCGATAGCGGCGAGGCGGCGCTGGTGCAGCTTCGGTCGGACCCCAGCATCTGCTTGCTGCTGACCGACATGCAGCTTTCCGGCAACCTGGACGGCCGTGCGCTGGCCGAGGCGGTGCGGGCGGAGAACCTGATCCTGCCGATCATCTTCATGACCGGTCGGCCGGACCGGGTGGGCGAGGTCGATCCGGTGCGCGAGATGGTGATCGGCAAGCCGTATCTGCCGTCGCAGATATGTGCCGCGGCGCGCGCGATGCTCGCCCGGGGCTGAGCGCCCCGGGCAGCTGTCTTACGGTTTAGTGGTTCGGCTC
>CAXTJZ010000160.1:0-9100 GCA_964244695.1 uncultured Acetobacteraceae bacterium
CGGCAGCCGGCATCGGCGCCTCCGTGGCGCTGGCGTGCGACATGATCGTAGCCGGCCGCAGCGCCTATTTCCTGCAGGCGTTCCGGCGCATCGGTCTGGTGCCGGATGGCGGCTCCGCGCTTCTGCTGGCTCATAGCGTAGGCCGGGTGCGCGCGATGGAGCTGATGCTGATGGGCGACAAGTTGTCGGCCGAGACAGCGCTGGACTGGGGGCTGATCAACCGCGTGGTAACCGACGAGCTGGTGGAAACCGAGGCGGCCGGTATTGCGGCGGGGCTGGCCTCCGGACCGACGATGGCGCTGGGGCTGATCCGGCGGGCGGCCTGGGCCGCCCTTTCCTCGAACCTGGAGACTCAGCTTGGGCTGGAACGGGAGTTGCAGAAGGTGGCGGGGCGTAGCCCGGATTGCCGGGAAGGGGTTGCGGCCTTTCTGGAGAAGCGGGTTGCGGTGTTTGAGGGGAAGTGAGGCAAGCAAGGCCTTTTTTTTGAAAAAAGAAGCAAAAAACTTTTGCACCCTCGCATTTGCACCAGCCGGGTGCTTCAGAAATTGCCGAACCAATGCAAATGCGGGAGAGCAAAAGTTTTTTGCTTCTTTTTTTCAAAAAAGAAGGCCTTCCTTCCTTCGCTGAACGGAGACCACGCCTTTGACGGAAGACGACAGACGCCTAGGCATGCACCGCCCCATCCTGCGCCGCGACTTCCTGAACGGCGCCGCCGCCACCGGCCTGACCGCCGCACTGCCCGGTGCGCCGCCGCCGCCGCAGGACACGCGCGGCTACTACCCGCCGGCGCTCACCGGCATGCGCGGCAGCCACCCCGGCTCGTTCGAGGTGGCGCACAGCCTGCGGGACGGCAGTTTCTGGAAAACCGCGCCGGCACCCGTGCCAGGCGAGGATGCGTACGACCTGGTGGTGGTTGGCGGAGGCATCAGCGGGTTGTCGGCCGCGTATTTCTACCGCGAGGCGCATCCCAGCGCGCGCATCCTGGTGCTGGACAATCATGACGACATAGGCGGCCACGCGAAACGCAACGAGTTCGTGCTGCGCGGCCGCACGGAGCTGATCAACGGCGGCACGCTGGAGATCGACTCGCCCTATCCTTACAGCAAGGTTTCCGACGGCCTGCTGCGCACGCTGGGGATCGCGCCCGTCAAGCTGGAGGAGGCGTGCGCGCACAAGGATTTCTACGCAACGCTCGGCATGTCACGCGGCGTGTTCTTCAACCGCGAGACGTTTGGCGCCGACCACCTGACGCCCGGCAGCACCGGGCGCAAATGGGCGGAGATACTGGCGGGTGCACCGGTGTCGCCGCGCGTGCGGGCGGACATCGTGCGCATCCAGGAAGCCCGTACGGACTACATGCCGGGCCTGTCGTCAGACGAGAAAAAGGCGCGGCTCTCGCGCATGAGCTACGGCGACTATCTGGTGCGTGTGGCGGGTGCGGACCCCGGCGTGCTGCCGTTCTTCCAGGCGCTCAGCCATGACGAGTGGGGCGTGGGCATCGATGCAGTCTCCGCGCTGGATGTCTGGACGTTCGACTTTCCCGGCTTCCAGGGCCTGGGCCTGGCGGCAGGTGCCGCGCCGCGGATGGGCTACACGGCCTCCGGCTATGCCGGCACCAGTTCGTACACGTTCCATTTTCCTGACGGCAACGCCAGCATCGTGCGGCTGCTGACGCGCCGGCTGATCCCCGCCGCCCTGCCGGGAAGCAGCGTGGAGGATGCGGTCACCAGCCGTCTGGATTACGCGCAGCTGGACCGGCCGGGGCAGGCGGTGCGCATACGGCTGAGCAGCGTGGTCGTCGGTGCACGCAACATTGGCGGTGCTGGCGCTTCAACCGGCGTGGAGCTGGCCTATGCGCGTGCCGGCCAGGTTGTGCGCGTGCGCGGCCGCGCCTGCATCATGGCCTGCTACAACATGATGATCCCGTATGTCTGCCCGGAGATGAGCCCCGCGCAGAAGGACGCGCTGCACTACCTGGTGAAGATACCGCTCGTGTACACCACGGTGGCGCTCACCAACTGGCGCGCGTTCCACAAGCTCGGCGTCAACCAGATCTACGCGCCAGGCATGTACCATACGACGATGGGGCTGAACCCCGTCGTCGACATCGGCGCATACAACTCCGTGCGTTCGCCGGATGAGCCCGTCCTGCTGCGCATGACACGCGTGCCGTGCCATCCGGGCCTGGACGAGCGTTCGCAGCACCGCATCGGCCACGCGGATCTGCTGGCTACGCCGTTCGAGACGTTCGAGCGCAACATACGCGACCAGCTCGCGCGTACGCTGGGGCCGGCGGGTTTCGACGCCGCGGCCGACATTACGGCGATCACCGTTAACCGTTGGCCGCACGGCTACGCTTACGAGTATAATTACCTGTTCGATCCCGTCTGGGCGCCGGGCCAGGCGCCGCACGAGATCGGCCGCGCGCTGTTCGGGCGTATCGCTATCGCAAATTCTGATTCGGGGGCGGCGGCTTATACGGATTCAGCGATCGACCAGGCGCACCGGGCAGTGGGGGAGATAATGTGAGGAAGTAAGGCCTTCTTTTCTGAAGAAAAGAAGCAAAAGACTTTTGACTCCGCTGTCGCGGACCTACCCGGTGAGCCGCCGACAGGGAGCAGAAGTTTTTTGGTTCTTTTTTTCAAAAAAGAACTGCTTTCTTTCTTCCTCGGCAATCGCCCAACCCGCAAACGCTTGCAGCGCTGCACCACCGGAGGCCCCACCCAATGCCCGACGCACCAGGCGCCCCAGGCATTGCCCCGCGCTGGACCTCCAGCGACAAGACCGGGCTGGGCACGGCGCTTCTGGCCACCAGCCGGGTGTGGTTCACCATCAGCCACGGCATACTCAACGAGTGCTACTACCCGCGCGTCGACCAGGCCTGCACGCGTGATTTCGGCTTCATCGTCACCGACGGAGAGAGCTTCTTCGCCGAGGAGAAGCGCGACACCGAGACCAGCATAGCCGCACTGACAGATGGCGTGCCGGCCTACGAGGTGACGAACACGCACCGCCCGCCCGATGGCGGCCAGCCGCGCTTCCGCATCGTCAAGCGCATCATCACCGACCCGCGGCGCGACGTGGTGCTGCAATCGGTGAAGCTGGAAGTGCTGGCGCCCGGGCCGAAGCTGCGCCTGTTCGCCCTGCTGGCGCCGCATCTGGTCAACGCCGGCAACAGCAACAACGCCTGGCTGGACGGCTACAAGGGCCAGGAGATGCTGTTCGCCGAAGGGGGCGGCGCCGCCCTGGCCCTGGCTGCCGATGCACCCTGGCTGGCGCGCTCCGTGGGGTTTGCCGGCGTCAGCGACGGCTGGCAGGACCTCTCGCGCCATTTCAGGCTGACCTGGGCCTACGACCGCGCGGTGTCCGGCAACGTGGCCCTGGCCGGCGAAGTCCACCTGGGCCCAGGCGGCACGGCGGTGTTCGCCCTGGGGTTCGGGCGCAGCCCGACCGAGGCGGCGTTCCGCGCCCGCGCCAGCCTGCTGGACGATTTCGACACGCTGGCAGCGGAATACGCGCAAGCCTGGCAGGCCTGGCAGGCAGGCCTCCGCCCGTTGGACCGCACGCCCGAGCCTGGCGCCCAGGGCGGGCGGGCGCACAACACCTACCGTGTCAGCACCGCCGTGCTGCGCACCCATGAGGCGCCCGACTTCCGCGGCGGCTACATCGCCAGCCTGTCCATCCCCTGGGGTGCGGAGAAGGGCGATGACGACCTCGGCGGCTACCACCTCGTCTGGCCGCGCGACCTGGTGGAGACGGCCGGCGGCCTGCTGGCCGCCGGCGCGCTGGCCGAGGCGGTGCAGGTGCTGGACTACCTGCGCGCCACGCAGGAGGCGGACGGCCACTGGCCGCAGAACAACTGGCTGGACGGCTCGGCCTACTGGCAGGGCGTGCAGATGGACGAGTGCGCCTTTCCCATCCTGCTCGTCGATCTGGCGCGGCGCGAAGGCGCGCTGGCGGCCGCCGACCTGCCGCACTACTGGCAGATGGTGCGCAAGGCCGCCGGTTTCCTGGTGCGAAAGGGCCCCGTCACCGGACAGGACAGGTGGGAGGAGAACGCCGGCTACGCCACCTTCACGCTCGCCGTCGAGATTGCCGCCCTTCTGGTCGCCGCCGAACTGGCCGGGCAGGCGGGCGTGCCAGTCATGGCGCAGTTCCTGGTCGAGACGGCCGATTACTGGCACGCCTGCCTGGATGACTGGACCTTCGCGCGCGGCACCAGGCTGGCCGCGGAAATCGGCGTGGATGGCTATTACGTGCGCATGGCGCCGGCCCGGCCCCCAGGTTCCGCTTCCGACCTCGACGGCGAGGTGCAGGTCAAGAACCGGCCGGAAGGCCAGGGCCTGTATCGCGCCCACGAGGTCATCAGCGCCGATGCGCTTGGCCTGGTCAGGTTCGGCCTGCGCCGCGCGGACGACCCGCGCATACTGGCCACCCTGCGCGCGATCGACCACGCCACCTGCAGGCAGCTGCCGGCAGGACCGGCCTGGTACCGCTACACCGGGGACGGCTACGGCGAGCAGGCGGACGGCACCCCGTTCGACGGCACCGGGCAGGGACGCCTGTGGCCGCTGCTGACAGGCGAGCGCGCCCACGTGGCCGTCGCGGCAGGCGACTTTGCCCAGGCAGCAAGCCTGCTGGACGCCATGGAAGCCTGCACCAGCCGCGGCGCGCTTATACCGGAGCAGGTGTGGGACGCCGGCGAGATCCCCGCCCGCGAGCTCTCGCCAGGCCATCCCAGCGGCTCGGCCATGCCGCTCGTCTGGGCGCATGCCGAGCACATCAAGCTGCTGCGTTCCCTGGCCGACCGCGCGGTGTTCGACATGCCGCCGCAGACCGTGCGCCGCTACCTCGACGAGACTCACGCCTTGCGTGTGACACCCTGGCGCGTGGGCTTCCAGCCGGACCGGCTGGCGGAGGGGCGCACGCTGCGCATCGAACTCACGCAGCCAAGCATCGTTCACTGGAGTAACGATGGCTGGGCCACGTCGAACGAGTTGGAGACGACCGACACCGGGCTCGGCGTGCATGTGGCCAAATTGGCCTGGACCAACGGACGTGGCGCCGGCTTCGTCTTCACCTGGCGCGACGCCGACACCCAGGCCTGGACGGGCAGGAATTACCACGTGAACACCTGAGCCGGGCGTCGCCCACCACGATCAAGGAGCGTCCGCTTTGCCAGACACCACGCCGTTCAAATCCGCGACCTCGAAACCGACCAGCGGCGACAAGGAGACCGCCAAGGCCGGCGTAAGGACGGCGCCACCCGCGACGCTGGTGATCTTCGGCGCGCATGGTGACCTGACGAAACGCCTGCTGATGCCAGCCCTCTACAATTTGGCCAGCGACAAGCTGCTCGATGACGGGTCCAAGATCATCGGCGTGGACCGCGTGGCGTCCGACATGGAAGGCTGGAAGAGCGAGCTCACCGCCGCCATGCAGGATTTCACCCACGACAAGACTGCCGAATTCTACGTCGAGCATTTGGACGAGGAATCCTGGGGCTGGGTGACGCAGCGGCTGGATTACGTGCAGGCCGATTTCACCAAGCCCGAGGACATGGCCAAGCTGCGCGACCACGTCTCCGGCAACGCTGTCTTCTATCTTGCGGTGGCTGCACGGTTCTTTGGCGAGCTTGTGGAGCAGCTCGGCAAGGCGGGGCTGCTGAAACAGGAGGATGACGCATTCCGCCGCGTGGTGATCGAGAAGCCTTATGGCGCCGACCTGGAGTCGGCGAAGAAGCTGAACGCGCAGGTGCTCTCGCAGGCCGATGAGAGCCAGATCTTCCGCATCGATCATTTCCTCGGCAAGGAGACGGTACAGAACATAATGGCGCTGCGTTTCGCCAACGGCATCTTCGAGCCGTTATGGAATCGCGATCACATCGACTACGTGGAAATCACCGCGGCCGAGACGATCGGCGTGGAACAGCGCGGCGCGTTCTACGAACCGACCGGCGCCACGCGCGACATGGTGCCGAACCATCTGTTCCAGCTGCTCAGCATGATTGCCATGGAGCCGCCGAACTCGTTCGACGCTGAAAAGGTGCGCAACGAGAAGGCCAAGCTGCTGCAGGCGATACATCCGGTACGCTCCGAGGACGTGGTGCGAGGCCAATACACCGCAGGAAGCGTTCTGGATCACGATGTGCCGGCTTACAGAGACGAGCCGAACGTGGCGAAGGACAGCTGCACCGAGACATACGTGGCACTGAAGTTCGGCATAGATAATTGGCGCTGGTCCGGCGTGCCGTTCTACCTGCGCACAGGCAAGCGCATGGGCGGCCGACAGACCCAGGTGGTGGTGCATTTCCGCAAGCCGCCTTACGCGCTGTTCCGCGACACCGAGGTGGGTGCGCTGGAAGAGAATCTGCTGACATTGGAGATGCAGCCAAACGAGGGTATGACCCTGGCCATCAGCGCCAAGCATCCCGGACCGAAGATGGTGCTGGCGCCTGTGACGATGGCGTTTGCCTACAAGGACTCGTTCAAGCTGGAACCGAATGTCGGCTACGAGACGCTGCTATACGATTGCCTGATCGGCGACCCCACACTGTTCCAGCGCGCCGACATGATAGAGGCGAGCTGGGCCGCGGTGGACCCTGCGCTGGAGCACGAGAACGACCAGCCGGAGATGTACGCCGCAGGCAGCGCGGGGCCTGACGGGGCCGCGAAGCTGCTGGCGCGGTCTGGGCATTCCTGGAATGAGATGGAAATCTAGAAAGCAAGGAAGCAGTTCTTTTTTGAAAAAAAGAACCAAAAAACTTTTGTTTCCCTCGCATTTGCGGCGTCCGTGTCTGTTGATGCGCCGAAGTGCTTCAATCGCGGAGAGACAAAAGTTTTTTGCTTCTTTTTTGAAAAAAAGAAGGCCCTCCTTACTTCCCCTTCGAAGGCACCACCCCGCGCGTCGCCTTCAATATCGCCGTAGCCCGCAAGATCGACGCAGCAATCTTCTCCGCCGCAGCACTCACGGCCGGGTCCGCGCTGGATCGGAGCCTGTCAGCCACCATCAGGGCCGGTGTAAGCGCACCATTCACGTCGTGCCTGGTGCGAGACACAAGATGCTCCAGTTCGGCAATACGCTGCGACGCTTCGTCGATCTCGTGTTCCATGGTCTAACCCGCTGCATCCTTACCTGAGCTAGGCGTCTGGTTCCGTCACCGTGCTGGATAAGGCGGTGCGCGGGTTCAGCTTGCTGGCAAGTTCGCCTTGAAGAACCGGACGACGTCAGCATCGAAAACCGCGTGGAACGCCGGTCTGTCGAAACCAGGTGCGCTCTCGCAGATCATCGGCACGATCTTCGCCTTTTCGGCATCGCACGGCGAGAGGAAATCCATGTGGTCCGCGGCGTTCACAACATGGTACTCCGGCGGCTGCGGCAGGTCATCGCGCACCGCCTGCGCGTAGAACGGCTGCGGCAATAAATGGTCCTGCTCAGCGCGCCACAATTGCACCGGCACATGCACGCCTGCCAGTCCCGCCCGGCCAAACGTATAGCCCAGGGCGGGGGCGGCCACCACCGCCGCCTTTATGCGCGAGTCATGCACCCAGTCGCTGGCCGGAATGGCAGGCAGCTTGCCGGCGTTGCCATGGTTGCGCGCGACCAGCGCGCAGGTGAACTCAGCCGGATGCGCCGCGCAATGCGGGCCAAGCTTGGCCAAATCCGGCGTAGCGCCCGCGGCAACAAGGGCCGTAAACCCGCCAGCGGAAAAGCCGAACACGCCAATACGATCCGGATCGATCTGCCCATGCGCAGGCCATGCATGCAGCATCCAGTCCGTCAGCACGCGCAACTGCCGGCTGCGGTCCCATATCTGCAACACGCGGCTCTGGTCATGCAAATTGTCGCCGGTATGCGTCAGCGCCGCGGCAACAAACCCGGCATTCGCCAAGGCAAGCGCGGTGTCGATCGCATTGTCAAACCGCCCGCCCTGGCCATGCGACATCACGATCAGCGGCAGCGCGCGGCCGCTGATCGCACGGTCGCGCGCTACGTGCTGGTCGTCGAGGAAAAGCCGCTCCTTATGTGCGGGCGCGTCGCTGGGGTACCAGATGCCGACTTCCAGCGGCGGGTTGCCGGGATCGGGCACGCTGACCTGCGTGAAGCCCGCGGCGTTTGCTTGGGCGGAGATAAGTAAGAAAGCCAACCAAGCAGTTCTTTTTTGAAAAAAAGAGCCAAAAAACTTTTGCTCCCTGTCGGCGGCTGCTGAAACGTCGCGCGACAGGGGAGTAAAAGTTTTTTGCTTCTTCTTTTCAAAAAAGAAGGCCTTGCCTTCCTTCACTTGCCCTCACCCGACTTAATCCCAAGCGCCTTTAACGCAAACCGCGTCTTCGCCCCATGCGGCGGCTTCAGATACTCGAAACCCGAGAAAAACCCGGGCTTATGCACGCCGCGCGCATGGCTGAACGTGGCGAAGCCTTCGCGCCCGTGATAGGCGCCCATGCCGCTGGGCCCCACGCCGCCAAACGGCAGATCCTCCTGCGCGCAGTGTATCAGCGTGGAATTGATGGTGACGCCGCCTGAGATGGTGCGGTCCAGGATCTTCCTCTCGGTGGCTGCATCTTTCGTATAGGCGTACAGCGCCAGCGGCCGCGGCCGCTTGTTGACGAACGCGATCGCCTCATCCGTGCCGGCGGTGCGCACCACAGGCAGGACAGGGCCGAAGATCTCGTCGCGCATCAGCCGGCCGTCCAGCGGCGGGTCCAGCACCACCGTCGGCGGAAAATGGCGCACATTGCCGCGCGACGTGTCCTTGTGCCGCAGCACGGTGGCGCCGGCGGCTTCTGCTTCGGCCACCAGTTCCGTCAGCCGCGTGTGGTGGCGGTCCGAGATGATCGCCGTGTAGTCCGGATTGCCGCTGAGCGTGGGGAACATCGTCTCCGACGCCTCCAGCACGCCACGCGCGAAAGCCTCGGCACGGCCGGACGACACCAGCGCGTAATCCGGCGCGATGCAGGTCTGCCCAGCATTGAAAAATTTGCCCACTGCCACCGAGCGGGCGGCCTGCTCGATGGCGAAATCCTCCGCCACGATCACCGGCGACTTGCCGCCAAGCTCCAGCGTCACCGGCACCAGGTTCTTCGCCGCGGCGCGCAGCAGC
>CAXTJZ010000161.1:0-9055 GCA_964244695.1 uncultured Acetobacteraceae bacterium
GAACAGCAGCCTGATAGCACTGGCGAGCACGCTCGGCCCTACGCTCTACACCGACAGCTTCGCGCATTTCGTGGCAAAGGGCGGCCATGTCCACCATCCCGGCGCTCCCTTCTTCATAGCGTCGCTGCTGCTGATGGCCGGAGCGGGAGTGGCTGTTCGCGTGACAAGGCCAGGCAACTAGACGCACGAGGCGTGGCTGCCAGCGGTCTACAAGACGGACATCAGGGGTCAAGCCGGCGAGCCGTGACGGTTCAGGTCTTCACAAAGCGCGCGCAGAAAAAACCGTCCATGCCGCCGCGTTCCGCCCACATCGCCGGCGTGGTACGGAGGCAGCCTTCGGCCGTGCGGCCCTCCGGCAGCACAGCAAGCTCCTCTTCGGTAAATGGCGACGGCACCAGGCCGAACCTGCCGGCGCCCTGTGCGCGCTGCCATCCTTCTTCTGGCTGCAGCGAGCAGACAGCATAAAGCAGCCTGCCGCCCGGCCGCAGCATCGACGCGGCTGCTTCGATCAGTCGGTCCTGGCCCGCCATCAGCGCCGGCAGGTCGGCGGGGCGCTTGATGTGCGGCAAGTCCGGATGGCGGCGTATGGTGCCTGTCGCCGAGCAGGGTGCGTCCAGCAGCACGGCATCCAGCGCTTCCGCAGGGCGCCAGGTGAGCGCGTCCGCGCAGACGATTTCGGCCGCAAGCCCCAGCCGGGCCATGTTCTCCTGCAGGCGCGGCAGCCGCTTTTCGCTGCTGTCCACCGCGAACACATGCGCGCCGGTGGCCGCCAACTGGGCTGCCTTGCCGCCAGGTGCGGCGCAAAGATCGGCCACCTGTTCGCCAGGCTGTGCCGCCAGCAGCCGTGCCGGAAATGCGGCCGCCGCGTCCTGTACCCAAAACGCCCCTGCCGCCAGGCCGAGCAGATCCGTCACCCTTGTGCCTGCCGGCAGCCGCACGGAGCCACCAGGGAGGACGAGACCGCCCTCCACGGTTTCGCCTGGCTTCACCGTCAAATCCAGCGGAGCCTCCTGCTGGTGCGCCAGCGCGATCGCTCGTGCTTCGGCGCCCCAGCTCGCCCAAAGCCAGCCTGGGGTGTCCAGCCGCGGACCGTCCAGCTCGGCCAAAGTCTCCTGCCCACCCTCTGCCACGCGGCGCAGCACGGCGTTCACCAGCCCGGCGAACGGGGCCAGCTTCTGCGCCCGGGTCAGCGCCACGCTGGTGGCCACCGCGGCGTGGGCGGGCGTGTGCAGCAGCAGCAACTGCGCGGCGCCCATGCGCAGGATCAGGCGCACGGCATCCGGCGGCGCGCGTTTCAGGTGCGGCTCCAGCACGGCGTCCAGCGTGCCGGCACGGCGCAGTACGGTGGCCGCCAGGCGATGGGCCGCGGCACGGTCACGCGGGTCACCGGACAGGCGGTCCAATGCTTCGTCGAGTGACCTGTGCTGGTCGATGACGGCGCGCAGAAGCTGCAGGGCGAGGAGACGGTCCATCCGGCGTTAAATGGCCTAAGGCGGCGGGGCGTGATACCCCGCGCGGCGACATGGGCAACACAGCAAGCAGTCCTTTTTTGAAAAAAAGGACCAAAAAACTTTTGCTCCGCTGTCGCGCCGCGTTTGAAGGGTCCGCGACAGCCAGACAAAAGTTTTTTGCTTCTTTTTTGCAAAAAAGAAGGCCTTTCTTCCTTCTGACTTTCTTCTGCCTGGCCCTCTGGCTCCCCGGCTTCTTCGTCCTCCCGCCGACTGACCGCGACGAGAGCCGCTTCGCCCAGGCCACCAAGCAGATGAACGAGACCGGCGACTACGTGCGCATCATGAACGGCGCCGTCCCGCGGCTGCGCAAACCTATCGGCATCTACTGGCTGCAAGCGCCTTTCGCCGCCGCCGCCGGCCCTGGCCTGGGCAACCCGATCTGGCCCTACCGCGTCCCGTCGCTGCTCGGCGGCATCGCCGCGGTGCTGGCCACCTTCGAAGCCGGTCTTTGCCTTACCGCCGGTCGCCGCCAGGCGATGCTGGCCGCCGGCATGCTGGCCGCCTGCGTCATCCTCACCACCGAAACCCACATCGCCAAAACCGACGCGGCGCTGCTTGGCGCCACCACCATCGCCATGGCGGTGCTGGCGCGTGCCTGGCTTGGCGCGTCGATCCGGCGGTGGCAGGCGGCCGTGTTCTGGCTGGCGCTTGCTGCGGGTATCCTCCTGAAGGGCCCGATCACCCCCTTGGTCGCGGGGCTTGCCGCGGCCACGCTCGGCTTGTGGGAGCGCCGTGCCAGATGGCTGCTGGCGCTGCGCCCGGCCTGGGGCGCGCCGCTTTTGCTCGCCTGCACGGCCCCCTGGTTCGTGGCCATCACGCTGGCGACGCATGGTGGGTTCTTCGCCGAGGCCGTGGGCGGCGACTTGGCGGCCAAATTGTCAGGCGGCAGCGAGGCACATGGCGGCTTCCCCGGCCTGCATCTGCTGCTCATGCCGCTCCTGGCTTTTCCCTCGACCTTGCTCGTCGTCGCGGCGCTGCCGGCAGCATGGAAGGACAGGCACGACGCCGCGACACGCTTCCTTATCGCCTGGGCGCTGCCGGCGTGGCTGGTGTTCGAGGCAGTGCCGACCAAGCTGCCGCATTACACGCTGCCGCTCTATCCGGCCCTGTTCCTGCTGGCCGCCCGCTTCTTGCCGTGTCCGACCGCCGTCTGGCCGCGTCGGATCGGACGGGGCGCCCTTTCAACCGCTACGGTGCTGCTGGCTGCGGCATCGTTCGCGTTGCCGCTGGTGCTGCATGCGCCCTGGTGGCTCGGCGTGCCCGCCGCCTGCTTTGCCGCGTTGGCCGGCATGCTGGCCTGGCAGCGCCGGATTGCGTGGTCGTTGCTGGCCTGCATCCCGCTTTACGCAAGCATCCTGCAGCTGGAATTGCCCAATGTGCGAGCGCTGTGGATTGGCCCGCCCACGCTGGTGCTGTTGAAACAGGTTTGGCCCGGCTGGAACAGGATGGGCGATGGTCTTGCCGTGGCAGGTTATGCGGAGCCGAGCCTGGTCTTCCTGACAGGAACGCACACGCAATTGCTGCCAAACGGCACTTCCGCCGCCGCCGCGCTGAAATCCGGCTCCGCGCGCGTAGTGCTGGTTGCGGGCACGGAGCTTGGCCGGTTTGCCGCCGCGGGTCTGGCCGTGCACAGGTTGGGAGAGGTCACGGGCTTCAACTACTCGCGTGGGCGCAGGGTCACGCTTGTTGCGTTTTCGAGGTGATTTCCGCGGGTCCCGGAGAGTTTTTAAGCAAGCAAGGCCTTCTTTTTCGAAAGAAAGAAGCAAAAAGCTTTTACTGGCGCTGTCGCGGAACGCTTAGGCGTGCGCTTCGACGACGGGCGCCCGAAACAGATGAAGGTTTTTGCTTTTGTCTTTTTTGCCTACGCCCTGACTGCCGCTCGCACGTCTTCGATCGCGCGCAACAGCGCCGGCGTGGTGAACGGCTTAGGCAGGAAACGCTCGTGCGGCAGCATGTTCCGTAATTCGGAATACCGGCCGCTTATGAACACCACAGGCAGTCCGGGGCAGATTTTGCGGGCTGCGTGCGCGAAGGCCAGACCATCCATGCCTGGACCTAGATTGATGTCGGTCACAACCACAGCCGGTGGATGGTCGGCGTCCAGCAGATCCATTGCGGCTTCGGCCGACCCGCGGCCCTCTATGCGCAGACCCGCCTCCACAAGCGCCTCGAAAAGGCAGTCCCGCACAAGGTCGTCATCCTCGACGAGCAGAATGTCCAAAAAAAGCCCCTGCGAAACCACAGGTTGCAAACTGCGTCAGAACGAATGTAAAGGAACTACACGAAAATGCGAGCAGGCCAACGCACCGCGGTTTGTGGCAGAATAGTCAGCTTTTTGCGGGGCCTAGGGCTCGAAGTTCACCGATATGACGCAGGACTATACGGTGCGTCTCCGAAGCGAATGCACGCAGACCGGGGTTGGTGCCGCCTGATGCCTCCTTGGCGAACGCTGCGCCGTCCTTTGCATGGAGGTCTTCCATGTCCTGCAAATAAAGTGCATCGAATTGGCTGCCTTGCGCGGCCTTGAGCGCGTCCAGCTCCCGAGAGAACTGCTGATTGAGGGTGCCTGGAAAGCTTAGGCCTGCCGCGGACGCGGTGGTCTTCAGTTTGTCGCCGACCAGGCCGTGGTCATGCTGCTCGGTATTGCCCTGGTCACGCAGATCCTGGGTTGACGCTTGGGTGGCGGCGACTGTTCCGGCCTGCACCTCGAACATGCCGCCCTGGCTGACCATGGCGACGAAACTGCGGTCCCCGGCAGAAACGGGTTCGGCGGCAAACGTGGCGTTGCCTACCATGCCGAGCAGGAGGGCGGGGGCGAGCAGGGATGTAGCGCGCATGGAAAGCTCCGGCGGATTGTGACGTCAAAAAACGCCCACGGAACGGCGGAGTTTTGCTTGTGGTGAAGCAGGGCGGTGGTGGAGCTGAGCGGGATCGAACCGCTGACCTCCTCATTGCGAACGAGGCGCTCTCCCAACTGAGCTACAGCCCCCCAAACCACCAGGGGCGCACGGCGGCGGACAATGCTCAGGGTCGCGCGGCGGCGTCAAGCAAGGCAAGGCCTTCTTGCCTGAAAAAAGAAACAAAAACTATTGCTCTCCCCCTGCACCACGGCATCACCTAGTGCTGCCAGCCGGCGTAGTAGCAAGCCCGCGCGTGCCGTCGTGCAGGCGAGGAGACAAAAGTTTTCTGCTTCTTTTTTGCAAAAAAAGAAGGCCTTTCTTCCTTCCTCCCCACCCCCTACGGTCCGCCGCGCTGACCTGGAGGCCTTAAGGTTGCTTACGTCCATCGTCTTTACCGTGCTGTTCCAGCTGCTCAGGCTGTTCACCTGGGCCATCATCCTGTCCGCCATCGTCAGCACGCTCATTTCCTTCAACGTGCTGGACACACGCAACCGCATGGTCTGGACGATCGCGGACTTCCTCTACCGCATCACCGATCCCGCCATGCGGCCGATACGCGCGGTGCTGCCGAACCTGGGCGGCGTGGACCTAAGTCCCTTGGTGGCGCTGTTGCTGCTGCAGCTTGTTGTGGCTCCCGTATTGACGGAACTCGACAACGGCTTCCGCTACGGCATCTGGCAGCCGCTGTTCTAGGCGGGCCGGTGACTGCCCGCATCCTGGACGGCCGCGTACTGGCTGGCGCCCTGCGGGCGGAGGTGGCCGCATGCACCGCCACGCTCGCGTACCGTCCAGGTCTGGCCGTGGTGCTGGTGGGCGACAACCCGGCCAGCGCCGTCTATGTGCGCGCCAAAGACCGTGCGGCGCGCGAGGCCGGGCTGGAGGCGCATACGATACGCCTGCCCGCCAATACCAGTCAGGCCGATCTGCTGGACGTGGTCGCCGGGTTGAACGCTGACCCGGCGGTGGACGGCATATTGGTCCAGCTCCCTTTGCCGCCGCACGTCGAAAGCCGCGCCGTGCTGGAAGCGATCGATCCCGCCAAGGACGTGGACGGCTTCCATCCGCTTAACGCAGGCCGGCTTGCCGACGGCCAGAACGTGCTCACCCCCTGCACCCCGCGTGCTGTCATGAAGCTGCTCGCCTCGGCCGGCGCGGCACTTCCCGGCGCGCGTGCCATCGTCATCGGGCGCTCCGCCATCGTCGGCAGGCCGGTGGCAGGCCTGCTCACCGCCGCGCACGCCACGGTCACGCTTGCCCATTCCCGCAGCCGCGATCTGGCCGACGAGTGTCGCCGCGCGGACATCGTGGTGGCTGCCACCGGGCGGCCGGAGATGGTGCGTGGCGACTGGGTAGCGCCTGGCGCCGTGGTCATCGACGTGGGGATCAACCGGATGGCAGACGGCCGGCTGGTGGGTGACGTGGCGTATGACGAGTGCCTTGGGCATGCGGGCGCGATCACGCCGGTGCCTGGTGGGGTGGGGCCTATGACGATTGCCTGCCTGCTGGAGAACACTTTGCTGGCGGCGGGTGCGCGAAGGAAGCAAGGCCTTCTTTTTTGAAAAAGGAGCAAAGTCGAATGCGGAAGGAGCAAAAGTCTTTGGTCCTTTTTTCGAAAAAGGACTGCTTGCTTCCTATTTATAGTAAACCTCCACGGTAACTTGGCTGGCCGTTCCCACCACGCTCGTGTCGTTGTCGGCCATGCTGCCTGATGTCACGTCCAACGCGATCCCGGAGCTGAACACTAGGCCCACGTTGCTGCTCGTGGTCTGGCAACCCCCGGCCGGCAGCAGCTTGCTGATCGCCGGCGTGCTGGTGCCGACCGTCGGTGCGGTCGCCAGCGCGAAAAGACGCAAATAGGCGGCCGCGGCGCCGCTGTTGCAGGCTTCGTAGCCATAGACCATGCCAGTGGTGGATTTCACATTCGCCGCCATGGCCGACGAGGCCGCGTTGATCGCCCGGTATATGCTAGCGCCGCCGCTGCTGACCGCCTGCTGGTAGGTCGGCACGTTGTTCGCACTCGGCACGGTGACGACGTAGAGGTGGCCGGAGGTGTCACACGCCACCGCACCTTGCTGGCCCGCATTGAAGGTCGGCAGCGTGGTGTTGGCCAGACAGCCCATCACCACGGACGAGGTAGCTGTGGCGGTGCCCGGCGCCACCGGTGCCAGCGGCGAGACCTGGTTGGCGGCGGTGGCCGCCCCCGCCGGCAACGGCAGCGCCGCCGCGGAGACCGCCTGGGTGGTTGGCAGGTTGGAGACCGACACCGATCCGATGGCGTTGCTGCCGGCGGACAGGCCCACAGTGGCGGCGAAGTTTGACACGGCGACCGTCCCGATCGCGTTGCTGCCGGAAGGCAAAGCGGGCAGCGAGTTGATGTCGACGAACCCGATGTCATTGCTGCCGGCCGGCAATGCGGGAAGGGACGACACGCCGAGCGCGGTGCCCGCGCTCAGCCCGATAGTCCAGCTTCCCGCCTGGCTGACGCTGCCCGACACGCTCTGCATGCTGGGAAAATTGGAGATGCCGACGGTGCCGATGGCGTTACTGCCGGCGGCGAGACCGACCGTCCAGTTGCCGCTCTCGGTGACCGCGCCGCCGGAGCCACCTCCGGGATTGGCCACGGTGACGGTGCCGATCATGTTGCTGCCTGCGCCAAGCCCGACCGTCCAGTTTCCGGCCTCGCTGACCGCGCCGATCGTGTTGCTGCCGGTGGCGAGGGCCGGCAGGGCGGAGACGCCGACGACGCCGCCCGTTGCCAGCCCAACCGTCCAGCTGCCGGCCTGGCTGACCGCACCCACCGTGTTGCTGCCCGCGGGCAGCGCAGGCAGCGAGGATACGCCGACGCTCGTGCCCGTCGTCAGGCCGACCGTCCAGCTACCGCTCTGGCTGACCGCGCCACCGGAGCCGCCGCCGAGGTTGGCCACAGTGACGGTGCCGATCATGCTGCTGCCCGCGCCGAGCGCCACGCTAGCGCCGGTAGCAAGGCCCACGGTGCTGCCGGAGCTTAGCCCAACGGTCCAGCTTCCTGCCTGGCTGACGCTGCCCGCCACACTCTGCACGCTCGGGAAGTTCGACACGCCCACCGTGCCGATGGCGTTGCTGCCCGCCGGGAGCGCGGGCAGTGACGATATCCCGACGACGCCGCCGGTGGCCAGCGCCACCGTCCAGTTGCCGCTCTGGCTGACCGCGCCGCCGGAACCCGCGACCGTCACCGTGCCGATCAGGCTCGTGCCGGCCCCTAGCGCCACGGTGGAGCCGGCGGCCAGGCCGACCGTGCCGATCGCGTTGCCGCCGGACCCCAAAGACACTGTCCAGGGACCCGCCTGCGTGACGCCGCCCACCGTGTAAGTGCCCGCCGCCAGGCTGACCGCCGGCGTGCCGAGCAGGCCCACGGAGCCGGTGACGCTGAGCGCTCCACCACTGATGAGCGCGTCCAGCTGTTGATCGACGACCGGGAACCGGTTGCTGGCGGAGACCGCTCCAGCCGTGCCCAGGTTGACCGTCACCGCCCCGCCGCTGCCGCCGGAACCGCCGCCGCCGAACACGCAAGGTGCGACGCCATTGCCGCTGGGGCAGAAGATCGTAACACCTGGATAACGGTTATGCCCGTCCGGCGCGATGAAGCTGGTCTGCGCCCGCGCGGGCGGCGTCAGGCACGTGGCCGCCATCAGCGCGGCCAGACCCGGAGCATAGGCAAAGGTCTTCTGCTGGCGAAACGACATCGCAAATTTCTCCCCGGGGCGCAATGGTTTGGAACCGGCGTTCCGGCCGCGCGGCACGGCCTGCGGCACACCCGGCAAACTACCCGCTGGGCGCGGACCTGGGCAACAAAATGTTCACTCTACGTTCTTGTAACGGGCTGTAGCTGCCGGTGGCCAGCCCCTTGTGTTGGGCCTGCCTGCTCAATACATCCGGCAACAGTGAGATTGAGGGCCGCGTGCGGTGCTTCGGGCCGCACCCGGCCGCTGAACAGGAGTTTTTCGCGTATGAGCAAGGTGATCGGTATCGACCTGGGCACGACCAACTCGTGCGTGGCGATCATGGAATCCGGCGAAGTCCACGTCATCGACAACAGCGAGGGCGCGCGCACCACGCCCAGCATGGTGGCCTTCACCGAATCAGGCGAGCGTCTGGTCGGCCAGGCTGCAAAGCGCCAGGCCGTTACCAACCCGTCCAACACGCTGTATGCGGTCAAGCGCCTCATCGGTCGCCGTTACGACGACCCGTTGGTCGCCAAGGACCGTGACCTCGTCCCCTACAAGATCGTCAAGGCCGAAAACGGCGACGCCTGGGTGGAAGCCCGTGGCGAGAAGTATGCGCCTGGCAAGATCAGCGCCGACATACTGGGCAAGATGAAGGAGACGGCCGAGGCCTATCTCGGCGAGAAGGTGACGCAGGCCGTCATTACCGTCCCCGCGTATTTCAACGACGCGCAGCGCCAGGCGACCAAGGATGCCGGCCGCATTGCCGGCCTGGACGTGTTGCGCATCATCAACGAGCCGACCGCGGCCGCGCTGGCCTACGGCATGGACAAGAAGAACGGCGGCACAATCGCGGTCTATGACCTCGGCGGCGGCACGTTCGACGTCTCCGTGCTGGAGATCGGCGACGGCGTGTTCGAGGTGAAGTCCACCAACGGCGACA
>CAXTJZ010000162.1:0-8946 GCA_964244695.1 uncultured Acetobacteraceae bacterium
GTGCAGGCGGGGAGATAAAAGTTTTTTGCTTCTTTTTTTCAAAAAAGAAGGCCTTCCTTCCTTGGGTGTCAGATGAGCGATTTTCTGTCGGAAGCCAAAGCGCGCGGCTTCATTCACCAGTGCACCGACGAGGCTGCGATGGCGGACGCCGGGCCGGTGCCGTTCTACATCGGGTTCGATTGCACGGCGGACAGCCTGCATGTGGGCAGCCTGGTGCAGATCATGATGATGCGGCTGGCGCAGAAGCATGGCTACACGCCGGTTGTGCTGATGGGTGGCGGGACGACGCGCATCGGCGATCCCTCCGGCAAGGACGAGAGCCGGCAGTTGCTGGACGACGCGGCGATTGCGGCGAACATGGCGGGGATCGCGCGCAATTTTGCGAGTTATCTGCGGTTCGGCGATGGGCCGGGCGATGCGGTGATGGCCAACAATGCGGATTGGCTGGACGGACTTGGGTATATCGCGTTGTTGCGCGAAGTTGGGCCGCATTTCAGCGTGAACCGCATGTTGACGATGGACAGCGTGCGGTTGCGGCTGGAGCGCGAGCAGCCGCTGACGTTCCTTGAATTCAACTACATGATTCTGCAGAGCTACGATTTCCGCGAGCTGCACCGGCGGTATGGCGTGCGGCTGCAGATGGGCGGGTCGGACCAGTGGGGGAATATCGTCAGCGGCGTGGACCTGGTGCGCCGGATGGCAGGCGCGCAGGTGTTTGGGGTGACGACGCCGCTGCTGACGACGGCGTCCGGGGCCAAGATGGGCAAGACGGCGAAGGGGGCCGTGTGGCTGAGCGGGGCGCGGCTGGGAGCGTACGATTTCTGGCAGTATTGGCGCAATGCCGAGGACGCCGATGTGGGGCGGTTCCTGCGGTTGTTCACCGATCTGCCCTTGAGTGAGGTGGCGCGGCTGGAGGCGCTGGGCGGGGCGGAGATAAACGAGGCGAAGAAGGTGCTGGCGGGCGAGGTAACGGCGTTGCTGCATGGGCGGTCGGCGGCGGATGCGGCGGCGGAGACGGCGCGCACCACGTTCGAGGAGGGTGGGGCGGCGGAGAGTTTGCCGACGCATCTTGTTTCGGCCGAGGCGTTGGCCGCGGGGGTGCCGGTGTACCGGTTGCTGGCGGAAAGCGGGCTGGCGGCGAGCAACGGGGAGGCGCGGCGGCTGATGCGTGGGGGCGGGGCGCGGGTGAACGATGCGGTGGTGAGTGATGAGGGGCGGCTGGTGGGGGAGGCGGATTTGCGTGAGGGGGCGGTGAAGTTGTCGGCTGGGCGGAAGCAGCATCGGATGGTGCGGGTGGGGTGAGGAAGAAAGGCCTTCTTTTTTGAAAAAAAGAAGCAAAAAACTTTTGACTCCGCTGTCGCAGACCTATCCGGCTGGCGCGCGACAGGTAGTAGAGGTTTTTTGCTTCTTTTTTTCAAAAAAGAAGGCCTTGCTTGCTAGCTTATCGAGACCCGCAAATCCGCGAGCCCATCGACATGCGCGTGCAGGCGGGCGCCGCGTTGCACTTTGCCGACTTTGTCCGGCGTGCCGGTGTAGATCAGGTCACCCGGGTAGAGCGTGACGTAGGTGGACAGTTCGGCGATGATGTCCGGCACGGCCCAGATCATCTGCGAGAGGTCGCTGCTCTGGCGCAGTTCGTCGTCCACGCGCACCCAGATGGCGCCTTGCGTCATGGCGCCGAGCTCGGCGGCGCGGGTGATTGTGCCGCAGGGGGCCGAGTGGTCGAAGCCTTTGGCCATGTCCCAGGGGCGGCCGGCTTTCTTGGCTTCCGCCTGCAGGTCCCGCCGCGTCATGTCCAGGCCGACCGCGTAGCCGAACACGGAGGCCAGCGCGCGGTCCGCGGCGATGGCGCAGGCTTCCGTGCCGATGGCGACCACGAGTTCCACTTCGTGTTCGAAGGCAGCGGTGCGCGGCGGGTAGGGCATGGTGCCGCCGTCCTGGACGATGGCGTCTGCGGGTTTCTGGAAGAAGAACGGGCTCTGCTTGTCCGGATTGCCGCCCATCTCCAGCGTGTGCGCGCGGTAGTTCTGGCCGACGCAGTAGATGCGGCGGATGGTGAAGGGGGCGGCGTTCTGAACGGGAAGTTGCATAGCGGGACCTTCAAGAAAGCAAGCAGTTCTTTTTTGAAAAAAAGAACCAAAAAACTTTTGACTCCGCTGCCGCGGACTTTTTCGGTCAGCCGCCGATAGGGAGTAAAAGTTTTTTGCTTCTTTTTTTTCAAAAAAGAAGGCCTTACTTTCTTTCTGTCAGCCTTGCACCAGTGCGCGCCTGCAAGAACCCGAACGTGATCCCCTCCGCGCGTTCACGCACGACGAGTTCGACGCCGACATCGATGACCGCGAGTTCGGTATAGATGCGCCGCACCACGCCGGGCGCGGTCAGCGGATAGGTGCAGTGCTCGACGATGCGCGGCTCGCCGGATTTCGTCGTGTGCTCCATCAGCACCCACACCTGCTTGGCGCCGGCGGCCAGGTCCATGGCGCCGCCCACGGCGGGCGCCTTCGTGGCTTCGCCCAGGCTCCAGTTGGCCAGGTCTCCGCCGGCGGAGACCTGGAAGCCGCCGAGCAGGGCGTAGTCCAGATGGCCGCCGCGCATCATTACGAAAGCGTCGTTGTGGTGAAAGACGGCCGCACCTGGCAGCAGGGTTACCGGCTGCTTGCCGGCGTTTATCAGGTCGATGTCCTCCGCACCGGGCGGCGGGGGCGGGCCTACGCCGAGCAGGCCGTTCTCGCTGTGGAAGATTATCTCGCGGCCTGGCGGGGTGTGTCCGGCGACGAGCGTGGGCAGGCCGATGCCCAGGTTCACGTAGGCGCCATCCGGCAGGTCCTGTGCGGCGCGGCGGGCGATGTGATGACGCAGGTCGGTGGTCATTCGGGGCAGGCCCATACACGGTTTACGAAAAGGCCGGGGGTGATGACGTGCTCCGGGTCTATGCTGCCGAGGTCCACCACGTGTCGCACCTGGGCGATGGTCAGCGTGGCGGCGGGCGCCATGACGGGGCCGAAATTGCGCGCGGAGAGGCGGTAGGTGAGGTTGCCCCAGCGGTCGCCCAGCTCGCCCTTTATCAGCGCCACGTCACCGCGCAGGGGGTTTTCCAGCACGTAGGTCTGTCCGTCTATCACCCTGGTTTCACGGCCTTTCGTCAGTTCGGTGCCTACCCCGGTGCGGGTGAAGAAGCCGCCTATGCCGGCGCCGCCGGCGCGTATGCGTTCGGTCAGCGTGCCTTGCGGGACGAGCTCCAGCTCCAGGTTGCCGCGAGCGTACACCTGGTCGAACACCACGGAGCCGGCAGAGCGGGGGTAGGAGCAGATGATCTTGCGAACGCGGCCGAGCTGGAGGAGCTGGGAGACGCCCTTGTCGGCGACGCCGGAGTTGTTGCTGACTAGGACGAGGTCCCGCACGCCGGATTGGGCCACGCCTTCCAGGAGGGCGAAGGGGACGCCGGTCTCGCCGAAGCCGCCTACCAGGATTGTGGCGCCGTCGCCTATGCCGGCCAGGGCGGCTGCCAGGGTGGCTACGATCTTGTCTATCACTTAAGGAAGCAAGGCCTTCTTTTTTGGAAAAAAGAAGCAAAAAACTTTTGCTCCCCCGCTGGTACGCTGCCTCGGTTTATCCGGAGATGCCCGGCAGGTGCAAATGCGGGGGGATAAAAGTTTTTTGCTTCTTTTTTTCAAAAAAGAAGGCCTTGCCTGTCTAATGAGAGGGTTTGGCGAGCCCCACCTTGATCATCGCGTCGTCCGGCAGCTCCACGCCGTCCCCGCCCTGATAGGCAGGCAGGGCGCGCAACTGCTGCGGCGTCAGCCCGACCACTTCCATCACCTGGCCCACCAGCACCATGGCATCCACCGGCACGGCGATCGGGTGGGTGCCCAGGCCGAGCAGTCCGCCGAAGCTCATGATCACGCGGATCACGCCGTCCGGGCCGCGCACCACGTGTTCCACGCGGCCGATCAGGTCCTGGTTTTCCAGCGGCTTGAGCACGGCGCGGTGCAGCAGGTCTCCCACGCGCACCGGCTGGGGGAAACGGCTCGCGGCTTGTGCGGCCAGGTCGGCCTGGCTGGGCGGCGCGGCGGCGGGCAAGATGGCCAGCAGCGCCAGGACGGACAACAGAGATGCGGTTTTGTTGGGCATGATGCGGCTCGTGTGAGAGTGTTCGGTGCGGACGGAAGCAAGACCTTCTTTTTTGAAAAAAAAGGAAGCAAAAAACTTTTGCTCCCGGCGCCTGCATGGAGGTGTGCTGGTCTTGCCATTGCGCCTGCTGGCAGGACCTGGGCTGATTGGTTGCAGGTGGGGAAGCAAAGCTTTGTCCTTTTTTGAAAGAGGACTGCTTGCCTTCTATGTTGACGGTTACGATGCAACCGTGCGGCGGTTACCACCGAATGGACGTACGACAGCGCGCACGGACGCCTGGCGAGGAGAAGGCCCGATGCAGAGCACGCAAGTTAAGATGGCGGATAGCCCGCCGGCAGAGGGCCGCAAGCTGCATCCCTGGCCGGTGCGCATCATGCACTGGGTGAACGCCGTGGTGATGCTGGTGATGATCACCTCCGGCTGGGGCATCTACGACGACGACGTGATCATACGCGGGCTGCACTTCAACCAATGGTTCCGGCTGGGGTCGTGGGCGGCGCCGAGCCTGCAATGGCATTTCGCCGGCATGTGGCTGCTGGCGCTCAACGGACTGGCCTATCTGGCCTACGGCGTGGCCACTGGGCGGTTTCGGGAGCGGCTGCTGCCGATCCGGCCGCGCGAGGTGGTGCAGACGGTGGTCGACACGCTGCACTTCCACATCAGCCACGAGGACCTGACGGTCTATAACGCGGTGCAGAAGCTGCTCTACATCATCGTCATCCTGGCGGGCATCTCCCAGGTGGTGACCGGGCTGGCGATCTGGAAGCCGGTGCAGTTCTCCGGCCTGGTCTCGTTGCTGGGCGGGTTTCCGCAGGCACGGGTGATCCATTTCATGGGCATGTCGGTGATCGTGGGGTTCCTGGCCGTGCACGTGGCGCTGGCGTTGCTGGTGCCGCAGACGTTGTGGGCGATGCTGACGGGCGGCCCGCGGGTGAAATCGCGTTTTGCGCGGAGGGTTGAGACGTGAGGTCGCTGTTCCGCCCGGGTGTTGTTCCTGATTCAGCAATGCTGGACGGGCATCGCAAGCTTGTGGGCTCGCTGGAGCGGCGCGGGCTGCTGCGCGGCGGGTTGTCGCTGGGTGCGCTGACGATGCTGACGGGGTGCGATCTCACGTCTTCCAAGTCTGTGCAGAACGCGTTGCTGGCGATCTCCGGCCTGAACGACGACGTGCAGGCACTGCTTTTCGATCCGACGAAGCTGGCGCCCACGTATCCGGCGTCGATGGTGTTGAAGCCGCCGAAGTTCAACGCGTATTACGACGTGGACAAGGTGAAACCGGTAGATGGCGCCACGTGGAAGTTGGAGCTGGGCGGGCTGATCGCCGACAAGACGCCATGGAATGTGGGCCAGATTGCGGCGCTGCCGGAGAACGAGATGGTGATACGGCATGTCTGCGTGGAGGGCTGGGACTACATCGGCCAGTGGTCCGGGGTGCGGCTGAGCACGTTCCTGAAGCGTGTGGGGGCGGATACGCGGGCGAAATACGTGGCGTTCCGTACGGCCGACGATTATCCGAGCAGCATAGACATGGCCACCGCGCTGCATCCGCAGACGTTGCTGGCGACCAAGTATGCGGGCGAGACGCTGGCTGATCCGTTCGGGTTTCCTTTGCGGCTGCGTATGTCGACGAAGCTTGGGTACAAGAACCCGAAATGGATCACCGCTATCGAGGTGACGAACAAATATCCTGGCGGGTATTGGGAGAAGCTGGGGTTCAACTGGTTCGCGGGCATTTGAGTCACCGTGAGACGGGCTGATGCGCGGATTTCTGGGCGGTCTTGTTGCTTGGATTGCAGCACGGCTTGGGTTTCTCCTGCCGCTGGTTTGCCGGCGGCCGAGCCTCGCGCTCTTATGGAATCGATCGCAGCTTTCGGCGCGTGCCGCTGCGATCCTTGAGGCGATCTGCATCGTAGTCGGGGCGACCCTAGGCAGCTTGCACCGTCGCGCTGACGGCCCAAAAACCAGCTAAACCGAAGCGCCGGCCCCAGCGACAGGAGCAAGAGTTTTTTGCTTCTTTTTTGCAAAAAAAAAGGCCTTGCTTCTCTATGCCTCATAACCGAGCAGCCCGTTCAATCGTGCCAGGCCGGACGCCACGAAGAACGCCTCCGCAGCCGGTGACCAGACTGATTCGGGTGCAAGCGAGTGCATCAAGGTAGGCGTGGGTTTGAAGCGGGAAGCGGCCAGGCCGGCGATGAACGCGTTCGTGCGTTTCTCGTCCCATGCCTGCAGCCGCGCCCTAACCCTGTCCTGGTCCGCCGGGGAGGTCAGTTCGTGGAACCGCAGGCAGGGCTCCTGCCGCGCGAGGATACAGGTGGCCATCTGGGCCACGTAGGCGATGTCACGGTCCGCGAAGAAGCTGAGGAATGCGAGGAAGCCGGAGGTGGAGTCCAGCGCGCGCCAGGCGCGGTCGGCGGGCGTGACCGGGCGCACCACGCAGCGTTTGAAGCGGTAGAGCGACGTCAGCACGTGCCGCAGGTCGCGCACGCAATGCACGATGCTGACGCCGGCCTGAAGGATCGCGTCCAGCTGCGCGTGGTCCGCGACGTGGCCGACGGCCAGTTCGCCTGGCCGCAGGATGTGCGCCACGGCGCCGGGCGCTGCGGGCCTGCGGTGATCCTCGGGCGCCGCGTGCATTTCGCTATCGGGCAATCCGCGGAAATCGTCGCAAGTGTTGGCGAACATGTGCAGCCGGGTGGTGTGAAGACCGGCGCTGACGCAAGCCGCCTCGAGCAGGTAGGTGCCGCTTTTCGGTATGGTGTTTACCAGCAGCGGCGCATCGGCCGCGGGGTCGGCGGCGCGCTCGGCCAGTTCGATGATGGGAAGAAGGTAGAGCCCGCCGCCTTCGTTGGAGAGGAACACGTTGCTGTCCGCGCCGTAGTCGAGCGTGCTGGTCTGCCGGCCAGTGCTGTCGAAGAAGCGCAGCTTGCGGCTCTCGAAGCGGAAGGCGGCCTCGTTCGGGTTGTGGTAGTAGCCGATATGGCCGTCCTGGCGCAGAACCATGTCTCCGAAATGGCCGGCTGCCAGGGAGCCGAACCGGTAGACGGTTCTGGAGATGCGGCCTTGCGTCATGCTGGGACCGTGCGGCGGAGGTTAAGGAAGCAAGCAGTCCTGTTTTGAAAAAAAAGGACCAAAAAACTTTTGTTCCCCTCGCATTTGCAGCAGCCACGTGCGTCAGGAAACGCCGAAGCGGCTCAACAGCGCAGGAGCAAAAGTTTTTTGCTTCTTTTTCTCAAAAAAGAAGGCCTTGCTTGCCTTCACTTTGGCGCAAACGCATCAAAGGTGCGGAACCCGACATCCTCCCCCACAGGCGCCAACCAAGGAGCCGCTGCCAACGACACGCCCGCGTCGGACAGCCCCTGCGCCCAACGCCGCTGCATCGTGCCGCGGTCGAACTGAAAATCCTTCATCGCACCTTGCGGCACGTCCGGGCGGTAGATCAGGTGCACAACGTCCACCAGCGCGCCGCAGGCGAAGTCTCGCAGTTGCTGGGCCACGGGATCGTGGCGGAGGTGTTCGGGCAGGCGGTCCAGGAAGACGCGCACCTGGCGGCGGCGGTTCTGGCGTTCGCCGGCGTCGTTGGTGCCGGTGCGGGTGCGGCTGGAGTAGCGTATGTCCTTCTCGCGCTCGCCCACCTCGTCCAGGTTGGTGGGGCGGCGGCCGCGGGCGGGGAATAGGTCTACCTGGAAGATCAGGTTGTGGCGGTCCTGGCGTTCGGCCAGCACGTATTGCAGCGGCGTGTTGCTGACCAGGCCGCCGTCCCAGTAGGACTGGCCTTCTATCTCCACGCTGGACAGGCCTGGCGGCAGGGCGCCGCTGGCCATCACGTGCTCCGGGCCGATGCGCATCTGCGCGGTGTCGAAGTAGGTGAGATTGCCGGTCTCCACGTTCACCGCGCCTATGGAGAGGCGCATCGTGCCGTCGTTGAGGCGGTCGAAATCGACGAGCTCCTCCAGCGTGCCGCGCAGGTCTCCGGTGTCGTAGAAGCTGACGGGTTGGTCGCCGCCCAGCCATTCCATCGGCATGCGCGGGCGGAAGAAGCCGGGCTGGCCGAGCAGCATGGCGCCGGCGGCCCCCATCTTCTGCTCGATGGCTTCCCAGCCGGGCAGGCCCATCTGCGGCCAGAACTGGGTGTGGGCGGTGATGCGTTCCCAGAAGGTGGTCAGCCGCTCCACCCGGCGGGCGGGCGGGTTGCCGGCGATCAGGGCGGCGTTGATGGCGCCGATGGAGACGCCGGCGACCCAGCTCGGTACGTGGCCGGAGGCCGACAGCGCCTGGAACACGCCGGCCTGGTAGGAGCCGAGCGCGCCGCCGCCTTGCAGCACGAGGAGCACGTCCGGGTGTGCGGAGGGTGCTGCGGGGTGTTGCGTGGCCGAGGGCAGCGGCGGGTTGCTGTGCATGGCGCCGACCCCGGTGAGGTGGCCGTCGTGCGATGTGTCTGCGGGTGGTGTCTCAAGGGCGGTCATCGGGCGTCCGTTTCAACCGAAAGTGTAATCAGTGGCAACAGGCTGTGGCGCTGCCGCAACATGGCGACAAAATGCTTTACGGAGGGGCAACAACATCGCCAAACGCTGCTATTAGGTATGCGTGGTCAGAAGGGCGGCGGTTTCCGCCCGGGCACGGCGCCGGTCCACGGGGAGACGTTTTAGATGAAGTTTCGTGTTGCGCTGCTGGTTGCCAGCGTCTTGTCGGCACCTGCCGCCGCCCTCGCCCAGCCAGTGACGGGCCCGTATATCAGCCTCGGCGCTGGGTTGGACCACGTGTTCGATTAAAACAATCCGGCCACGTCCGAGATCTACACTGGCGGCCGGGACAAGC
>CAXTJZ010000163.1:0-8877 GCA_964244695.1 uncultured Acetobacteraceae bacterium
AAAAGGACTGCTTGCTTTCTTTGCGCAATACGCACGTTTATGGCATCGGAGGCGGGTGCGTAAGAAGGGGGGCGGAATGGCTACAGACATGGACGTCGCCGTCATTCCGGATGCCGAAGCTCCGCTGCCGCAGAACCTTGTGCGTAACTCTTCGCTGTACCTCGCCGGCAATCTGGCAACCAAGGCCGTCGGCTTCGTCATGATCCCGTTCTACGCGCGCTATCTCTCGACGGAGGAGTATGGCGCGGCGAACCTCATCGAACTCGCCATCACGCTGGTCAGCATAAGCTTTGGTATCCAAAGTTTCGGCCAGTCGCTCACCCGCATCGCCAACGACTACCCCGAGGCCGCCAGCCGGCGCGCCACGATGTCCACCACGCTGATATGCACGGTCGTCCTTTCAGGCGTGGTGGCTCTCGTGGCCATAGCGGCGGCCGGCCCGATCGCCTCTGCCATCAATCTTGGCGCCAAGGTGGGCGTCCTGCGGCTGGCGTTCGCAGCCATGTTCTTCAGCAGCATCATAGAAATCGTGCTCATTTACGAACGCATGCAGAACCGCGTGCGCTTTTACTTGACCTACACGACGGTCGGCCTCGTCATCTCGCTCCTCCTGAACATCCTGCTGATCGGTGTGGCGCGGCTCGGCGTGGAAGGTTTTGTCCTCAGCAAGCTGATCACGGCATCCTGCGGGTCCGTCTATCTCGGCGTGCGCACGATACGTAGCGTGGGAACCGTCTGGCGATCCGATCTCGCTCGTGCGCTCGTGCGGTTCGGCGGTCCGCTCATCGTGTCGGCCGTCTGCTATTTCGGCATACACTTCTCCGATCGCCTGTTCCTGGCCCATGTCAGCCGGGCGGAGGTCGGCGTGTATGCGCTGGCCTACAACTTTGCCTTCCTGATCAACACCATCCTCGGCGACAGCTTCAACAAGGTGTGGGGCGTGTCGTTCTACAGCCTGGCCTCAGGCGACGGCTGGCAGGACCGTTTCGTGCAGGTCGGGCGCTGGCTCGTCTTGGTGCTCGGCGCCGGCGCGATCGGCATCTCGCTATTCGCACGTGACGTGCTCGTGCTTATGGTACCTGTCAGTTACGATCCGCCGGCCCTGCTGCTGCCGCTGCTCGTGTTCGGCTATTTCATTCGCGAGGTCGGCGACTTCTTCAACTCCATGCTGCTGATCGGCGCGGGCTCGGGCAATGTCGGGCGAATTGCCGCGGCCAGCGCGGTGCTGAACCTGGCGCTGAACGCGGCGCTTATACCGGCCTACGGCATCTGGGGCGCCGCCTGGGCCACCTTCGGCACCTGGGCGGCCTACTGCGCGGTGTGCTGGGCCGGAGCCTGGCGGCAGCACCGTGTCTCCATGCATCCCTGGCCGCTGACGTTCATCCTCGCGCTTTCCGGCGCCTGCCTGTGGGCCAGGGCGCTGGTGCCGCTGCAGAACCGATTTGCCGGGCTGGCTCTGGATTGCCTGCTTTTTGCCGCATTTTTGGCAATGTCCTGGACAATTTATCTGCGCGGCGGCGAACGTGCGGAGTTGCTTGGTCACGCGGCGCATCTGTCAGCCAGGTTGCGCCCTGGCAAACTCCTCACGGGATCGTGACTTTCTCGCATGCAAAACGATTCAACTTAGCCGCTATTGACGCGCTACGCGGGTTACCTGCTACGTAACGTCCTGATACGGAAGCGGCATTCCGAAACACTTCGTTCACCGGAGCCGGATTGTAACAAGCCAGGCTCCGCACCAGTTTTGAGTGATATCGACAAGGATACGAACATGCGCGCGTTTCGAACTGCCCTGACAACTTCAACATGGACTCCCGTCCTCGCATCCGCCCTGGCGGTGTCCATGGTCGTGGCCCCGATCACGCTTGCGCCCACGCGCGCCAGCGCGCAGATCGGCATAGGCCTGAACATCACCATCGCTCCGCCGGCCTTGCCGGTGTACGAGCCGCCGCCTATCCCCGGCCCTGGCTACATCTTCACCCCAGGCTACTGGAACTACGGCGAGGCCGGCTACTACTTCGTGCCCGGCGTGTGGGTGCAGCCGCCCACCGTGGGCTTGCTCTGGACGCCCGGCTATTGGGGCTACTCAGGTGGCGTCTACGGCTTCAACGCCGGCTATTGGGGCACGCATGTCGGCTTCTACGGCGGCATCAATTACGGCTTCGGCTATGGCGGCGTGGGCTATGGCGGCGGCGAGTGGCGCGGCGGCGGCTTCTTCTACAACACTGCGGCGTTCGGCGGTGGCGGCGGCATCTTCGGCAACGTGCACAACACGTATGTGAACAACACTGTAATCAACAACACGAACATCACACGTACCAGCTTCAATGGCCCTGGCGGGATCGCTGCGCGACCCACGGCGCAGGAGGTTGCCTTTCAGCACGAACAGCATGTGCCGATAACGGCCGCGCAGACGCAACAGCGCGAGGCTGCCGCGGCCAATCCGCAGCAGCGCTTCTCGGCGAACCATGGGGCGCCTGCAGTTGCGGCCTCGCAACGTGCTGGCCAGTTCAGCGGCGCGGGCGTAGTGCGCGCAAACGCGGCAGAGACCCGTGCCAACACGGCGCAAACCCGCGCGAATGCCGCCGAGGCCCGGGTAAACACCAACCAGACCCGGGCTAACACGGCCGCCGAGCGTGCGAACACCGCCAGCGAGCGCGCGAACAACGCCGGCGAGCGAGCAAACAACCGCGGCGAGCGGGCCAACACCGCTGGCGAACGCGTCAATACTGCCGGCGAGCGTTCGAACCAGGCTGGCGAACGCGTTAACAATGCGGGTGCGCGGGCCAACGTGGCCGGCGAGCGTGCAAACACGGCAGGCGAGCGCAACGTTCGTGCACCGGAAGCGCGGGCGCCCGTGCGTGAGGCGCGTCCGGCGGCGGTAGCCCGTCCGGGCGGTTTCGCACCAAGGCCGGCCGCCGCACCCCGCGCTCCGGCGGCACGTCCCGCGGCGCCTCATGGCGGCGAAAAAGAGCCAAAGCGGTAAGCAGGTAAGATTTGCTCCCTGTCGGGCTCTAGAAGTAGAGGCCTGACAGGGAGCAGAACTTTCCTGCTTTCAAAAAAGAGGGTCTTTTTCCCTGACTCGTTTGAAAATCGTCAATTGTCCGCGGCTGGTGTCTTCCCAGCCGAACCGTTCCGCATAGGCCCGCGTAGCAAGTCTGTCGATCGGGTCGCTCTCCCATTGCAGGACACGCCCGGCTATCGAGCCTGCGGACCTCTCTTCCGCGATGAAGCCCGCATCCCGCTCTGCCACCACTTCGGGATTGCCGGGGATCGGGCTGGCAATCACAGCGGTGCCGCACGCCATCGATTCCAGCAGCACGTTAGCCCAGCCCTCCCGTGAGGACGACAGCACGGAGAGATCCGCAGCGCTGTAGAGCGCCGCCAACTCCGCGTGCGGCAAAGAGCCAAGCAACCGTACCCGCTCTGCCACTCCAAGCCGGACCGCGAGAGCGTCAAGCCGTCCGCGCTCCGGCCCCTGGCCGGCGATCACCAGACGCCAGCCGGGCAGGTGGGTCAGCGCCTCGATCGTAAGCTCGTGTCCTTTGCGTGGAATAAGAGCGCCCACCGAGACGAGTGTCCTGCCCTCGATGCCAAGCGTCCGCCGCGCTACCGCCCTGTCCACCGGGCGGAACATCGCCAGATCGACGCCGTTGCGCAGCACCGTGATCTTTTCCGGCTCGGCGCCCAGCGCCACCAGGGCGTCACGCAAGCCGCCGCTTACGGTGATCACCGCGGCGGCCTCGCGCGTGGCCTGCAGTATCATGCGGCGCGGCGCCGGATAGTCAGGAAACTGCGTCACGTCCGAGCCACGCGCCGTAATCACAACGGGTAAGCCGAAGCGCCGGCCCAGCCAGGTTGCCGCAACCCCGTCCGGATAGAAGTAGTGTGCGTCGATGACGTCGAACCGCTCGCCTTCCGCGGTCAGTCTGGCCAGCGCGCGCGCGGCGGCCTGGTAGAGCAGCCAAGGTGCAACGCGCATGCCGATTGCGGGAATGGACAGCCAACGCGGATGCAGAACGCGCAGCCCTTGGCGCCGCTCTTCAGCGGGCGCCTGCACGCTCCTGCCGGGAAACCACGCGACAGGTGCAAGTACGGTGGCGCGCGCCTCGCCCGTTGCAAGCAGATGGCGCAGGCGGTTTTCCACAAAAATGCCGTGGTTGGATTGTGCTGGGTTTGGGAAAAGCGTTGAGAAGACCAGAAGGTTCAGCAAAGCTGGCGAAGCTTCTGTTCGGCGGTGATCGCCGGAGAGAGAAAGGCAGGCAAGGAAGCAGTTCTTTTTTGAGAAAAAGAACCAAAAAACTCTTGTCCGTTTTGTATTCGCGTCGTTGGAGCGTGCGCTTCAAAGGTCCGCGACAGCGCTCGCAAAAGCTTTTTGCTTCTTTTTCTCGAAAAAGAAGGCCTTGCTTCCTTCACTTCAACGAAGACAACAAACGCTGCGCATCCGCCTTGCCGGCAAAATCCGCCGAAGATCCCACAGCCGCCTGCAGCTGGGTTCGCGCGTCCGCCATGTGCCCACTTGCGTTCAACGCCCACCCGTAATGATACGCCGCAGATGCTTTCGCCACGGCGTCGTCCGAGCCGGGCTTGCCGTCAGGCAGGTTTGCCGCCGCTTCCGAGAGCAGCGGCAGCGCCGTGGGTGTGTCGCCCTGCTTGGCCAGTATCCAGCCAAGCGTATCGGCCACTTCCGGCTTGGGCGCCTGGAAATAGGCGCGCTCGGCCAGGCCCTTGGCGGCCGCGCCGTCGCCCTGCTGCTGCTTGATCCAGGCGAGATTGTTCAGCGAGGCCGGATCGGTGCGCCTGACTGCAAGCACCGCGTTCAGATGCTGCTCGGCATCGTCGAGCTTGTTGGCGCTCAGATCGAGCGAGCTCAGCACCGATTGCGCGGGCATGTCGTCCGGATGCTTGGCCACCCAGGCGGAGAGTAGCGTGATCGCCTGGTCGCTGGCGCCGCTGCGGGACAGCGCGTTCGCCGCCTTGGTGACCAGTTCACCCGAAGGCGCCGTCTTGAAGGCGGCCAGGAACGCCGCGGCCGCCTGCTTCGGGTCGCCCTGGGTCAGCCAGGCATCGCCGGCAAGCGCGTTGGCACCCGGCTGGTTCTGCGGATCTGCGCGCAATGCGGCGGCACTGGCCAGCGCGCCTTGTATGCCGCGCTCCCGCAAATCCACGCCCACCAGGGCGCCGAGAAGGCCCTCGTTGCCAGGCGACTGTTCCAGCCCCTCGCGCAACAGGGTGCGCGCATCGTCGTAGCGTTTGCCCTCCACCAGAAGACCGGCAAGCTCTGTGCGCGCGCGCAAATTGCCCGGCAACTGGCGCAGGGCGGCGCGGTAGGCCTGTTCGGCCAGATCCTGCTTGCCGTCGGCGGTCAACACATGCGCGCGCAGCAGATCGAGTTGCGGATTGTTCTCCGCACTTGCGCGATCCAGCAGCGCTTCGGCGCGCGAGGCCTGCCTGGCGCGCACATACGTCCCGGCCAGCGCCGCCGTTATGCCCGGGTTGTTCGGCGCCGCTTCATGCGCGGCTTCGGCCACCGCCACGGCACGGTCCACCTGCTTGCTGGCGAACAAGGCAGGCAGCAATACGTCCAGTGCACCCTCGTCGTCCGGATGACGGCGCAGCATCTCCTCCAGCAGTCTTTCGGCACCGGCGGCATCCCCGCGCAGGCCGTAGATGCGCACCAGATTCAGTTTGGCCGGCCGGCTGTCCGGAAAGCGGTCCAGCACGTCACGGAGCTGCTTTTCCGCGGCCGGCATGTCCAGCCCGGCAATCTGCACCTGGGCTGCCAGCACGCCCACTTCCTCCGCGTCGCCGATGCGCTGCCGCAGCCGCTCCACATCTTCGGTGGCCGCTCCCAGGTCGCCGCGCGCGAGGTCCGCCTGTACGATAGCCTCGCCTGCCAGCCGCTGGTTGGGCGAGATGGCCAGCGAGCGCTTCAGCTCGGCTTCCGCCCCTGCGGCATCGCCCATGCTCAGCTCCGCCGCGGCCAGGCGGTTGAGTATCTGGACGTCCTTCGGCGCCAGCTTGACCGCGTCCTCGAAGCTTGCCTTGGCTCCCCTCACGTTGCCTTCCATGGCAAGCGCGCGGCCCTGCAGATCCAGCGTGTCGGAATCCGGGTGGGCGGCCAGCTTGCTATCCTGCAGCAGCGCCAGCACGCGGTCCGGATGCTGGCGCGCCAGGTCGATGAACGCCATCAGCTTCAGGCCGCCGGGATCATCGGGGTGCGTGGACAGGAACTTGGTCGCCGCCTCCTCGGCCTGCGCCGGCTGGTTCATCCCCAGCTTGGTGACGGCCAGGAAGTAGAAGCCGCGCGGTAGCTGGCTGACCACGGGGGAGATGGCGGTCAGGGCCGCGTCGGCGGCCGGGTAGTCGCCCATCTGGATCGCCATCATCGCTTCCAGGTAGTTGGCGCTCACGTTCTTGGGCGAGACGTGGAGCACTTTCTCGACGGAGGCCCGTGCAGCCTCGGAGCGGTTCAGCGCGGCCAGGGCGCGCGCCTCGATCATCCGCGCATCCGTCCGGTTCGGATTGCCGGCAAGTATCTGCTGTGCCGCGGCCAGCGCGCCGGCCGCATCGTTGCGCCGCATGGCGATCTCGGCGCTCAGCAGCACCGCCTCGGGCTGGTTCGGCTCGGCCTTGAGCACCTTCTGCGCCCGGGCGGAGGCGCCATCGAGGTCGTCGGCTGCAAGCGCGATGCGCGCGGCGGTGAGCAGCGTCTCGCGCTCATTGGGGGCGGCCGCTTCCGCCTCGGCGCTCGTGGCGCGCGCGCCGGACGTGTCCCCCAGGGAGAGCTGGGCGGCCGCCCTGATCGTCAGCGTGTCCGCCTTGCCACCAGGCGGCGCGGTTTCGACAGTGAAATCGTGCAGCACCTCGGCGAAGTGGCGCTGCTGCAAGTAGGCCTGGCCGAGCGGCAGCACGATTGCCGAAGCGTTGAAGCCTTTCTCTCGTGCGCGGCGCAGCTCCAGTTCGGCGGCCTCCGGGTTGCCGAGCGCCAGGTCGACCTTGCCGAGCAGGAAGGCCGCTTCCGGGTTGTCCGGATGGCGTGCCAGCGCCTGGCGGAGATACTGTTCGGCGCCCGCCATGTTGGAATGCGCCATCAATTGCTTCGCCGACCGTATTGGGTCGCGGTTGGCGAGCGCGTAATAACCCGCGCCTGCCGCCGCCAATGCGAGCGCCGGCAGACCGATCATCAGAGCCTTGCGCATGGAAGACGCCTTCCCGGGTGGAACGTTTTGCTACATGTAACCCATCACGGGCGCGTGTTGAACTATCCGCTGTCGGTTCCTGCACCGGTTGCGGCACATCGGCCACGTTTCGCGCCAGTGTTGTAACCCGGCGGCCGCAAACGTCCTTTCACGAAGGGAGCGGCTGGTTTCGCCTAAATAAAAACACTTGCCCGTGATCGGGTGCCGATTTAGATACGCCTCGTAACGGATTACCGCCGCATCGCGAACGTGGCCCATTGGGGGCCGCCCAACCGCGCGCGGCAGAAGGCGTGTAGCTCAATGGCAGAGCGCTGCTTCTACTCAGCAGAGGTTGGGGGTTCGATCCCTTCCGCGCCTACCAGTCTGACCGTCCGGCTTGCCGTTGTGGTGGCCTGCTGCATGCTGGCCTGCTCCGCCGGCCATGCCGCTCCCCCGCCGCCGGCTTCCTCGCCCGCGCCTTCTGCAACGGCCACCGAGCCCGAAGTGGCAGGCCAGTACGTGATCGGCCCGGGCGACGTGCTGTCCATCTTCGTCTACCAGGCGCCGCCGCTTTCGGTGACCGACCTGCCGGTGCGCCCAGACGGCCGCATCTCCGTGCCGCTGGTGCCGGACGTGGTCGCCGCGGGCAAGACGCCGAGTGAACTCGGTCACGACATCGCCGAGAGCCTGAAGAAATTCGTCAACGACCCGAACGTGACCGTCATGGTCCACAGCTTCCAAGGCCCCGCAGACCGCCAGGTGCGCGTGATCGGGGAGGCGACTGATCCGCAGGCGATCCCTTACCGCGAGAACATGAGCCTGCTGGACGTGATGATTGCGACCAAGGGCCTGACCAAGTTCGCCGCCGGCAACCGTGCCGTCATCGTCCGCAAGGACGGCGGGACCGAGAAGCGGATACACGTGCATCTGTCGGACCTGATAAAGGATGGTGACATCAGCCAGAACATCATGATGCGGCCTGGGGACACGCTGATCATTCCGCAGAGCTTCTTTTGAAGTGCTAGGAAGCAAGCAGGTCTTTTGTAGAAAAACTTTTGCTTTCTGTGGGCGGGTTATCCGGCCGGCAGCCGTCTTGTTCAATTTGTTTTAGCCTGGACCGTTTAGAGGCAGTCATATGGACGCCCTTCCTGATCTCATATCCCGCTACGGGGCGCTTGCCTGGCGGCGCCGCTGGTGGGGCGTGGCCGCAGCCTGGGTGCTGTGCATCGCCGGCTGGATAGGCGTGGCAAGCCTGCCCAACCAGTACGAAGCCAGCGCGCGTGTCTATATCGATGCGGACGCGGTGCTGACGCCGCTGCTGCGCGGCATCGCCGCAGACAGTTCGATGACCGACCAAATCGACCTGCTGCAGCACATGCTGCTGTCGCGGCCGAACCTGGAGAAGATCATCGCCAAGACGGACCTCCAGCTGGACACCAGGACGGCCACCGACCTCGAGCAGATGGTCACCCGCCTGGGCAACACCATCAAGGTGAATGCGCAGACCCGCAACATCTTCTCCATCGCCTTCCGCAACCCGGACCGCCAGTTAGCCTACGACGTGGTGCAGGCCGTGCTGGCCAGCTACATAGAAAACCGCGCTGGCGACAACCGCGACGACATGGAAAAGGCCAGCGCGTTCCTGGATGAACAGATCGCCAGCTACGAGAAGCAGCTGACGGCCGCCGAGCGGGCG
>CAXTJZ010000164.1:0-8832 GCA_964244695.1 uncultured Acetobacteraceae bacterium
CAGGGAGCAAAAGTCTTTTGCTTCTTTTCTTCAGAAAAGAAGGCCTTTCTTTCTCATGACCCGCCTGATCGTCGTGAAGCTAGGCAGCGCGCTCGTGGTGGACGCAGCCCGCGCCGAGCCGCGCACAGCGTGGCTGCACGGCGTAGCCGCCGACATCGCAGCGGCGCGTGCGCGTGGAACCCAGGTGATCGTAGTGTCCTCCGGCGCCATAGCACTGGCGCGGCATGCGTTGCGGCTGACGCAGGCGCGGCTGCGGCTGGAAGAAAAGCAGGCGGCCGCCGCGGTGGGCCAGATTCGCCTGGCGCAGGCGTGGTCCGAGGCGTTGGGCGCGCATGGGCTGGTCGCCGCGCAGTTGCTGCTGACGTTGGGCGATACGGAAGATCGGCGCCGGTATCTGAACGCGCGGGCGACGTTGCGGACGTTGCTGTCGCTGGGCTGCGTGCCGGTTATCAACGAGAACGATAGTGTGGCCACCGCGGAGATACGGTTCGGCGACAATGACCGGCTGGCGGCGCGCGTGGCGGAGATGGTGCAGGCGGATCAGTTGATCCTGTTCTCGGACATCGATGGTCTTTACTCGGCCGATCCGAAGATCGATCCGCGCGCGGCGCATATTGCCGAGGTGGCGGTGCTGACGCCGGAGGTCGAGGCGATGGGTGGCGATCCGCCGGCGGGGTATTCGTCGGGCGGGATGCGCACGAAGCTGCTGGCGGCGCGTATCGCCACGCAGGCGGGGACGGCGATGGCGATCGCGTTAGGGCATCGGGATAATCCACTGGCGGCTCTGGAGGGTGGCGCTCGGTGCACCTGGTTCCTGCCGGCTCCCGGCGGCCGCTCCGCGCGGAAGAACTGGATAGCGGGGGTTTTGCAGCCGGCCGGCGCCTACACCGTGGATGCGGGGGCGGCGCGAGCATTGGCGAGTGGTGGATCTTTGCTGCCGGTCGGGGTGCGGGCGGTGTCTGGCGCGTTTGTGCAGGGCGATGCCGTGTTGGTGCTGGGCGCGGGTGGAGAGCGGGTGGGGCAGGGGTTGTCCGCTTACGATGCGGACGATGCAGTGCGTATCGCGGGGCGGCGGTCTGAAGAAATCGAGGCGGTGCTAGGGTGGCGCGGGCGCGATGAGGTGATCCACCGGGACGATTTGGTCCTATTCTAAGTGACTACTTTTCAGCGCTCGTCTGGTTGAACATGGCTTTCTGCGCCGGCGTAGCTTCGGTCTGATACTTCGCCTGCCACTCCTTATACGGCATCCCGTACACCACCTCGCGCGCATCCGGATCCGCCATCTCCAGCCCGCGCTCGCCCGCCTCTTCCCGATACCACCGGCTCAGGCAATTTCGGCAAAACCCCGCCAAATTCATCAAATCGATGTTCTGCACGTCCGACCGCTCGCGCAGATGCGCCACCAGCCGGCGGAATGCTGCCGCCTCCACCTCCGTGCGCATCGCCGCATCCATGTCCGGCACCGCCATCACCCGTATCTCCCATGCAACCACGCCCCACACATGGCGCGTCACCGAAGCTTTGCCCATACTCCGCCCGCTACCGCCCCGGAGCCCGAATGCCAGCGCGTGCCAGACTGAGACGCCACCGCCAGACCAAGATCGTGGCCACGCTAGGCCCCGCCAGTAGCGCGCCGGAGATGATCGCCCGCCTGTTCCACACCGGCGCGGATGTCTTCCGGCTCAACTTCTCCCACGGCTCCCACGCGGACCACGCCGCCAACATCGCGACCGTTCGCGCCCTCGAGGTCGAGACCGGCCGGCCCATCGGCCTGCTGGCGGACGTGCAAGGCCCCAAGCTGCGCGTGGGCAAGTTCACCGCCGGCCGCGTGCACCTGAGCACCGGCCAGGCCTTCACCTTCGACCAGGACCCCACCCCAGGCAATGCCCGGCGCGTGCAATTGCCGCACCCGGAAATCCTCGCCGCCGCCACCGGCGGCACCACGCTCCTGCTCGATGACGGCAAGCTCCGCCTGCGCGTCCTGCGCGCCCGCGGCGGCCACCTGGAATGCGAGGTCGTCACCGGCGGCTCTCTGAGCGACCGCAAGGGCGTCAACGTGCCGGACGTGGCGCTCGGCATTCCGGCGTTGACGGAGAAGGACCGCCAGGACCTGGATTTCGCACTGGCGCAAGGCGTCGATTTCATCGGCCTCAGCTTCGTGCAGCGCCCGGAAGACGTAGCCGAAGCCCGCAAGATCGCGGACGGCCGCGCCTGGATCGTCAGCAAGATCGAGAAACCGCAGGCGCTGGACCAGCTCGAGGAGATCATCGCGCTGTCGGACGCCGTCATGGTGGCGCGCGGCGACCTCGGCGTGGAGCTCCCGCCCGAAGAGGTCCCGCTGGCACAGAAACGCATCGTGCGCGCCGCCCGCGCCGCCGGCGTGCCGGTCATCGTCGCCACCCAGATGCTGGAAAGCATGATCGCCGCCCCAGCCCCCACACGCGCCGAAGCCAGTGACGTAGCCGGCGCGGTGTTCGACGGTGCGGACGCCGTCATGCTCTCCGGCGAGACCGCCGCGGGCCAATACCCCGCCGAAGCCGTCGCCATGATGGACCGCATCGTTGCCCGCGTGGAGGCCGACCCCGGCTGGCGGGAGGTGATGGATACCGGCCGTCCCGCCGTGTATGGAGCGGTTTCCACGGCCATCGCCGCGGCCGCCGGCCAGGTCGCGCGCGGCATAGGCGCTCGCGCCATCGCGGCCTTCACCTCCTCCGGCCTTACCGCCTTGCGCATCGCGCGTGAACGGCCGAGCCAGCCGATTCTGGCCATGGCGACAGAGCTGCCCGTGGCGCGCCGGCTGGCGCTTGCCTGGGGCGTGCACGCCGTGCATGCGCAGGACGCGCGCACCATGACGGAGGCGGTCACGCGCGCCGCAAAGCTGGCGCGCGACGAAGGGTTCGCGCGGCAGGGCGATACGGTCGTGATTGCCGCGGGGATCCCGTTCGGCCAGACGGGGACTACGAATTCCTTGCGTGTTGCGACTGTTAAATAAGGAAGCAAGCGGTTCGTTTTTGGAAAAAAGAACCAAAAACTTCTGCTCCCTGTTGGCTACTGTTTCAGCACGCGCCGGCAGGAACCAAAGGTTTTTGCTTCTTTTTCAAAAAAGAAGGCCTTTCCTGCCTAACCCCTGAGGAGCCCCCCAATTGGCAGCTATAAAACCCGTGGAAGATTTCGACATGGTCGTTTTCGGCGCCACCGGCGACCTGACGCTGCGCAAGCTGATCCCCGCCCTCTATCACCGCTTCAAGGACGGCCAGTTCGGCAGTACGTGCCGCATCATCGGCGCTGCCCGCTCGGACCTGAACGACGACAGCTACCGGGAGCGCGCCAGCCGCGCCTTGCAGGAGCACATCAAGCCGGCCGACCTGCCAGCCGCCACACTGGCCGCCTTCCTGCAGGTGGTGTTCTACGCGCGTGTGGACGGCTCCAAGCCGGATGGCTGGGAGAACGTGCAGGCTGTCTTCAAGGGCGCGCCTGACCGCGTGCGCGTTTTCTATCTCGCCACCTCGCCGGACCTCTACGGCGCGGTATGCAAGAACCTGAAAGCACAAGGCTTGGTCACGCCGCAATCGCGCGTGGTGCTGGAGAAGCCGATCGGCCACGATCTCGCTTCCGCCCGCCAGGTGATTGCGGAAGTGGGCTGCGTTTTCACCGAGGAGCAAACGTACAGGATCGACCATTTCCTCGGCAAGGAAACGGTGCAGAACCTGCTGGCGCTGCGCTTCGCCAACGTCATCTTCGAACGCCTGTGGAATGCGGACGTGATCGACCACGTGCAGATCACCGTGGGCGAGACCGTGGGGGTGGAATCGCGCGGCGACTATTACGACCATTCCGGCGCGCTGCGCGACATGGTGCAGAACCACCTGCTGCAGCTCCTCTGCCTGCTGGCGATGGAAGCGCCGCTTAATCTGGCCGCTGAATCGCTGCGTGACGAAAAGCTGAAGGTGCTGCGCGCGCTGAAACCGATGGCGCCGCATGAAGTAGGCCAGCTCACCGTGCGCGGCCAATACGTATCCGGCGCCGTGGCAGGCAAGTCGGTGGACGGCTACCAGAAGGACCTCGATACCGGCCGCAAACCGGACGACAAGGAAGAGCACACCCCGAGCGAGACCGAGACGTTTGTTGCCATAAAGGCGGAAGTGCGCACTTGGCGCTGGGCCAACGTGCCGTTCTACCTGCGCACCGGCAAGCGCCTGCCGCAGAAGGTAAGCGAGGTGGTTGTGCAGTTCCGCGACGTGCCGGTCCCCGTCTTCCCGCGCGAGGCCGGCGACATCCAGCCGAACCGCTTGGTGATACGCCTGCAACCGGAGGAGGGCATGATGTTGAGCATGATGTCCAAGGACCCCGGCCCGGGCGGCCTGCGGCTGCGCCCGGCCGATCTGGACATCAGTTTCGAAAAGGCGTTCTCGTTGCGTTACCCGGATTCCTATGAGCGGCTGCTAATGGACACGGTTCGCGGCAACGCTACGCTTTTCATGCGGCGTGACGAGGTAGAGGCGGCGTGGCTATGGGTGGAGCCGATTCTGGACGCCTGGAAGGCCAGTGGCGAACGGCCTCGGCCTTACGCGGCGGGAAGTTGGGGTCCTACGGCGGCGATTGCGCTGATCGAGCGGGACGGGCGGACGTGGCATGAGAAGCTTGAGTGAGATAAGGAAAACTTTACTTTTGAAACAGCAAAAACGTTAACTACACTGTCGCAGACCTATCGAAACGTAGCCGACAGGAACAACAACTTTTGCTTATTTCTCTAAAAGAACGCCTTTTTTGCTTCCCTCAAATCTGCACCACAGAATTTAAGTCAAACGTCTGCCCAGGCGGGTTCTCGCCGATACGCACCGATTTTGGCGTAGCCATATGATAAGGTGGAACCGGTAGGTTGTACGGCGCCGGCACACCGGAATATACACGGCCCGCCAAGTCGTATTTGGACCCGTGGCACGGGCACAGATACCCGCCGGGCCAGTTCGGCGCCGGATCCGTAGCGCTGATATTCGGGTAAAAAGTCGGCACGCAGCCTAGATGCGTGCAGATGCCGACCATCACTGCGTAGGTTGGGTCCACAGAGCGGTGCCAGTTTTCCGCATAGGTAGGCTGCTGAAGCACCTTGCTGTTCGGGTCGCTCAGCAGGTGGATCACCTTGGGTTCCTGTAGCGTGGCCAGGCCCTGAGCCGTCCGGTGAACGATGAAGATCGGCTTGCCGCGCCAGACCACCACAATCTGCTGGCCGGGTGCGAGCTTGCTCACGTCAACGTCGATCGGCTCGCCGGCGGCAAGCGTGTCGGCAGCCGGCTCCATGCTGTCGATGAACGGCCAGACGATGGCGCCAACTGCCACGCCGGCGCCGGCCAGAGCGAGCATCGTCAGGAAGTCGCGTCGCCCCGGCTCCCCTTCGGTGCCGTGCGGGGCTGGAGCTAAGTGCGTGGTCGAAGACATCGGTCACCCTATCTGTAAGCGCCAGTCCCGCCTTTGCGGTCGCGCTGCACCCGCTAATTGGCCCGAACGCGCCGTCTTGCCTAGTCCCCGCAACGCATCATGCGGCCACGCATATCGGGATACTCGACGTTCGTTGCGAAACCTGCCATATCTGCCCCGCGCGCGATGCGGGGAAAACCGGTGCAACCTGACGGATTGCCAGTGATGCCAAAATGAGCACGGAGACGACGCAGGAAGCGGCACCTTCCCTGCGGGAATTCCTCTACCACGCGCACCACCACAGCCGCCCGGCGCTTCTGGCGGGCGGCGCCGTGCTCGGCGTGGCGCTACTGGTAGCGGCCATCCTGCCACCAAGCTACCGGGCGTCGGCCACGCTTGCCGTGCTGCCCTCACCCGAGTTCACCGTGCGCGCGGCCGCCGGTTCGCACGAGCTGAACGCCAGCGCGCTTGTGATGGACCAGATAATGAAAGCCGAGTCGGAGATACTGGACAGCGCTGACCTGCACCGCGCCACCATCGACGCGGTTGGGCCCACCACGCTGTACCCGGACGTGTTCGCGCCGGCGCCGCGCGGCCTGGTGCGCCGCTCGATACACGCGCTGACCGCCACGCTGCTGTCGCCCTGGCGGGTTGCGCCGGCCGATGAGGCGGCGGCACGGGAGGAGCGCGGAACCAAGCGCTTCAAGCACGACCTTTCGGTGCTGCCGGCCAAGGACTCCAACGTGATAGAAGTGACGTTCGACGCGCCCGCGGGCGCAACCGCCGCCGCCACGTTGAACACCATGCTGGCGCTGTATGCCCAGCGGCGCACGACGCTGTATGACGACCCGCAGCTCGACATCGTGCGGCGTGAAGCCGAGGCGGGCCGTCAGGCCGTGGCGCAGGCGGACGAACGTCTGGCCGCTTTCAAGCGCGGGCACGCGATTTCCGAGTACGACTCGGAGCGCGACCTGCTTCTCCGCCGGCGCAGCCAGGCCGAGCAATCCGCGCAGGACACCGCCTCCTCGGTCAGCGAGCACAGCGCCAGGCTGGACGCGCTGACAAAGGCGCTAAGCGCCGAGCACCCAACGATAGGCATCTATACCGAGCAGGATGCAGACACGCGGCTGCAGAACGTTAACGCCGGGCTGGAGGGCGTCCTGGCGCGGCTGGCCACGGCACGCGAGAAATACCGCGAGACCAGCCGCATGGTCACCGGCCTGCGCGCCGAACTTGCGGCACACCAGGCGGAGCAGGCGCGCCTCAACCATGATGCGACGCTTTCTGTCGTCCGGCAGGGCCGCAACCCGACTATCGACCCGCTGCGGCTGGACCGCGCGCGTGAAGTGGGCGAGCTCGCGGCCGCCCGCGCCCGCCTGCAATCCCAGCAGCAGGATCTGGCGCGGGTATCGCAGACGCTTATCGCGCTCGATGCCGACGAAGCGTCGCTGGCCGGGCTGCAACGCCAGCGCGCCAGCGCGGACGACACGTATCGGGCCGCCAGCCGCATCGTGGCCGAGCGGCATCTGAGCGAGGCAGAGGACGCGCGGCGGCTGGCGAACGTGCGCGTTATCCAGCCGGCGATGGCGCCACAGTCGCCGCGGGCCACGCCGTTGCTGGTGATTGCAGCCGGCATAGTGTTCGGCGGACTGACCGCGTTTGGCTGGGTGGTGGTAGCCTTCATGCGCCGACCGGTGTTCCTGACAGGCGAGGGGCTGGAGGCGGCTAGCGGGCTGCCTGTCCTGGCTGTTTTCGAGCGCCGGCGGTTGGTGGAAGTTTAGGGCGGCTGGCGGGGGGTCTTTCTGCTAAGGAAAGGCCTCCTTTTTTGAAAAAAAGAAGCAAAAAACTTTTGCTACCCGCATATGCAGCAACGGATGTTTTCTGAAACATACGGCTGTTGCAGACGCTTGGGCAAACGTCTTTGCTTCTTTTTAGAAAGGCCGTGCTTTCTTGCTTACGCCCGCTTGTGCAGCCGCATGGGCATGCCCTCCGCCGGCCGCATGGTCACGCGGAGCTTCGGGGTCGGCTCAAAGTCGGGTTCGGCTGACAGGCGGGCTGCCGGAAGCAACGTGCCCAGGATGGCAACCGCTTCGAGCAGCGCGAAACCCATGCCGATGCAGATGCGTGGCCCGGCGCCGAACGGCAGATAGGACCAGCGATGGCGGGCCTTTACGGCCTCCGGCGCGAACCGGTCCGGGTCAAACGTCTCGGGGTTCGGCCACAGGTTCTTGTGGTGGTGGATGGCATAGATCGGCACGAACACGTTGTCATGCGGGGTGATTTTCACGCCGCCGATGTCGAGGTCCCGCGTGGATTGCCGGACCACCATGGCCACGGGCGGATAGACGCGCATGGATTCCTGGACCACCTGGCGCGTGTAGGCCAACTCTGCGACCTGGCCGGCTTCGAGCGGCGCGCCGCCTGTCACCTGGGCGATTTCTGCCAGCACCCGGCGCTCGATGTCCGGGTTGCGGGCGAGCAGGAAGAACGTCCAGGTGAGCGCCAGCGCGGTCGTCTCGTGCCCGGCGCCGATGAAGGTGATGATGTTGTCGCGTATGTCGACGTCATCCAGGCCCTCGCCGGTCTCCGGATCCTTGGCGTCCAACATGAGTGACAAGAGGTCGCTGCGGCGCTCGCCGGTCTGGCGGCGTTCGACGATGCGCTCGGTGACTGTCTGGCGCAGGTATTCGCCGCCGCGCTCGGACTTGCCCTTGCCAGGGAACGGCGTCCAGGTGGGGGCGCCCAGAGCGGACAGGGCCGTCTGCCAGCTCGTGGATTCCAGGAAGTCCCGTATGCTGACTTCGGTACGCCCGACGTCCACGTTGCCGCGGCCGGAGAGCATCGTCTCCAGGATGATCTCGAACGTCACACGCATCATCTCGTGCGTGATCTCCAGCGGCGCGCCTTCGGGCAGGACGGCCCACGCATCGCGCATCTCGCGGGACGCGGTGATCATGGCGGGGATGAAGCTGTTCACGTGGGCGGGGCGGAACACCGGCGCGGAGACCCGGCGGTGCAGGCGCCAACGCGCGCCTTCGGAGGTCAGGATGCCTTTGCCGAGTGCCGGCTCGAGCGAGCGACGCATCGGCTCGGCCTTGACGAAGCTTTCCGCGTCATCGACCAGTACCTGCTGCACGAGGTCCGGGTCGCAGACGAACATCGTGTTGCGGCCGAGCATGTGGCTGACGACGTAAGGGTCGGTGTAGACGGCGGCGGGCCAGGCCTCCATCGGGTTGCGCACGAGCTTCCGGAGGGTGCGCAGGGTGCCCAGGAAGTTCGGCGTGATGACGGGGCGGGAAAGGTCGGCTGTGGCGCTCATCTTTGGACACTTGGCCATCCGGTTTAGGATTGCCGGCCTTTAAAAGTTAACGCCGTTAGCTTAACACTGGTTTCGAGGTAGAAAGCAAGCAGTCCTTT
>CAXTJZ010000165.1:0-8819 GCA_964244695.1 uncultured Acetobacteraceae bacterium
AAGGCATTCGCCTCCATTAAACCCGCCTCCTGCAAAAGTACATAACACCCTCTAGGCTTCTGCTTACCCCGGCCTTACGCGCGCAACTTGCTGGCAGCCACGAGCAGGACACGCTGTTCCGTAGCCGCATCGTAATGGCAAGCACGGCTTAGGGCAGGGTGAGTACAAGTATCATGCTTACACGTTGCCTGACGCGGTGCAGGCCTTGCGATGCGCGCTCGACGCGTGGCTGGCGCCGGTTGCCAATGGCTGGGTGGAGCAGCTGGGGCGTGGCGGGGCATTTCCTGACACGCACGTGGCGTATCCCGCAGACTGCATGCGCAGGGGCAGCTCCGGCCCACGCCGCTGCTGCTGCGCTACGGGCCTGGCGATTACAACTGCCTGCACCAGGACCTCTACGGCGACATGCATTCTCCGCTGCAGGTGGCGTTCCTGCTCGACAGGCCGGAGCAGGATCTCACAGGCGGCGATTTCGTGCTGCCCGAGCAGCGTCCGCGCATGCAGCCGCCTGCCGAGGTGGTGCGGCTGCGCCAGGGCGAGGGCGTGATCTTTGCGGTAAACGAGCGGCCTGTGGCGGCGGCGCGCGGCACGTATCGGGTGCGGATGCGGCATGGCGTAAGCCGAGTGCGTTCTGGCCGCCGGCATACATTGAGCATGATCTTCCATGCTGCCCGATAGCAAGGAAGGCCTTCTTTTTTGAAAGAAGAAGCGAAAACTTTTGCTCTTTTTTCAAAAAAGGACTGCTTGCTTTCTTCTTCCCCACCCACCTACGGCAGATGCTGCAGATCCTGCCCCCCCGCCCGCCAATCCCAACCCGCCTGCGCACGCAGCTGGAGGCGTTCCTGGTGCTGCGCCGCAACCCGCTGGAGCTATGGGGCGAGCTGGCCTACGAGAAAGACATACTGCCCGGCCGCTTCCTGGGCCGCGAGCAGTTGATGCTGAACGCGCCGGAAGCGATCCGCCATGTGCTGGTGGGCAACGCGGACAATTACCGGCGCAACCCGGCGACCAGGCGTGTGCTGCAGCCGGTTCTGGGCGGCGGGCTGTTCCTGGCGGAGGGCGAGGCGTGGCGCCACCAGCGCCGCACGATCGCGCCGGCGCTGGCGCCACGCACCATGCCGATCCTGGCGCATCACGTGGTGGCCGCGAGTGCGGCCAAGGAGGCCGAGCTCGTCGGGCTGACGCACCGGCCGCTAGAGTTGCTGGGGCACCTGCAGCATCTGGCGCTGGCCATCGCCGGACAGTCCATGTTCTCGCTGGAGATGAGTGGGTTTGCCAGCGAACTGCGCCGGCTGCTGATGAGCTACGGCGCGCGCTATGCACAGCCAGGCATCCTGGACCTTATGCTACCGGAACAGGTGCCATCGCTGGTGGACCGCGGACGGGCGGCGTTCCGGACCGAGTGGCTGGCGTTTCTGGACCGGCTTATCGCGGTGCGCAGCGGGTTTACACCAGCCAAGGGCCGGCCGCGCGACCTGTTCGACCTGCTCTCCAGCGCGCGTGATCCGGAGACCGGCGCCGGCTTCGACCACGCACAGTTACGCGACGAGGTCTCGACGATGATCCTGGCGGGACACGAGACGACGGCGGTGACGCTGTTCTGGTCCGTCTACCTGGCAGCTCTATATCCCGAGCAGCAGGATGTGTTGGCCGAAGAGGTGGCCGGGATGGACCTGGACGCGCCGCACGCGGCGGAGTCCCTGGCGCGTTTGCCGCAGATACGCGCGCATGTGGACGAGGCGTTGCGGTTGTATCCGCCGGCGTTCCTGCTGGTGCGCCAGGCGCAGGCGCCTGACGAGATCATGGGCCACAAGGTAACGGCGGGGACGACGATCACGATTTCGCCCTGGGTTCTGCACCGGCACCGCGCGCGCTGGCATGCGCCGGACGCGTTCGATCCAGGCCGGTTCCTGCCAGGGGGCACGCCGCCGGAGCGTTACGCCTATATGCCGTTCGGGGCCGGGCCGAGGATTTGCGTGGGGGCGCAGTTTGCGCTGACGGAGGCGACCCTTGTGCTGGCCCGGCTGATGAAGCGGTTCCGGATTTCGTTGTCCGGGGCAGGAACCGTTGTGCCGCGGGGGATTGTCACCACGCAGCCGGACCGGCCGGTGCGGTTTGTGTTGGAAGAGAGGATGTAAATACGGCTGGGATCGCCCGGACGGCCTCTCACGAAAAGGCGACCCGCCGTTCCAGGCTGGCCCTAACCGGGCGGCTGACCTCGCCCCGCCATCGACCAGCCTGTAATCGACACGCACGTCGTTCGCCCGCATGGCCACGCTCGATCATACTGCGCCGGCATCCTGGCTTTGATCAGGTCCGCGTAGGATGTGTCGAACCCATTGCTCATCAACCAAACCGTCCGGCCCGAAGCGATCTGCTCCTGCAACGCCGTAGTGGTGATCGGGAGGACGTGAAGCCTTCGGTGGGCAGGCGTCATGATCGTATCCGGTAGTCCTGCGCTCCATATTCTAAGGTTCCGCATCTCCGGGGCGTATCTGAGTGGGATGAGTGCGTTGCTCGAAGGGCTGATTACCAGTAGGTCACCGGCGGCCGCACGCGGCTCGATATCGGCAAAAGCCTGCTTCCATGGTTCCTTGCCACCGTAGGGTGTCGTCTCGTTATAGAACAGACCCACCATGCTCGCCAGCAGCAGCGTTCCGCCCAGCACAAACGCCATCCGTCCCCCGGCCGCGATCTGCCGCCCCGCCAGGACGCAGAACGGCACCACCGCCCAGCACAGTATACGCCCGATCAGCATAGGCCGCGCCAAACTCACCCCACAGACCAGAACGAAGAACAGCACGGGTACCGCAATCGTTACCGCCCAGATACGCCCCGGCGGCGGCCTTGCCGCCACGGCAGCCACAAGCCCCGCCACCACCGCGACAGCTACGGCACCGCCGGGTAGCGGGTGCGGCGTCAGCATCCCATTGAAAAATGAGGTCAGCACGGAGGCGATCAGTCTGATCGAAAGTGGAGGCATCCACTCAAGCCCGCCAGCGTGGGCAGCGGAAAGAAGGTTGTGCGTGTAAGGAAGACTCAATATGCCGACGCCCAGGTTCAGCGCCACCCAGCGCAGCACACGATGCGCCCTGCCAGGCTCAGACCCGACCAGTGTCCAAACACCGCCGCACGCCGCGCACGCCGTGACAACGAGCAGCATTGAGGCGTGCAGGTACAAGCACGCGGTTCCACCCAGCACATAGGCCAGCGTGGCCCTACGGGAATACGGGTTCCGCAGCAGCACGGCCATCGACCAGAGCAGCAAGCACAGGGGCAGCAGGTTCACTGCATAGACCCGCGCCTCCTTGGCGAAATATAGGCCTGTTGGCGAGACGGCAAACAGGAAGGCAGCCACAATCCCGCTGCGCCTTCCACAAAGCTCCCGTCCCAGCATGTAGACGAACGGCAGGCACGCCACGTAGGCCAGCGCCGACATCCCGCGCAAAGCCGCCGTGCTGGTGCCGAACACCTCCATCCACAATTTCAGCAGTATCGGGAATGTCGGCGGCGTCGGTTCCACCGTCAGTCCCGCTCCGAGCAAGTAACGCAGGCCGAAAAGATCGTAGTAGTATCGGGAGAACAGTTCGTCTGTCCAAAGCGAAGCGCGCTCTATGTTGAACGCCGCCAGCACGGCACATAGAAGCGAGGCAGCCGCCAGCCATGGCGCTGCAGAGATGCGGACAGACGCGTCATCATGAAGAGGTTCGTAGTCTGCCGAATGTAGGGGGTAAGTTACGCCCATTCGCCTCGGTGCCTACCGGCGTTGTGCCGGTTCTGTAACCCTGCCGGCTGCCGTGCGTATTGTTGCACAGCATCGTGAAGTTACAGCGTTCACAGAGATTCCGATGCATAAAACGTCGCATCGATGGCGTCTGACAACACTATAATTGCCCTACTGGCAAAATTGTCACGATCGGGACACAAGACTGTCAGCGCAATGTTGCCGGCCCAGACCGGGATCCAACGCATAACGCGATCCGGTCTGCGTACCCTTGCAACAACAGCCGATTACCCCCGTCCAACCAGGGGTGTGCCTGCTATTCCAAGTTTTGCAGCCGCCAGGATGATCAGCAGCGACACATCAACAGTAGAGACCTCCCTGCCGGCAAACGCGCCGACAGGGAGCAAAAGTCTTTTGCTTCTTTTCTTCAGAAAAGAAGGCCTTCCTTACTAATCCTCACCCAAACTGGTTCATCGTATTATGCGCCCCGCCCGCCTTCAGCGCGGCCTCGCCGGCGAAATACTCCTTGTGGTCGTCACCCATGTCGGATCCCGCCATGTTCTGGTGCTTCACACAGGCAATCCCCTGGCGCAATTCCTGACGCTGCACGCCAAGCACGTAGCCCAGCATGCCCATGTCGCCGAAATACGTCTTGGAAAGGTTGTCCGTCGACAGCGCCGCCGTGTGATACGTCGGCAGCGTGATCAGGTGGTGGAAGATGCCGGCGCGCTTGGCCGCGTCCGCCTGGAAGGTGCGGATGCGCTCGTCGGCCTGGCGGCCCAGCTCGGTCTCGTCGTAATCCACGCTCATCAGCTTGGCGCGGTCATACGCGCTGACGTCCTGGCCATCAGCGACCATCGCGTCATACACCTGCTGGCGGAAGTTCAGCGTCCAATTGAAGCTGGGCGAGTTGTTGTAGGCGAGCTTGGCGTTCGGGATCACCGCGCGCACGCGGTCCATCATGCCGGCGATCTGCGACACGTGCGGCTTCTCGGTCTCGATCCACAGCAGATCCGCGCCGTTCTGCAACGAGGTGATGCTGTCGAGCACGCAGCGGTCCTCGCCGGTGCCGGCGCGGAACTGGTATAGGTTGCTGGGCAGCCGCTTCGGACGCAGAAGCTTGCCGCCGCGGTTGATGATGACGTCGCCGTTATGCGCGGCGTCGGCGGTGACTTCGTCGCAATCGAGGAAGCTGTTGTACTGGTCGCCAAGATCGCCCGGCGTGTGGCTGACGGCGATCTGCTTGGTGAGGCCGGCGCCCAGCGAATCCGTGCGGGTTACGATGATGCCGTCATCCACGCCGAGCTCCAGGAACGCGTAGCGGCAGGCGCGCAGCTTGGCGATGAAATCCTCGTGCGGCACGGTGACCTTGCCGTCCTGGTGGCCGCACTGCTTCTCGTCGGACACCTGGTTCTCGATCTGCAGCGCGCAGGCGCCCGCCTCGATCATCTTCTTGGCGAGCAGGTATGTGGCCTCCGCGTTGCCGAAGCCCGCGTCGATGTCGGCGATGATCGGCACAACATGCGTCTCGTGGTTCTCGATCTTGGCCGAGATCTCCGCCTCGCGCGCCGCCTCGCCGCCCTTGCGCGCCGTATCCAGCTCACGGAACAGGCCGGCCAGCTCGCGCGCGTCCGCCTGGCGCAGGAAGGTGTAGATCTCCTCGATCAGCTTCGGCACGCTCGTCTTTTCGTGCATAGACTGGTCCGGCAGCGGCCCGAACTCGGAGCGCAACGCGGCAACCATCCAGCCGGACAAATAGATGTAACGGCGCTTCGTGGTGCCGAAATGCTTCTTCACCGCAATCATCTGCTGCTGCGCGATGAAGCCGTGCCACGCGCCCAGCGATTGCGTGTAGAGCGACGAATCGTTGTCGTAGGCGGCCATGTCCTCGCGCATGATTGCCGCGGTGTATTTGGCGATGTCCAAACCCGTCTTGAAACGGTTCTGCAGCCGCATGCGGGCCACGTTCTCCGCGTCTATCCCGTTCCACGTGCCTTGCTTCTCCAGCAGCCCGGTGACAGCGGCCACGTGCTCCTGGTAGCCGGACTTGGCGGCCGAGCCGGAGGTGGACTTGGGATCAAGCCCAGCCAGGCTGCCGGAGCTGCCCTCGGGGGAATAGACGGGTAGGTGCATGGTGCTACATCCTTGAACTGCAACGGTGGTGCGGGATATCGGCTTCTACGACGCGCTAAGATAGCTCGCAGGTGCAGCATTGACCATTATCTTGTCGAGGTGGTTACGAGCGGCTTTGTAAAACTGTAAAGGTTGTAAAGGCCAGGGCTCTGCCCTGGACCCGCTGGGGCCAGTCGGCCCCAGACCCCATCTATGAGGGCTTATGGCTAGACCACTTATTGGACGGACTGTCCGCAGGCTCAGGACTGAACAGGGGCTGTCGCAGCAGGCGCTTGCCGCCAAGCTCGGGATATCGCCTAGCTACCTCAACCTCATCGAGCACGACCAGCGCAACGTCACCGCCAGCCTGGTCATCAAGCTTGCCGAGATGCTGCGCGTGGACCTCGCCGCCCTCTCCGGCGCCCAGGAACGCGAGCTCGAATTCGGCCTGCGCGAAGTCTTCTCCGACCCGCTCCTCGGCACCGAACCCATCCCGGACGCCGAGCTGGAAGGCGTTGCCAGCAACCCCAACGCCGCCCGCGGCGTCCTCGCCCTCTACCGCGCCTGGCGCGTGGCGCGCGAGGACGCGTCCGGACTGGCCCTGCCTTCCGGCCGCCGCATCCTGCTGCCCAACGAGGAAGCCCGCGACGTCTTCCACGAACGCGGCAATTACTTCGCCGAACTGGAATCCGCGGCCGAGGGCATCGCCGCCAACCTGAACGCCACTCCGGCGGAGACCAACCACGCGATCGCCGAACGCCTGCGCCGCGTGCACGGCGTAAGCGTGCGCGTCAGCCCGATGGAAGACGCGCTGCGCCGCTACGAGCCGGAAACCCGCACGCTCACCCTCTCCGAACAGCTCCCCCGCGAAAGCCGCGGCTTCCACATGGCGTTCCAGATCATCCTGCTGGAGGCCCGCGACATGGTCGAAGCGCTGCTGACTCGCATCGCTCCCACCAGCCCGGAAGCCGCCTCCCTGATACGCATCGGCCTGCTGAATTATGCCGCCGCCGCGCTGCTGATGCCCTACACCGCCTTCCTGGAGGCCACCCGGCTGTTGCGCCACGACATGGACGCGCTGGCCGCCCGCTTCTGCGTCAGCTTCGAACAGGCCTGCCACCGTCTGAGCACGCTGCAAAAGGCCGGCGCGCGCGGCATCCCATTCTTCTTCCTGCGCCTGGACCCCGCCGGCAACGTCAGCAAACGCTTCTCCGCCGGCGGCTTCCCCTTCGCCCGCTATGGCGGCTCCTGCCCGCGCTGGGTGGTGCACGCCGCCTTCGCCACGCCAGGCACGCTGCGGGTGCAGGTGGCCCAGCTCACCGACGGCGCCACCTTCCTGTGCTTCGCCCGCTGCATCGAGGGCGCGGCCGCCGCCTGGGGGGAGCCGCCGCCCACGCATGTGGTCGCGATGGGCTGCGACGTGGCCCACGCAGGCGAGGTGGTCTATGCCGACGGCCTGAAACTCGACCAGGCGGCCGTGGGGATCGGGCTGTCCTGCCGCCTGTGCGACCGGCAGCATTGCCGCAGCCGGGCGTTTCCGCCTTTGGAGCACCGGTTGGCGCTGGATCCTAATCTGGAGAGCGACAGTCCGTATCGGTTCGAGCCGTTAGGAAGGAAGTAAGGCCTTCTTTTTTTAAAAAAAAAAGCAAAAAACTTTTGCTCCCTGTCGGGCGGTGGGGACAGGCGCGCGACAGCGGAGTCAAAAGTCTTTTGCTTCTTTTCTTCAGAAAAGAAGGCCTTTCTTGCCTTCCTTCCGTTTGAGCGCCCAAAACAGCCCCCCGATCGTCACCACCGTAAGCGCCCCAAGCAGACGCAGCAGCTTCATCACCGCCAACGTGTAGCGCCCCGTGGTCGCATCGAAGTGGAAGCACAGCAGCAGTATGGGCAAGGCCGCCTGCGCGATGCCGCCGTCGCCGGCCCGCAGCACAGCGGCGCGCATGTCGCCGGCCGTGTAGCCGACACCGAGCAGGTAGGAGCTGATCTTGCCCGTGCGGGTAAGCAGCACGATACCTGCCGGGTGCATGAACTGCTTGAAGCGCGCGTCCCAGCTCGCGTGGAAGCCCACCGCTTGTTCCAGTGCGGCGATGCCGGCCGGCGCGGCGGTGAGGTAATGCACGCCGGCGGACCAGGCGGGCGGGAGCTGGGCCAAATCCGCGCGTTTGGCAGTCGCGGCGTCGGCGGGGCCTTCTGCCGGGTCGATTGAGACGGCGATGACGGAGACGTCCTGCCCCGGCGAGAGGCCGCCGGCCTGCAGGGCTGCGAACAGGTCAGCGCGCGTGACGCCACACAGCGACGGGCAGTGGAAATATCCGAGGTCCAGAATGGCGGGCGTGGCGCCGAGCGCGCTGACCAGAGGCGCCTGGTGGCCGGCCTCGTCGCGTAACACCGTCCCTACTGGGACCTGGGCGCCAGGATGCTGCTGCCAGGCGAAGCCGTCGGCGCTGCTGCCGGCCAGTGCGGCCGCCGGCAGAAGCAAGGCAAGGAGGAAAGCCAGGGTGCGCATGAAGGTGTGAACGTGGCGTGCCCGGCGCCGGTGGCAACCGCCCTGCGCCGGGTCACGTTCCCCGATGTTGGAAACGGAGCGCCAGATGGCAGAAGAAGCAGACGAGACCTACGACAAGGCGCGTGATCTGGCGGAGGCGGCGCTGGACAAATACGCCCACGGCGCGCCGAAGGAGGGCGACAAGCTGGCCGAGCGCGCAGTCAAGATCGACCGCCACGCGGTGGAGGAGCTGGTCGAGGAGATGGACGAGGACGCGGCGGCAACGGGGAAGGATAAGTGATGGACGGCAAGGAGCACGACCCTGGCGATGCCGTGCCGCCTGGCGTGGCGGTGCAGACGCCTGAGGCGCTGAGCGAGGAAGACAAGAAGGTGCAGGAGAAGCTGGAACATCTGGGCGATGGGAAAACGCCAGGCTAAAGGCAAGCAAGGCCTTCTTTTTTGAAAAAAAGAAGCAAAAAACTTTTGGTCCGCTGTCGCGCG
>CAXTJZ010000166.1:0-8792 GCA_964244695.1 uncultured Acetobacteraceae bacterium
GTTTTTTGCTTCTTTTTTTCAAAAAAGAAGGCCTTGCTTGCTTCCGAAACCGTCCATCACCGACCGGCTAGGCGCCCTACGCACCCTGCCGCCCTTCATCGCCATGATCTGGCGCACCAGCCCGCCATTGACCCTGGCGACCGCCGGCCTGCGCCTGGTCCGCGCCGTTTTGCCCATCGCCACGCTGTTCATCGGCAAGCTGATCATCGACGAGGTGGTGCACCGGTCCCGGCTGCGCGAACCCGCGGGCGATCTGTGGCGGCTGGGCCTGCTGCTGGGCGCCGAGCTGCTGCTGGCGTTGCTGGCCGATGCGCTCGGCCGGGCGGTGGCGCTGCTGGACCAGTTGCTGTCGGACCGGTTCAGCGACGAGACCAGCCTGCGCCTGATGCTGCACGCCGCCACGCTGGATCTGCGCGATTTCGAGGACAGCGAGACGCAGGACAAGCTGGACCGTGCCAGGCGGCAGGCGAGCGGCCGCTCCGGCCTGGTCAGCCTGCTGCTGGGCCAGGCGCAGGACTTGGTCACGTTGGCGGGCTTCGCCGCGGGGATCGCCGCCTACGCCCCCTGGCTGATCCTGTTGCTGGCCGCAGCCCTGGTGCCGGCGTTCATCGGTGAAGTGCGGTTCAACCGGCTGGCCTACGAGATCAACGTCAAACGCACCACCGACAGGCGGGAACTGGACTATCTGCGGCAGACCGGCGCCAGCACTTACACCGCAAAAGAGGTCAAGCTGTTCGGCCTGCACGGCTTCCTGATCGGCCGATACCGCGAACTGGCGGTGGCAATGCAGCAGGAGAACGCGGCGTTCGCGTGGCGCCGGGCCGCATCGGGCGCGGTGTTGGCGGCGCTCGGCACGCTTGGTTACTACGCGGCCTACGCCTATCTGGCATGGCGGGCGGTCGCGGGCGGGCTGACAGTGGGCGACCTGACGTTCCTGGCGGCGTCCTTCCAGCGGCTGCGCGGGCTGCTGGCGGGCGTGCTGGCCGGGGTCTCGTCGCTGGCCAGCCAGGCGCTGTACCTGCAGGACCTGTTCTCGTTCCTGGATCTGCGGGCGGCCATCGTCTCGCCCGCGGGCGGGCTGGCGTTCCCTGCCATCCTGGCGGGGGGGATCGAGTTTCAGGACGTGGGCTTCCGCTACCCGGACGCGGCGGCCTGGGCGATGCGGCATCTGAGCTTCCGCCTGGAGGCCGGGCGGGTGCTGGCGCTGGTGGGCGAGAACGGCGCCGGCAAGACCACGCTGGTGAAGCTGCTGACCCGGCTATACGACCCGGACGAGGGGCGCATCCTGGTGGATGGCCATGACCTGCGCGAATACGATCTGGACAGCCTGCGCGCCGGCATCGGCGTGATCTTCCAGGATTTCGTGCGCTACGACCTGAGCGCGTCCGACAACATCGCCGTGGGCCGGATCGGTCGGCGCGCCGACAGGGGCCGGATCGAGCAGGCAGCGGCCAGCGGACGCGCCGACGAGGTGATCGGCCGGCTGCCCGGCGGTTACGACCAGATGGTGGGACGGCGCTTCTACGGCGGCGTGGAGCTATCGGGCGGCGAGTGGCAGAAGGTGGCCCTCGCGCGCGCCTACATGCGCGACGCGGCCGTGCTGATCCTGGACGAGCCGACCGCGGCGCTGGACGCGCGCGCGGAGTTCGAGGTGTTCGAGCGGTTCAAGGCGCTGAGCGCAGGGCGCACGGCGGTGCTGATCTCCCACCGGTTCTCCTCCGTGCGGATGGCCGACCAGATACTGGTGGTGGCCGGCGGGCGGGTGGAGGCGAGTGGCACGCACGCGGAGCTGGTGGCGCAGGGTGGGCGGTACGCGGAGCTGTTCGCGTTGCAGGCGGCGGGATACAGGTGAGCGCGCCTGTGCGGCCGCTCATCCTGATCTCAGGAGCGTCCCGATCTGGACCAGGTAGGCGCAACACCATGGCACAAAGGCAAGCGGTCCTGTTTTGAAAGAAGGACCAAAAACTTTGGCAATTATGTACCTCGCACCACAAAGTCTAGATGTGGGGGGGGTATGGCCTAGGCTCTGAAGCCTAGGGGGTCTCTTCCGAGACCTGACTGTCCGGCACGGGTTTACGAGGGGCTGGCTTAGCGGTCAGCAGCTTGCGCAGCACATCATCGAAGGGGGCGGCTTCCTCTTCGTGGTCGGATAGATCGGGTTTTGAGGTTTGGGTCATGGTCAATTCATCCATACTGTCAGTTGCCCCTGTATCCTCACCACGCGATAGTTCGGCCGCCCAAAGTAGCTGTGATTGTCAATCACTTTTACCAAACTCAATCCCAACCGCTTTACAGACGCGATTCGCTCGTCTTCTACACGTTGCGGCAGGGGACCCGGATCAGCCGCAGGGGCCGTGTTCTTATTACCTTGCGGAACAGGTATTTCGCTTAGTCTTCTCGCATAATTTTTCGGATCAAGAAATCCGAGATAAACTAGAAATATGTGAGCATCTGTTTGCAGAGTTCGATATTGACGAACTGTCCTGACGAATAGTTGCTTATTCAATTCCGCAAGTTCGGCTCTTTCACCCATCAAAATCAAACGAAGATGCTTTCCGTTTGATTTTAGGATTGAACAGTGAGCTACTTGGCTTCTGCGGTCAGCCGCCGCTCGCAATCTACCCCAGAGTCGTCGGAGCGCACTCTTATATTCATCAGGCAATCCAAGACCTGATCGGCAGACTAAGTTTTCCTTCTGATTTATAAGTCGAAGTTTGTAAAACTTAGTGAAACTAGCTTTCGGGTGATCGTCAGCTAGCACAGCGTATATTTGATACATCTGAAATTCTATTGCCGAATATCCGGCAATGACTCTCCCAATCCAATTTGCTAACTCTGCACTCTCTCCAAGACCGAAAGGCGTTCTTCCGTCTGACGCCCAATGCCATAGAGCATCCGGTTCACCTAACGGGTCGTCAAAACTTATTGGCTCTTGTGAAGTCGCCATTTGATAAAAGCTAGGGCTAACTCTTTTCCAGACTTCTTACGCTTGCCCACCAATCCACCGATACGTGAGGCGCTTCCCTTCTGCCTGTGGCGACGCGATGTTCATGCGGCGTTCGTCACCGATGCCGAACCGCACGCGGTTGTTGTAGCGGAAGTCGTATTCAGCAAGGTAGCGGTGCAGATGGTCCTCACCACAGTGCTGATGAATGCCCTTGAAGCCGCGCTTGAAGATGGAAAAAATAGTGGCGCGGTCAACGTGGAAGCTGCGGGCCTCGCCGTTGCGCTCTACCAGCGTCACCACAGCGCGCTTGTGGCCGTGCCCGCGACGGGAGACTGTGCCAGCCTTGCGGCCGATGTAGGTTTCGTCGGCTTCGATCACTTGGCCCGATCCGCCAAGCGGAGAGAACGCGCCAGTGCGCATTGCCTCACGAATACGGTGCGTCATGAACCATGCGGTTTTATAGGTCACTTCCAAGGTGCGCATAAGTTGGTGAGAACTCATGCCTTTCTTGGACGAGCAAAGCAGGTAAGCTGCCAACAACCACTTGTGGAGCGGAATGTGGCTGGCTTCGAACACCGTGCCGACCTTCACCGTGAAGTCCTTGCGGCACTCCTTCGTGGCGCAGCGATATTTGCCGGGACGCTTCGTAGCGTAAGCCTTGTTCACCGTTCCGCAGTGCGCGCACACCGGACCAGACGGCCAGCGAAGCGCCTCAAGGTAGACGCGAGCCGCTTCTTCGTCGTGGAAATGAGGGGCGGAAAGCTTAGACATGGCAGCAGGCCTCGGTTGGTAGGCAAAACCTACCTCTTGAGGCTTGTGGCGTCAAGTATATAATTGCCAAAACTTTTGCTCCGCTGTCGCCGGCTCACCTGAAAGGCATGCGCTTTCAGCGGTCCCCGACAGGGAGCAAAAGTTTTTTGCTTCTTTTTTTCAAAAAAGAAGGCCTTCCTTCTTTCGCGTCTGGCCAAACACTGCGCAGACCGAAAATACCCCACCGAGCAACGCGACACGATCCCAGCCTCCCGTCGCCCACGCCCAGGCGGCGATGGAAGAGCCCGCTGCTCCGCCCAGGAACATGACACCCATGAAGAGGGTGTTTACGCGGGACCGCGCGTCCGGGCGAAGCGCGTAGATGAGGTGCTGGTTTGAAACCAGCCCGCCCTGAACGCCCATGTCCAGAAGCACGACGCCACAGATCAGCCCGGCCAGATTTTGCCAAAGGCCGAAGAGGATCCAGGACAGCAGCACCACAACGCTCGCCAGCAGGACAGGACCGTGCGGCCCTGTCCTGTCCGCAACCCTGCCGGCGACCGGTGCAGCAACGATACCAGTCAGGCCAAGGATACCGAACAGCCCCGCGGCAGCCGGACCGAGGCCGAATGCCGGCTCCTGGAGACGCAGGGCGAGGATCGTCCAGAAAGCCGAGAAGGACGCGAAGAGCAGCGCCTGGGTGATCGCCGCCAGCCGCAGCTCCCGGTGGTCGCTCCACAGGCTGACCATCGAGCGCAAGAGTTCCCGGTAGGTGATGACCGCCCCCGGCCGGCTGACTGGCAGGCTGAACGCAAGCACGCCGCCCGTCGCTAGCGCCAGGGGCACGCTTAGCCAGAACATCGCCCGCCATCCCGCATTGGCGCCGACAAAGCCGGCCAGTGTTCGGCTGAGCAGGATGCCGGCCAGCAGGCCGGACATGACGTTCCCGACGGCAGCGCCGCGCCGCGCCGGGGTTGCGAGATGGGCCGCGAACGGCACGATCTGTTGGGCAACCGTCGCCGCCATGCCCACGAACAGTGATGCAATGATGACGAGCATTGTGGAGGGTGCCCAGGCGACCCCGACGAGGGCGCATGCGAGCAGGAGGAATTGCAGGACGATCAGCCGGCGCCGCTCGGTGATGTCGCCCAACGGCACCAGAAGGAACAACCCGAGCGCGTAGCCGAGCTGCGTCACTGTCGGGATCATCGCGGCCGAGCCGCCGCGCAGGTCGCGCTCCATCAGCCCCAGCATCGGCTGGTTGTAGTAGAGGTTGGCCACGGCGATGCCCGTCGCCGCTGCCATCACAAAGGTCAGCCCCCTGCCGAGCGTAGCCGGATCGGAGTCAGGCCGGATCTCTGGGACGATGGTGGCGATCTCGATTGTCCCCAACGGCGCACGACGGCGCTCCTGAAACGGTCCGGCTGCTTGCGCCCGCGGCCAGCCTGGGTCGCCTGCCTTACTCCGCTTCTACAGCCGGCAGGAACCCGGCAAGCAACCCCAGCGCCGGCAGAAACGCGCAAACCTGAAACACCAGCCCGATGCTGGTCTTGTCCGCCAACATCCCCAACCCCGCGGCCCCGAGCCCGCCCAGCCCGAAAGCCAGGCCGAACATCAGGCCGGACACCGTCCCCACACGCCCGGGCATGAGCTCCTGCGCATACACCACGATCGCCGGAAACGCCGATGCCAGCAGCAGGCCGATCGGGATCGTCATGAGTATCGTGCCCGTCAGCCCGAGATAGGGCAGCGCCAGCGTGAACGGCAGCACGCCGAGGATGGACACCCAGATGATGCGCTTGCGGCCGATCCTGTCGCCGATCGGGCCGCCCAGGAACGTGCCGGCCGCGAACGCACCCAGGAACAGGAACAGGCAAAGCTGCGCGGTGTGCTGGCTAACGTGGAAACGGTCGATCAGGAAGAACTGGTAATAGTTGGACATGCTGGCGGTGTAGAAGAACTTCGACATCAGCAGCGCCACCAGTATCGCCATGGCCCAGGCTACGCGCCTTGCGTCCAGGCTGACGGCCGCCACCACCTGCTTTGCCACGCGCGCACGGATGTTGCGGCCATACCAGCGGCTGACTCCGCTCAGCACCACGATGCCGGCCAGCGCGGCCAGCCCGAACCAGGCGATCAGCCCCTGACCGCCGGCGTGATGGCCGTGCGGTGCTATCACGAACGCCGCCAGCAGCGGCCCCAGCGCGGACCCGGCGTTGCCGCCCACCTGGAACACCGATTGCGCCATGCCGTGCCGCCCGCCGGAGGCCAGCCGAGCCACGCGCGAGCTTTCCGGATGGAACACCGAGGAGCCCACGCCCACGCAGGCCACCGCCACCAGCACCGCCGGATAGCTGCCCGCCTGGCTGAGCAGCAGCAGCCCCACCAGGGTGGAGGCCATGCCGAGCGGCAGCGAATACGGCATTGGCCGGCGGTCCGTGAACGTGCCTACCACCGGCTGCAGCACGGACGCCGTCATCTGGTTCACCAGCGTAATGCCGCCGATCTGCGCGAAATTGAGGCCAAGCCGCCCCTTCAGCACGGGATAGACGGCCGGCACCAGCGACTGCATCAGGTCGTTCAGCAGATGCGAGACGCTGATCGCCAGCAGCACCGCCATCACCGCGTCTCCGGCCGCGCCAGCCGGGCGCGCCTGGCCAGGCGCAGTTTCCTTGGTGGTCACAGACAAGCTCACTCGCCGATCCTTTTTTCCCATTGGCAGCCGCCGAAGATGGCCACGCGGCCCACAATACGCCGGCTGTCTTTGCAGTGCAGCAAGGCTTTGCGATGCCAGGGTTGCGCAGGCGCGCCGACAGGTGGAAAGACCAGCAAGCTGCCGCGTTGCCGGCCGGTGGACAAGGGAGTGGTCGCATGGCGAACGAATGGGCGCGCAAGGTTGGCCACATGCTGCGCCAGGTGCGCCCCGGCCTGAGCGCGCTCGCCACCAGCCGGCTGGACCTGCCGCGCCACGGCCTGACCATCACCAGCCCGGCCTTTGAAGACGGCGGCACCATCCCTGACCGCTACACGCAGGACGGCGAGGCGCTGTTCCCGCCGCTGGAATGGCACGGCGCGCCCGAGGGCACGAAATCTCTGGCACTGATCGTGGAGGACGCGGACGCGCCGTTTCCCCGCCCGCTGGTGCATGCGGTGCTGCACTCCATTCCGGTCAGCCTGTCCGGCATACAGGAGGGCGGGCTGGGCATGAAGCAGACGCGGGTGTCCCCCTTGGGCTTCCAGGTCGGCCGCAACTCCGTGTCGCGGCCTGGCTGGATGGCGCCCTCGCCGGTGCCTGGGCACGGGCCGCACCGGTATGCGTTCCAGCTGTTCGCGGTGGATGTGGTGCCGAGCTTTGCCAGCCCGCCTGGGCGTGGGCATCTGTTGCGCACTTTGAAGGGGAATCTTTTGGCGGCTTCCCGGGTTATTGGGGTTTATCAACGGCTTTAGGCAGGCAAGGCCTTCTTTTTTGAAAAAAAGAAGCAAAAAACTTTTACTCCGCTGTCGCCGTCTTTTCCGGTTAGGTCCGCGCCAGCGGCGTAATAGTTTTTTGGTTCTTTTTTCAAAAAAGAACTGCTTTCTTTCTTGAGGGGTCCCGCCCATGAGCACAGAACAACGCACAGCCTGGATCACCGGCGCCTCCTCCGGCATAGGCCAGGCGCTCGCCCACGAGCTAAGCCGTACCGGTTGGGCACTGATCCTGTCCGGCCGCCGCGTGGAAGCGCTGGAGCGGGTGGCCGCCGGATGCGGCGGACCGAGCCTGGTGCTGCCGTTCGAGGCCACGGAGTACGAAGCACTTCCTGGCGTCGTGGAACGCGCCGTCGCCTGGCGCGGGCAGATCGATATGCTCGTCAACAACGCCGGCATCAGCCAGCGCAGCCTGGCGCTGGACACCGGGTTCGACGTGTATCGTTCGTTGATGGAGACGGATCTGTTCGCGCCGCTGCGGCTGACGCAGCTGGTCGCTCCGCACATGGTGGAGCGCCGCAGCGGGCGGCTGGTGGCGATCAGCTCGCTGGCCGGCCGCATCGGCTCGCCGCTGCGCACCGGGTATTGCGCGGCCAAGCACGCGCTGCTGGGGTATTTCGAGGCGCTGCGGGCCGAGTTCGAGGTGGCCTACAACATCTCCGTCACCACCGTGCTGCCTGGCTCGGTGCGCACGGCGATCGCCACCAACGCGCTGCAGGGCGACGGCTCGGTTCGCGGCATGTCGGACGCCAACATCGATTCCGGCATGGACCCGGCCGAAGTGGCGCGCATCATCGTGACGGGTATCGCCGAGAACAGGCGCGAGATCGTCGTGGCACAAGGAGGCGAGCTGTTTGCGTCCGGGCTGCGCGCGAGCGAGCCGGAGCGGCTGATGGATCTGATGGCGCAAGAGGGCGCGCGCCTTGCCGCAGCGCGGGCGGCGGCGGGCGGGGCGTTCCGGCCTGAACCGGCGAAGGTTGAGTAGGACACTTTTTGAGCTGGGCCGTACAGCATATCGAGCGGTTGAAGGCGGGTGAAACTGTCCGGTTCCGGCCAGTCGGGCATTCAATGTCCGGCAGGATCGAGAACCGCCAGCTCGTTACGGTAGCGCCTGCGACAGCTGCCATCGTGCAAGTCGGTGAGATTGTCTTGTGCAAGGTTCAGGGCCGCGTGTTCTTGCATCTGGTAAAAGCGCGCCGGGCTGACGGCGAGCTACTTATTGGAAACAACAAGGGCGGGACCAACGGTTGGACGCGAATGGTCTATGGGCGTGTTATCGCTATTACCGCGTGAGCCCGGACGGTTTCGGAGCTTCAGGCCGCCCTCAGCGAACTTCCTCAGCCTCTGTGGGAGTCGGCACGTCCGGCTTCGCCGCCTCGCCTGCTGGCTGCCTGGCCGCGGCCTGCCCGCCCGATGCAGGCGCTCCCGCTTTGGAGTCATCAGGAGGCAGGCCGTCATCATGTTGCGCCATATCGCAAATCTCCAAGGTTGAGTCAGGAGCAATGCCTCTCAACAGTCCCCGACAGGGAGGAAAAGTTTTTTGGTCCTTTTTTCCAAAAAAGGACTACTTGCTTTCTTATACCGGTGAGCAGATTTTCTGACTCAGGTAGCTGACTAGGTATTCCGGCGC
>CAXTJZ010000167.1:0-8733 GCA_964244695.1 uncultured Acetobacteraceae bacterium
GGCGTCAGTAGCAAAAGTTTTTTGCTTCTTTTTTTCAAAAAAGAAGGCCTTCCTTCCTTAGGAGTTTGTCATGCTGAACCCCGCCGCCCCCCTGAAACTCGCCGACCCGGACCTGCTGCGCCAGGCGAACCTGATCGATGGCGCCTGGGTGCAGGCCGATAGCGGCCAGGTGGTGGCCGTGCGCAACCCCGCCACCGGCGCGCTGGTGGGCGAGGTGCCGAGCATGGGCCAGGCGGAGACGGCGCGTGCGATCGCGGCCGCCTACCGGGCGCAGAAGGCCTGGCGCAAGCTGACCGCCAAGGAGCGGCAGCGCCCGCTGCGCAGGCTTTTCGACCTGATGATGGAGAACCAGGAGGACCTGGCCGTGATCATGACGGCCGAGCAGGGCAAGCCGCTGGCGGAGAGCCGCGGCGAGATCGCATATGCCGCCAGCTTCATCGAGTTTTTCGCCGAGGAAGCCAAGCGGGTGTATGGCGACACCGTGCCGCCGCACCTGCCTGGGCGGCGCATCATCGTGCAGAAGGAACCGATCGGCGTGTTCGCGGCGATCACGCCGTGGAATTTTCCGGCCGCGATGATCACCCGCAAGGCCGGGCCTGGCTGGGCGGCGGGCTGTGCCGGCGTGATACGGCCGGCCACGCAGACGCCGTTCTCGGCGCTGGCGCTCGGCGTGCTGGCGGAGCGGGCCGGGCTGCCGGCGGGCATCTGCAACATCATCACTGGGCCGGCGACAGGCATTGGCGCCGAGATGACCGCGAACCCGATGGTGCGCAAGCTGACTTTTACAGGCAGCACCGCGGTGGGTGCCAAGTTGCTGGCGCAATGCGCGCCCACGATCAAGAAGACGAGCATGGAGCTTGGCGGCAACGCGCCGTTCATCGTGTTCGACGATGCCGATCTGGACGAAGCCGTGAAGGGTGCGATTGCCAGCAAGTATCGCAACACCGGGCAGACCTGCGTGTGCGCCAACCGGCTGCTGGTGCAGGACGGGGTTTATGATGTGTTTGTGGAGAAGCTGACCGCCGCCGTGCGCAACCTTCGCGTGGGCAACGGGATGGATGAGGGTATCACGCAGGGCCCGCTGATCAACGGCGACGCGCTGCGGAAGGTGGAGGACCACGTGGCCGACGCGTTGCAGCGCGGGGCGCGCGTGGTGACTGGCGGCAAGCGCCACACGCTGGGCGGCAATTTCTACGAGCCGACCATCCTGGCCGACGTGCCGCGCGAGGCCGACATCTTCCGCGACGAGACGTTTGGCCCGGTGGCGCCGCTGTTCCGTTTCAGCACCGAGGATGAGGCGGTGGAGATGGCTAATGACACGGAGTTCGGCCTGGCCGCGTATTTCTACACGCGTGACGTGGGCCGGGTGTTCCGCGTGGCCGAGGGGATAGAGGCGGGGATCATCGGGATCAACGAGGGTATCATTTCCACCGAGGTGGCGCCGTTTGGCGGCGTGAAATCTTCCGGGCTGGGACGGGAAGGTTCGAAATACGGCATCGAGGATTATCTGGAGATCAAGTACCTCTGCCTGGGTGGCGTGGGTTGAGGTATGGCGCTGCTATCATCGGTGTGGCGTGCGCGGTGTCCTTTGCGAGTACGGCATTGAGCGAGGGCGTGATGACCAAAGCTGTCGCGCGTGGCACGTTCGAGATAACCATTAAGCCGCTTGCCGGCGCAGAGACGTCGATCGGCAACATGTCGATCGACAAGGTGTTCCAGGGCGATCTGCAGGGTACGAGCGCGGGCCAGATGCTGGCGGTGCGCACGCCGGTTGCGGGTTCCGCCGGCTACGTGGCGATGGAGCGTTTCACCGGGAGTCTTGCCGGGCATCATGGATCGTTCGTGTTGCAGCATAGCGGAACGATGACGGGCGGATCGGCGACGGCGGTGATCACGGTGGTGCCGGATTCGGGCGAGGGCGGGCTGAAGGGTTTGCAGGGGGCGTTGAAGATCAGCCAGCTTGGCGGTGTGCATCATTATGCGTTTGACTACGCGCTTCCGGCGGTTCCTTAAGGCGAGGAAGGAAGCAGTTCTTTTTTGAAAAAAAGCACCAAAAAACTTTTATCTCGTTTGTGGTTGCGTTGTTGAGATGCGCGCTTCGGCGTTCGGCTACAGCGGAGTTAAAGAAGGCTTTGCTTCTTTCAGCTATGCCCAGCCGCCAAGATCGGCCCGGTGCCTGCGGCCTGCAACAGGACTGCACTCTTTAGTCCGTCTCTCGGCGCTGCCGGCAATGTGAAACTTTCCGCCTGCCCGTGCCAGGTGCCCAGTTTTACGACCTGATGCACCACGTTGCGGTGTGGCAGCGTCTCGCCGGCGTTCTCGCCGCGATGGATCGGCACCTGCACCAGCGCGGGATCGTACCGCACCAGCACCACGTCCGCCTGCCCGTGGCCTGCGCTGACCTGCGCTGCGGTTTCTGTCACATGCACGGCCGGGCCGGCGTCGCCGCGGTCACCCTGCCTGATCAGGCTGGCCAGTTCGCCGTCCTGGCTGCCCACGCCGTCCACCCGGCCGTTCACCACCACTTGAGGCGTGAATACGCCGTCATGGCCCAAAGCGTGCGCGTAATCGTATTGCCGTTGCGTGTAGGCCGCGTTGCCGAACGTGTCGCGCCAGCCGAGGTAATCCCAATAGGTGACCTCCCAGCTCAGCGCCAGCACGTCCGGCCGTTCGGCGATGGCCAGCACGCGCGCGTTCGCCGGCGGGCAGGAGGAACAGCCCTGGCTTTGGAAAAGCTCGACGACCACGGGATGATCCGCATCGGCGGCGAACGCCGGCGCGGCCAGCGCGCAACCGGCCAGTGCGCTCAGCAGTGATCTTTTCATTGGCCGCTCCTCCAGTTGGAGTAAGTTTCGGAGCGGGTGGGCGGAAGGTTACTTAGGCAAGAAAGCAAGGCCTTCTTTTTTGAAAAAAAGAAGCAAAAAACTTTTGACTCCGCTGTCGCGGCATTTGTTCTGACAGCCGCCGACAGGGAGTAAAAGTCTTTTGCTTCTTTTCTTCAGAAAAGAAGGCCTTGCTTGCCTGCTACATCCCCATGAAATCCCGCTTGCCAAGCTGCACCCCATTATGGCGCAGGATGTTGTAAGCGGTGGTCATGTGGAAATACAGGTTAGGCAGCACGAAGCCGGTCAAGTAGTCGGCGCCGCTGAATGTCATTTCCTGACCGGGGAATTTCAGCGTGATTTGCCGCGTCTCGCTGCCTTCCAGTTGTGCCTCGGTGATCCCTTCGAGAAAGGCGATCGTCTTGGTGACACGCGCTTGCAGCTCCTCGAAATTGCTCTCCGTGCCGGGATAGGAGGGCGGCTCCATGCCAGCCAGGCGCGCGGCGCCGTTCTTCACCATGTCGGACGCGATCTGCACCTGGCGCGACAGCTTGTGCATGTCCGGCGCCAGGCGGGCATCGACCAGAACCTCCGGCGCGAAATTGCGGGCTTCCGCGTCGGCACGGCCCTTTTCGAGCACGCCGCCAAGCGCGCGCAAGCCGCGTATGAACATCGGGATTGAGATCTGGTACATGGAAACCGGCATGGGCGCGCTCCTGCTGTTCCGCGCCGCTATACACCCATCCGGCGCCCGCGCTAGGCATCCGCTTCCAGCATACGGTCGATCGCCTCGGCCATGCGCGCATCGCGTTCTGAAAGCCCGTGCGCGTCATGCGTGGTCAGCGTGATCGTCACGCGGTTGTAGACGTTTTCCCACTCCGGATGGTGGTCCATGCGTTCTGCCAGCAGCGCCACGCGGCACATGAACGCCCAGGCCGCGCTGAAATCGGCGAAGCGGAACTGCCGCATGATGGCGTCGCGCCCGTCCACCAGCGCCCAGTGCGGCCGCGCCGCCGCCAGCGCCTTGCGTTGCGCGTCATCGAGCCTTGCCACCATATTATGTTACCCCGTTTCCTGAAGGTGCATCCATGCCAGCCTATACTACCCCGCCCAGCGAGGAGGACATCCTGGCCATGGCCGAAGCCGCCCTGGCTGCGTTGCCGGAGCGGCTGGTCCGCCACGTGGAAGGGCTCGCGATCATGGTGGAGGACATGGCCGACGAGGAGACGCTCGCGGCGCTGGAGGTGGAGAACGCCTGGGAGTTGACCGGCCTGTATCGCGGCATCCCGATGACGGAGCGCAGTGTGTCCGACCCGGTGCGCCTGCCGGACACGATCATGCTGTATCGCGATCCGATCCTGATCGAGTGGATCGAGACGGGGGAGGATCTGGCGCGTTTGGTGGGGAGCGTTCTGGTGCACGAGGTGGCGCATCATTTCGGGTTTTCTGATGCGGAGATCGAGCGGATCGAGGCGGATATGTTGGATCGGTAGAGGTGAGGCAAGAAAGGCCTTCTTTTTTGAAAAAAAGAAGCAAAAAACTTTTGTCCCTGCGCTGTCTCGCGGCGTCGGGTTTTCCTGAGGCACGACGCGCGTTGACGCAGGGCGGACCATGGAGGTCTTATATCTCGCTTTGCTCTGCCAACGGACCGTTGCTGACACACCGTTAAAGCAAGGCTAAGTTTTTCTTCGAGAGAGAAGCAACAAGCTTTCGGACGCGCTGTTGCGGACGTTCCTTCAGCCTGCGCCACGGGCAAAACAGTTTTTCTTTGATGAATGCTTTCTATCGAGGTTCACACGCAACGCGCGTTGATGCTAGCCCGGATTAGATCGTTATCAGAGCTTTCGAACAACGGCAGCCTAATTTCTAATTGACTAATCGGATTCGACTGAAATCAAAGATTGTTTGTCCGCGGCTGTGCATCACAAAATGCATCAAGCTGATTCAAATGCGAGGGAGCAAAAGTTTTTTGGTCCGTTTTTTCAAAAAAGGACTGCTTGCTTTACTTCCTACTTCCCAACCGTCACTCCCAACCCCTCCCGCAACCCCACATCCGCCGAAACACCAAGCATCTCCTGCGCCCGAGCCGCGGACCCCACCGACCGCCGGATGTCGCCAGCCCGCGCCGGCCCGTGCGCTGCCGCCGCTTCCACGCCGCAAATACCGCCCAGCACACGCGCCAGCTCCAGCACGCTCGTCTCGCGCCCGGTGCATACGTTGCTGACCCAGGCGCCAGGGGCTCGGCCCAGATACGCCATCGCCGCAATAAGGTGGGCGACCACATCGGCCACGAAGACGAAATCGCGCGTCTGCCCGCCGTCGCCGTGCACCGTGACGCCGGCGCCGCGCGCGATGCGGTCGGCGAAGATCGAGATCACGCCGCTATAGGGCGAGTTCGGGTCCTGACGCGGCCCATACACGTTGAAGAACCGTAATCCGAAACTCGGCACGCCGTGCACGCCCCAGCCAACGGCGGCGTGCAGCTCGGAGCCGTATTTGTCCGCGCCGTAGGCCGTCTGCGGGGCGCAGGCTAGACCTTCGTGGGCGACCGCGTCGCCGATGTTGCCGTAGGTGGCCGCCGAGGATGCGTATACCACCGGCAGGTGCGCGGCGCGGCAGGCATCCAGCACGGTGATGGTGCCGGTCAGGTTCACCCGGTGCGTCCCCGCCCAGTCCTCGTTGCCGCGCGCCACCGACGCGATCGCCGCGAGGTGGTAGCATCCCGCCGCCCCGTCCAGCGCGGCGCGCAGCGCGCCTTCGTCGCAGATGTCCGCCTCAATCAGCTCGGCGCCGGCGCCGAGATTGTGCCGGTGGCCGGTGGAGAGGTCGTCGATCACTCGCACGCCGTGGCCCTGCGCCAGTAGCGCATCCGTCAGATGCGAGCCGATGAACCCCGCGCCTCCGGTGACAACGAACAGGGCCATCTGCAATCTCCACTCGGGCGCCACGTGTGCGATACCTGCCACGAAACGTATTGATATCAAATGTGCGCGTGTTGACGCTTTCCCGCAGCCGTCACCGCCGGTAGAACCGCTTGCATGCCCGAAGACACAAGTTCGTCAGACACCTGCGCCGTTATCCTGGCGGCAGGGCTGGGCACGCGGATGAAATCCGCACTCCCCAAGGCCGCCCACGCCATCGCCGGCCGCCCCATGCTGCGCCATCTGCTGGATGCGGCCGAGGCGGCGTTCACCCGCATCGTGGTGGTGATCGGACCGCAGATGGAGCGTCTCGCCACGCTGGCCGCCCCGCATCCGACCGAGATCCAGCACGATCGCCTGGGCACCGCCCACGCCGCCCTGTGCGCCGCCGCCCGGTTCGGCGGTGGCGAGGTGGCCATCCTGTTTGCCGACAACCCGCTAATCCGCCCGGAAACCCTGGCCCGGCTGATGGCCGAACGCCAGGCCACCGGCGCCGGCCTGGCGCTGATGGCCATGCGCCCCGCGGACCCCGCCCGCTACGGCCGGCTGGTCCAGGATGAATCCGGCCGCGTCACCAGCATCGTCGAGTGGGCGGACGCCACCGCGGCCCAGCGCGACATCGGTTTGTGCAACGCCGGCGCGCTGTGCGGCCCGGCGGACCGGCTGGCGGCCTGGCTGCGCGAGATACGTCCGGACAACAGCCGCGGCGAATACTACCTGACCGACCTGGTGCGTCTGGCGGTGCGGGACGGCGCCGGCGTGGTCGCGGTGGAGGCCGACGAAAGCGAACTGCGCGGCATCAATTCGCGCGCCGAGCTGGCGGATGCCGAGGCGGTGGTGCAGCGCCGCCTGCGCGCCGCCGCCATGGAGGCCGGCGCCACGCTGCAGGCGCCGGACACCGTGTTCCTCAGCACCGACACCACGCTGGCGCCGGACACGGTGGTTGGTCCGCACGTGGTGTTCGGCCCGGGCGTGCGTGTGGAAGGGGCCGCCGAGATTCGCGCCTTCAGCCACCTGGAAGGCTGCCGCGTCCAGGCCGGCGCGATCATCGGCCCCTACGCGCGCCTGCGCCCGGGCACGGTGGTGGAGGCGGGCGCGCATGTGGGCAATTTCGTCGAGCTGAAAGCCACCACGCTGGGCCAGGGGGCGAAGGCCAACCACCTGACCTATCTGGGCGACGCCGCCATAGGCGCCGGCACCAACATCGGCGCGGGCACCATCACCTGCAATTACGACGGCTACGCCAAGCACCGCACCACCATAGGCGAGCGCGTCTTCGTGGGGTCGGACGCCGTGCTGGTGGCGCCTATCACTCTGGCGGACGGCGCGTTCGTGGCCGCGGGCAGCGTGATCACCGAGGACGTGGCGGCAGACGCGATGGCGATCGGCCGCGCCAGGCAGGCCACCCTGCCAGGACGTGCGGCCGCGTTCCGCGAGGCACACAGGAAGGAACAGAGCTGATGTGCGGCATCGTCGGTGTCATCGGGCGCGCGGATGCCGCCCCGCTCCTGCTGGAAGGCCTGCGCCGCCTGGAGTACCGCGGCTATGACAGCGCGGGCATCGCCACGCTGGTCGATGATCGGATCGTCCGCCGCCGCGCCCAGGGCAAGCTTGCCAACCTGGCGGGGGTGCTGCAGGCCGCCCCGCTTGGCGGCACCACCGGCATCGGCCACACCCGCTGGGCCACGCACGGCGCGCCCACGGAGAGCAACGCCCACCCGCACGGCACGGAACGCGTGGTCGTCGTCCATAACGGCATCATCGAGAACCACGCCGAACTGCGCCACGAGCTGGAGGGCCGCGGCCAGGTGTTCAGCACCGAGACGGACACCGAGACGGTGGCCCAGCTGCTGGACCACCTGCTCGCCAGCGGCATGAACCCTGGCGAGGCGGCGCAGGCGGCGTTCGCCAGGCTGGAGGGCGCCTACGCGCTGGCTTTGCTGTTCTCCGGCCAGCCGAATTTGATCATCGCCGCCCAGCACGGCGCGCCGCTGGCGGTGGGCTTCGGCGACGGCGAGATGTTCGTGGGGTCGGACGCGCTGGCGCTGGCGCCGATGACCAGCCAGATCGCCTATCTGCGCGACGGCGACTGGACCGTGGTGACCCGCACGGGTGCGGATTTCTACGACCGCGCCGGCCAGAGCGTGCAGCGCGAGATCAAGCGCACCGCGCTCTCCGGCGCCTCGATCGGCAAGGGCGCGTTCCGCCATTTCATGGAAAAGGAGTTACACGAGCACCCTGCGGTGATCGGCGACAGCCTGCACCGTATGGTCGATCCCGGAACGCGCGCGGTGGTGCTGCCCGATCTGGGCTTCGACCCCGCTTCAGTGCCGCGTCTGACGATGACCGCCTGCGGCTCGGCGTATTACGCGGGGCTGGTCGGGCGCAACTGGATAGAGACGCTGGCCCGCGTGCCGGTGGATGCCGACGTGGCCAGCGAGTTCCGCTACCGCGACCCGCCGATGACGCAAGGCGGCGCCGGCCTGCTGATCAGCCAGTCCGGCGAGACGGCGGACACGCTGGCGGCCCTGCGCACCATGCGCGCCGGCGGGCAGACCATCCTGTCCATACTCAACGTGGCCGAAAGCACCATGGCGCGCGAGAGCGACGCCGTGCTGGACACGGTGGCCGGCCCCGAGATCGGCGTGGCCAGCACGAAGGCGTTCACCGCGCAGCTGGCCGTGCTCGCCTGCCTGGCGATCGCGCTGGCCCGCGCGCGCGGCACGATCGATGCGGAGGAGGAAGCGGCGCTGACCGACGTGCTGCTGAAGGTGCCTGGCCACGCGGCGGAGATACTGGCCGAGGGCGACGCGCCGGTGCAGCGCATTGCCGCCATCGTGGCCGAGGCGCGCGACGTGCTCTATCTCGGCCGTGGCAGCTGCTATCCGGTGGCGATGGAAGGTGCGCTGAAGCTGAAGGAGATCAGCTACATACACGCCGAGGGCTACGCCGCCGGCGAGATGAAGCACGGACCCATCGCGCTGATCGAC
>CAXTJZ010000168.1:0-8685 GCA_964244695.1 uncultured Acetobacteraceae bacterium
TTTTTTCAAAAAAGAAGGCCTTGCTTACTTCTCCTTCACCCAACCCTCGTAAAACGCCGGCATCTCGGAAGCGCGCCCGGCGAACGCCACGTCCCGCTTCTCCCGAAACGCAAGAACGCCCTCCTTGCCGTCTGCCCTGCTGGCGTAGAACATCGCCAGCGAATCCACCCGGTGCGCCTCGATCGGATCGGGCTGCGCCGCATTGCGCCACAGCATCTGCCGGGTAAACGCCACGGCCACGGGAGAGCGTTTGGCAATCAACCGAGCCGCGAAAGCCTGTGCGTCCGCCAGCAGGTTTTCCGGCGCGTGCACGGAGCGCAGCAGGCCGGCACGCAAGCCTTCCGCGGCGTCGAAGATGTCCGCCGTGTAGCACCATTCCAGCGCCTGCTGCATGCCCACCAGGCGCGGCAGGAACCAGCTCGAACACGCCTCCGGCACGATGCCGAGTCTGCCGAACACGAAGCCGATGCGTGCCTTCTCCGAAGCCAGGCGGAAATCCGCGGCCAGCGTCATGGTGGCGCCCACGCCTACCGCCGCGCCGTTGATCGCCGCCACAACCGGCTTGCGGCAGCCGAAGATCGCCAGGCTGACCCGCCCGCCGGTGTCGCGCACGCCTGCGATGATCGCGGGGTCCTCCAGCCGCTCGTGCATGTCCGCCATGGTTGGCGCCATCGTCTCGTCTAGGCCGAACACGTTGCCGCCCACCGAGAGGTCCATGCCGGCGCAGAACGCCCGCCCGGCGCCTGTCAGCACCACCGCACCCACCGAATCGTCCAGACTCGCCGCCTCGAACGCGGCCACGAGCTCGTTCGCCATCTCCACCGTGAAGGCGTTGAGCTGGTCGGGGCGGTTAAGCGTGATGGTTTGCACGCGGTCTTGCAGGGTGGTTGATAGCGTGGCGTAGGGCATGCGGGTCTCCGGAAAGAAAGGAAGAAAGGCCTTCTTTTTTGAAAAAAAGAAGCAAAAAACTTTTACTCCTGAAGTTGCTGCTATGGGTGGGCTGCACGAAAGGTGTCGGACTGCTTCGGAGCGAGGCAGTAGAAGTTTTTCGCTTCTTTTTTCAAAAAAGAAGGCCTTGCCTTACTTCTTCCCAAAGCGTTGCCTACGCTGGACCAGATGGACGCACAAACCCCACTCCCGTCCCGCACCCGCCGCGTCGCCGACATCCTGCTCGGCCGGCTCGTCACCCTCGCACTCGCCGCCACCGCAGCCGCGTTGGGTATCGGCAGCTTCTTCTTCATGTCGAGCGGCGCACCGCTCGCCATTAGGCCGAACCTCGTCACCGCCCTGGTGCTCTCCAACCTCAGCGTGCTCCTGCTGCTCGGCGCCTCGCTCGCCGGCCGGCTCACCCGCGTGCTGGTCGAGCGGCGGCGCGGCTCGGCCGGCTCGCGCCTGCACGTGCGCCTGGTGATGCTGTTCAGCGTGGTCGCCGTCATCCCCACAATACTGGTGGGCGTCTTCGCCACCGCGTGGTTCTCGCTCGGCATACAGTTCTGGTTCAACGACCGCATACGTACGGCGCTTGAGGAGGGGCTGCAGGCCAGCCAGGGCTACCTCTCCGAAAACCGAGACACCATCAAGACCGACGCGCTGGGCATGAAGGCGGATCTGGAGCACGCCGGCCGCGCCATGTTCGACGAGCCGGACGCCTTCCGCCAGACGCTGGAGAGCCAGACGGCCTTGCGCGGCCTGGACGAGGTGGTGATCTTCGACCCCAGCACGAGCAGCGTGTTGGTGAGCGCCGGCCTGATGGCAGGCGTGGGCACCGGCAACATCCCTCCTGGCGCCATCGAGGCGGCGCGGGAGGGCGAGGTCCCGGTCCTGGGCAACGGCGCCGACACCGAGGTCCGCGCGGTGGTCCAGCTCAACTCCACCCCGCAACTGATGATGATGCTGGAGCGTCCGGTCGACCCGCATATCCTGGCGCACATGCACTCCACCGAGGACGCGGTGGCCCAGTACGGCCGGCTGGATGCCAACCGCGCCAGCCTGCAGGTGACCTTCGCGCTGATCTTCGCTCTGGTGGCGCTGTTGGTGCTGGCCGCCGCCGTCTCGATCGGCCTGGTGCTGGCCAACCAGATCGCCCGTCCCGTAGGCTGGCTGATGCAGGCGGCCGAGCGCGTGCGCGGCGGCGACCTTGCCGTGCGCGTGCCGGAGATTGCGAGCGACGACGAGCTGGCCGGCCTCAGCCGCGCCTTCAACCGCATGACCAACCAGCTCAGCGGCCAGCGCGCCGAGCTGATGAGCGCGTACAGCCAGATCGACGAGCGGCGCCGCTTCACCGAGACGGTGCTGTCCGGCGTCTCCGCCGGGGTGATCGGGCTGGACGGCGCCGGCCGGGTGGAGCTGCCGAACCGCGCCGCCAGCGCGCTGCTTGGCCTGGACCTGGTCAGCCTGACCGGCCAGCTCCTGGCCGAGCGCGTGCCGGAGATGGCGCCCATGCTGGCCACCTGCATGGCCGCCCCCGAACGCCCGGTGAACGGTGAGATACAGGCCGGCAACCCACGCCAGCGCCGAACCCTGCTGGTGCGTATCGGCGCCGAGCTGAAGGGTGGCGCGGCGCACGGCTTCGTCGTCACTTTCGACGACATCACCGAGCTGCAATCAGCCCAGCGCAAGGCCGCCTGGGCGGACGTGGCCCGCCGTATCGCCCACGAGATCAAGAATCCGCTCACCCCTATCCAGCTCAGCGCCGAACGCCTGAAACGCAGATTCGCGCGCGAGATCACCTCGGATCCCGAAACCTTCGTGCAATGCGCCGACACGATCGTGCGCCACGTGGGCGACATCGGCCGCATGGTGGACGAGTTCTCCGCCTTCGCCCGCATGCCGCTACCGGTAATACGGGTGGAGGATGTCGGCCGCGTGGCGCGCGAGGCGCTAATACTCCAGCGCACCGCTCACCCTGACATAACCTGGACCACGGACATTCCCGATCGTGGCCCGGCTGGGCCCTGCGATCGCCGTCTGCTCGGCCAGGCGCTCACGAATTTGCTTGTGAATGCCGCCGACTCGGTGGCCATGCGCGCCCGTCCAGAGGGCGAACCTGGGCACATCACAGTGACAGTGACAGAGGCCGAGGGGATGGCGCGAATCGCCGTCACCGATGACGGGATAGGCCTGCCGCAAGGAGACCGCGCCCGCCTGACCGAGCCATACGTCACGCATAAACCAAAAGGAACGGGGCTGGGGCTTGCCATAGTGAAGAAGATCATGGAGGACCATGGCGGATCGGTCACACTGGACGACCGACAAGGCACAGGCCCTGCCACATCAGGCGCGGTTGCGACGTTAACCCTTCCCGCGGCGCCGCAACCCGGTGCCGCCAAAATGGACTCCAGCGTGGAAGCGAAGGCCGCCGATGGCGCATGAAATCCTGATCGTTGACGACGAACCAGACATCCGGCTGCTGATTGATGGCCTGCTTCGCGATGAAGGCTACGATACGAGGCAGGCCGGCGACTCGGACTCGGCCATCGCCGCGTTCCGCGCGCGGCGGCCCTCGCTGATCCTGCTGGACGTGTGGCTGCAAGGCTCTCGTCTGGACGGCTTGGGCATCCTCAAGGCCCTGCACCGCGAGGAGCCGGCAGCCCCCGTGGTGATGATCTCCGGCCACGGCACCATCGAGACGGCGGTGGCCGCCATACAGCAGGGCGCCTACGACTTCATCGAAAAACCGTTCCAGACGGACCGCCTGCTGCTGATCATCCGCCGCGCGCTGGAAGCCGCCCGCTTGGCCGCCGAGAACGCCGAGCTGCGCCTGCGCGCCGGCCAGGAAGCGCAGCTGACGGGCGCCAGCCCGGCCTTGCACGCCGTGCGCAGCCAGATCGAGCGCGTGGCCCCCACCGGATCCCGCGTGCTGATCACCGGGGCGGCCGGCAGCGGCAAGGAAGTGGTCGCCCGCACCATACACGCCCGCTCCCGCCGGTCCGAAGGCCCTTTCGTCGCGCTGAACTGCGCCACCCTCAACCCCGCCCGCTTCGAGGAAGAGCTGTTCGGCGTGGAGGCCGGCAACGATCCCGGCACCCTGCCGCGGCGCGCCGGCGTGCTGGAGCGCGCCCATGGCGGCACGCTGCTGCTCGACGAAGTCAGCGACATGCCGCTGGAGACGCAGGGCAAGATCGTGCGCGCCTTGCAGGACCAGACGTTCGAACGCATAGGCGGCAGCAGCCGCGTGAAGGTGGACGTCCGCGTGCTGGCCACCACCAATCGGGACCTTCAGCTCGAAATCGGCAACGCCCGCTTCCGCGAGGACCTGTATTACCGCCTGGCCGTGGTCCCCATGCGCCTGCCAGGCCTGCGCGAGCGCCGCGAGGACATACCCGAGCTCGCCCGCCACTTCCTCACCCGCGCTGCCGAATCCGCCGGCCTGCCCGGCCGCGAACTGTCCGCCGACGCGATCACCGCCCTGCAGGCCTATGACTGGCCGGGCAACGTACGCCAGCTGCGCAACCTGATGGACTGGCTGCTCATCATGGCGCCGGGCGGCCCAGCCGAGCCGATACGTGCGGAGATGCTGCCGCCGGAGATCGGCCAGGGCGCGCCGGCGCTGCTGAACTTCGATCCCACGGCGGATGTCATGGCCCTACCCTTGCGCGAGGCCCGCGACATGTTCGAAACACAGTACCTGCAAGCGCAATTGCTGCGCTTCGGCGGCAACATCTCGCGCACTGCGGGCTTCGTGGGAATGGAACGATCGGCTCTGCACCGTAAGCTGAAGCAGCTTGGGGTGAATTCGGAAGATCGTGAGAAGGTTGCAGGGTAGAGTAGGCAAGGCCTTTTCTCTGCAAAAAGAAGCAAGAACTTTTACCGCCGGAGGCGTGATGTTGAAACGGTTTTTTCTGATTGGAGCATTCGTGTTGAGCCAGCCATCCTTTGCTGCCGACAACTACGTGACCCTGCAGTCTGGCACGCAGTATCATGATGACGTCGTGGGCACCGGCGCCGAGCCGAAGGCGGGCCAGACCGTCAGCGTGCAGTACACCGGCTGGCTTTACGAGAATGGCGCCAAGGGCGAGAAATTCGACAGTTCGCGTGACCGCAACGAACCGTTCGAGTTCGTCCTGGGCCAGGGTCATGTGATCGCTGGCTGGGATACCGGTGTGGCCACCATGCATGTCGGCGGCAAGCGCACGCTGATCATTCCGCCTGACCAGGGCTATGGCGAACGCGGCGCCGGCGGCGTGATTCCGCCCAACGCCACGCTGATGTTCGACGTGGAGTTGCTTGGGGTTAAGTGAGCAAGGCCTTCTTTTTGAAAAAAAGAAGCAAAAAACTTTTACTACTGACGCCGCTGCGGCGCTGCGCTTTTCCAAGAAGCTCCAGGCTGCCGCACATGCGAGATGGTAAAAGTTTTTTGCTTCTTTTTTTCAAAAAAGAAGGCCTTTCTACCTAATCACAAATCGCGAAAGCCGCCTGTATCAAAGCCAGGTGGCTCAGCGCCTGCGGCACATTCCCAAGCATCGCATGCGTGTCCGCATCCATCTGCTCGTTCATCAGCCCGAGATTTCCCTGCGTAATTGCCAGCAACGCGTCCATAAGCCGCCGCGCCGCATCGCGTTCGCCAAGCAGTGCCGTGCACTCCACCAGCCAGAACGCGCAGGCCAGGAACGTGCCTTCCTCCTCCTGCGCGCCGCTGTAGCGATAGACCAGCATATTCCTGCCCAGCTCGCGGACCACCGCGTCACGCGTAAGCGCCAGCCTGTCCCGCCGCTCAAAACCGAAACGGGTGACCAGCAGGATGGAAGCGTCGAGCTTTTCCGTGCCGGGATGCATGACGTAAGCCTGCTTGGCCTCGCTCCAGCAATTCTCGTCCACCCAGTCGCGTATGCGGTCCCGCGCGCGGCGCCAGCGCTCGCAGTGGCTGGCGTCTATCTGGCCCGCTTCTGCCAGCATCACCGCACGGTGCATTGCCGTCCAGCAGCCTAGCTTGGACATCGTGTAGTGCTCGGCCGTGCGCAGCTCCCAAATGCCGGAATCCTTGCTGCGCCACAGATCCGCGCAGCGGTCGGCCATTACGGCCAGCAACTGCCGCGTCACCAGGTCCAGCACGTGGCCGCTGTTCACGAACAGCCACGCGGTTTCCATCAGATCGCCGAACACGCCAAGCTGGAGCTGGTCGCGCGCGTCGTTGCCCTGCAGCACCGGCTGGCTGCCTCGGTAGCCGGGCAGGTCGAGTGGACGCTCGCGCGGTGCCAGCGAGCCGTCGAGACGGTACATCGTGCGTATCGTGCTATTGTGGCGTCTGATCGTGGCTATCAGCCAGGCGAAAGCGGCGCGCGCTTCCTCCATGGCGCCGACGCGCAGGAACGCTTTGATGGTAAACGCCACGTCGCGCACCCAGGCGTAGCGGTAGTCATAGTTCTTGCTGCCGCCTATGCGTTCCGGCAGCGCGCTGGTCGCCGCCGCCGCAATTGCGCCCGTGGGCGAATGCAGCAGCAACTTGAGCGCAAGCGCGCTGCGGCACACATCCTCCCTGTAATCCCCGTCATAGGTCAGGTTGCCGCACCACTCGCGCCAGGACAGGTCGGAGCGGTCGATGCGGCAGTTTATCGTCTCCAGAGACGGCAGAACTAGCGGCTCGTCCGCGGTCGCCAGGATGGCAAGGATGCTGCGGCTGCCGGGATGCGTGTCGAGACGCGCTTGCAGGCGATTATCGTCCTCGATCAGGCGCTGTACGGCGTCATCGGCACGGAACGCACACATCAGGCCGTCCACATGCAGCAGGTCGCCATGCGGGCTCGACTCACGCCAGGCCGTCGCCTGGTCCAGCCGGGTGCTCGGCCGAACCTCGATGGCGAAGCGCACCGTGCCGCTCAGCCCTTCCACGCGATGCGCCAGCTCCGTCCACGGCAGCCGCCCGGAAATCCCGCTGTTCAACGACGCGGTGAGCCTGGCGCACCCGTCTGGCGTGGTGAACACCTGCTCCAGCACGTTGCTGTGCTGCCGGTAGTTCCGGGTGACGGTGAACGGCCCCTCCGGCGTGATACTCAGCCGGCCGCCTTGCTCCCCGGCCAACAGACGGTCGAACAGCGGCTTGCTGTCTATCCCCGGCACGCAGAGCCAATCTATAGACCCGTCCGCGCCGGCAAGTGCCACACTCCGCCCGTCACCCAGGCACGCATATTGGTCAAGCGGCAGCACGTCATCCTGCCGGACCGCTTGGTGCGGTCCGGACGTGTGCGAGGGCATCGGCGCGTCGTTCACGGCCACGCGCGGATGCGCATCTGTCCAGGCAGGTGGTTGCCTCCTGTGACGCCATAGACCTCGCCGACGACGAAACTGGATTCCCGGCTGGCCAGCAGCACGCGGACGAGCGCCAGCCCGGACAGATGCCCTTGCCGCTTCAACGGCACGGCCGGGCCGAGATCGGGTACCTTGCTCGTCGGCTGGCCGCCTGAGGTCCGCTGTGGCCCCCACACCGGCCCGGGGGAACGGGACTCACCCGGGTTCCTTGTCGGCCACCTGCTTGGCCAGCGCCTGCATGAACGCCACGGACGCCGTCTTCGTGCCGGCACAATCGAGCAGCATGGGTGACGGCTGATAGCCCTGGACGGAAGCCGTGTTTGTGATCGTCGCATCCTTGAGCATCAGCAAGATGGCCACCTTGCATGGCCCATCATGGCATAGACTTTCGTGCGGTAGGTAGCTTCGATCTGCTCATCGTCAGGTCCGCGCCAGCGCAAGTAAAAGCGTTTTGCTTCTTTCTCTCGAAAGGAGGGCCTTGAATTTTCTTCCAGTCTGCAACGGCCCTCGCCCGCGCAACCCCAAAGCCAAGGCCGCGTAAGGGCGCCAACGCCCAAGCTGCAAAGGCCGCTCCCATGCCCATCTTTCATCTCTCCCCAGTCGTCTCCGAGTTGCGTGACCCCGCCTGGGGCGAAAGCCCGGTGCGTGACGAGTGCTGGGTGAACGCCAACGACGAGGAAGAGGCGCGCGGCATGGCCAGCGCCCGCTTCCAGGACGCGCGATCGACCGTTCCTGGCCATGCCTCCGCGCCAAGCCCGTGGCGGGATGCGCGCCTGGTTGCTGCCACGCAGAGCGAACAGACCCCTTCGGGCATGACCATCCCCTACGGCACAGTCGTCGCCGACCCGCAGGCCTGACACGATGGACGGTCGCACCCTGCGAGGGCCGACCGGGCCAACGGCGAGTTCGAAGTCGGCTACGACGTGCGCTTCCAGCGGCGCTGGGTACGGGCGGAACGCGCCGGCAGGGTGCTCATGACCCTGTTCGTGGCTGCAGGTCTGGCCGGCGTGCTTGCCGCGGGCCGCTCAGCCGTCGCACGAGCACCGTGCCCAATGCTGATCTGGCAATTACTTACGGGCCGATCACGCGCGTGCGGACCGGCACGCGGATTACCTTCCATCTAAGCAACGGCACCGATGCTGCTTTGATGGGCATCTTGGCCAGCATGCAGACGACGGAGCCGACAGGATCGCAGCACATCCTGCCGCAGCCTTGGCCGAACAGACGGATGGCGACGGTATGGCGCTCACCTTAAGGGTGCCGTCTGGCACGAAGGACGGCCACATACGCGCAATGTCCACCCGCGGGCATCGAGCCGGTATTACTGACAGCGAAGATTGCCGAACATTCCGTAGTTCCCTGGACATGGTTGGCGCTGCAGTGACCGTAATCCCGCGGGCCGCAGCCGGTTACTCCATCCTGCCGTTCACGGTGCAGGAC
>CAXTJZ010000169.1:0-4835 GCA_964244695.1 uncultured Acetobacteraceae bacterium
GCGGTGATGAACACCATGTGCGCGCCGTCCAGATGGCGTGCCAGCTCGTCGCCCGCCTCTTCCGCCGCGGCACGGCCGATTTCCGGCTTGGCACCGGCGCCCAGACCCTGCGTGAGATGCGGCCCGAGCTGGATGCGGCGGTCGGATTTGCTGTGCATCAGCTGCTGCGCATCGGTGTTGGCAACCACGAAATCCACGCCCTGCAGGTTGAGCTGGATCATGTTGTCCACAGCATTCGTGCCGCCGCCGCCCACGCCGATAACGGTGATGCGCGGGGTGAAATCGGTGTGCTGCGTCTGCGGTATCGTCAGGTTCAGAGTCATGGTCGCAATCCCTCGGGAATGGTTTATGTAACGTGTTACTGCGTGTTCAGATTCGTTCACGCAGAAAATCGACGATCCGTCGCAGGACGCCGCCTTGCCGCGGTCCCTCCAGATCGATGTCGTGCAGCGAGCGCCCTTCGCCTGCGGCCCAGGACAGCAGGCCGATCGCGGTGGCAAAGGCCGGCCCGGCGGCCGCTTCCGGCAGCCCGCGCATGCCGGCCGGCCGGCCGAGACGCACCGGCCGGTTCAGAACATGCGCGGCCAGATCACGCACACCCACGAGCTGGCTGGCGCCGCCCGTCAGCACCACGCGGCTACCGGCCGCGCGGCCCAGCCCCGCGCCATCCAGCCTGTCGCGCACCATCTCAAAGGTTTCCTCCAGGCGCGGCTTGATGATTCCCACCACCATGCTGCGCGGGATCTTCGCGAACTGGTGGTCCTCCTCGCCGATCAACTGCACGGCCAGTATCTCGCGTTCGTCGTCCGGGCTGGAATGCGCATTGCCGTAAAGCGTCTTCAGCCGTTCGGCATTGTCGATGGGCGTGCTCAGCACGCCGGCGATGTCGCGCGTCACGTGCTGCCCGCCGATCGGCACCTGCGCCGTGTGCAACAACTGCCCCTCGCCGAACACCGCGAGGCTCGTCGTGCCGCCGCCCATGTCGATGACGGTGGCTCCCAGATCGCGCTCGTCGTCAATCAGGCTGGACAGGCCGGACGCGAACGGTGCTGACACAACCTCACTGATCTCGAGATCGCACCGGCCGACCGCGCCACCCAGATTGCGCAGCGCCATCGACAGCGCATCGACCACATGCAGCCGCGCCGACAACTGATCGCAGAAATGCCCGCGCGGATCGGCGACACCCTGCGTCTCGTCGACGGAGAAACTCACCGGCAGCGAATGTATCGTCTCGCGCCCTTCCGTCACCGCGCGCGCACGGCCCTCGGTGATCACCCGCTTGACATCCGCCTCGCTCACCTGCCGTCCGCCCACCGGCCATTGCACGTTGAACAGCCGCGACTCGGGATGTCCGCAGGACAGGTTCACCGTCACCGACCGCAGCCGGTAATCCGCCATCTCTTCTGCCAGCGCCACCGCCGCGCGTATCGCGCGCTCGGCCTCGTCCAGATCGGTGATCCCGCCGCCGCGCACGCCGCGGGAGCGCGTGAACCCGCTGCCCAAAGCGCGCAGCGTGCCATCCGACTCGGTGCGTCCTATCAGGCACGCAACCTTCGTGCTGCCTACGTCAAGAACACCGAACGGCCCGGTGCGCAGATTGCGCGCCCGCACGGGCGGATCGGGCGGCATGGGTGGTGGCGGACTGATCTGGTCACGCGCCAGCTTGGATTTGCGGGAGAGGTCGTTCATGTCGCTCTCCTGTTCGGTGGTGTCTGCTGCTTCACATCCGCCGGCGCCTTCGGCTCAGCCTGCCTGGCATCTCCTTCGCTGCCGTCAGCAGGCTTGGCGTCCGAGGCGGACGGCGCGCGTGTGCGCACCGCCAGCCTGTCCGGCAGCCGCATGTCGACGAACACGAGCGGCCGGTCCAACAATTGCTGGTGCGCCTGTAAATCGGACAGCCGCGCTAATGCCGCCGTCTCGTGCCCCTCAGGTAACATTACTGTCACCCGATTCTTCAACTGCAAATTCCACCGCCGCTCGCCAACCCGAACGATTGCCGCCACGCGAGACTTGATGTCGGGCGCGGCCGCAAGCGCCTCCAGCATGTCGGACGCATGCGCCGGCGCGCCCAAGCCAACCACCAGCGGCAGATCGGTGAACGCGGCCACGTCCTCGTCGGCCACCACCTCGCCGGAACGATCGATCAACTGGAACTTGCCCTGATTCTGCCAGATTGCGAACGGCCGGCGCTCGGTCAGATCGACATAGATCGTCCCAGGCAGACGCCGCTCCACGGCCACATGCTGCACCCATGCCAGGCCTTCGATACGCGCTCGTGCGCTTTCGACGGAAAACCCCAGTATGGGATCGCCCTTCTTCACCCCCAAAGCCGTCAGCAATACAGGCTCGGGCGTGTTGGAACGCCCATCGATTGTGATTTCCTTCACACGCAGATCGATCGCCCTGCCAAAGCGCGTCTCCAGCGCGGCCAGCGTTCCGCCCGATTGCGCGGAATGCGCCACCGTCACGCCTGCGAGCACGATGGCGAACCCGCTCAGTGCCCAGGCGGCGAGCCTGAGGTTGCGGCGCTGCCGCCGCATCAGCAGCTTCATGCGGCTTGGCCTGACGATTTCTCGTCTCATGCGGCTGGCTCATAGAAAGAAAGCAAGCAGTTCTTTTTTGAAAAAAAGAACCAAAAAACTTTTGCTCCCTGTCGGCGGCTGCCAAAACGCGGCGCGACAGCGTAGTTAAAAGTTTTTTGCTTCTTTTTTTTAAAGAAGAACACCTTGCTTTCTCTTACTCCCGACATGACGCCTGCTCCACCATCCAGGCGCACAACGCCGGAAACCCAATCCCGCAAAACGCCGCCTGTTCCGGCAGCAGAGACGTCGGCGTCAACCCAGGCTGCGTGTTCACCTCCAGCAGCACCAGCCGCCCAGGTTCACCCTGCGTGTCGTCATAGCGGAAATCCGCGCGCGACGCCCCGCGGCACCCAAGCGCACGATGCGCTGCCACCGCCAGATGCATCGCCTGCGCCTGTGCCTGCGGATGCAGCACCGCCGGTATCACGTGCTGTGAGCCGCCAACCGCGTATTTGCTTTCGTAATCATAGAAGGCGTGCACAGAGGAGATCTCTGTCACCGCCAATGCGCGGTCGTCCATCACGCCGACTGTCAGCTCGCGGCCAGGCACGAACTCTTCGACCAGCGCCTGCGCCCCGAAACGCCATTCCTGCGCGATTTCCGCGCGCCGGTTCGTCCCCTCTCGCAGTATCTCGACGCCGACGGATGAGCCCTCGTTCAGCGGCTTGATGACATATGGCAAAGGCAAGGGATCGGCATGCGCCAACTCCTCCACGTTGATCACCGCACCGCGCGCAATAGGTAGGCCTGCCGCGGCAAAGACGGCGCGGCTTGCCGCCTTGTCCATCGCCAGCGCAGAGGCCCGCACACCCGAATGCGTGTAGGGTATGCCGAGCCAGTCCAGCACGCCCTGTATCACGCCGTCCTCGCCGAACCTGCCGTGCAGCGCGTTGAAGACCGCGTCCGGCCGAGGCTCCAGCGCCGCCAGAACCGCGCCCAGATCCGCGCCCACCTCGACCGGAATGACATCGAAACCGGCACCACGCAGCGCGTCCACAACCTGCGTGCCGCTCGACAGGCTCACGTCACGTTCGGCGGAAATCCCGCCGTACAATACAGCCACCCGTTTCAAGCTGCCACCACCGGCCGGGACCCCGGCACGCCAATCCGCTTTATCTCCCAATCCAGCGTGAGGCCGCTCGCAGAATGAACCCTGCGCCGAACCTCCTCGCCCAATCCCTCGAGGTCCGCCGCCGTGGCCGACCCCGTGTTCAGCAAAAAATTGCAATGCTTTTCCGAAACCTGCGCGCCGCCACGGACCAGCCCGCGGCAGCCGGCCGAATCGATCAGCTCCCATGCCTTGGCACCCTCGGGGTTTCGAAAGGTCGATCCACCCGTACGCGCCCGGACCGGCTGGGTCGCCTCCCGCGAAGCGCGTATCTCAGACATGCGCGAGGCAATCGCCGCCGGATCACCGCTGCGCGCGAAGAACCGCGCCCGCACCACAACACATTCCGGAGGCAGCCCGGAGTGACGGTAGGAGAACCCGATCTCCCCCGCACTCAGGCGACGCAACTCGCCTTGCCGCGTCACGATCTCCGCCCAGTCCAGGCAGTTCGCCACATCGCCGCCATAAGCGCCGGCGTTCATCGCCACCGCCCCGCCGATGCTGCCGGGAATACCGGAGAGAAACTCCAGCCCTGTCAGTCCACCCTCCGCAGCATGTTCCGCCACGGTGGCATCCAGGGCGGCGCCACCGGCAATGATCCCATCAGCCGCGACCTCAATAGCAGCAAACCCGCGCGCCAGACGGATCACCACCCCGGACAAGCCGCCATCACGTATGATCAGGTTGGAAGCGGCGCCGATCACCGTCACCGGCACGTGCAGCGGCATGTCATGCAGAAACCGTGCGAGGTCCTCGACACCCGCCGGCCGCAACAGCACTTCCGCCGCGCCGCCCACGCGAAACCAGGTCTGTGCGGCAAGCGTCACGTCGGCCTGCACGCGCCCGGCAGCTGCCGGCATCATCTCCAACAGATGCGAGCCCCGCTGTGCCGCCATCATGCGACACCGCCCGCGCGCCGACCGCGCCCGGCAGCACCTTGCAACTCCGTCAACTGTCCAGGAAGCGCATGTGCCCAAGTGGTGATGTTGCCCGCGCCCAGGCAGACGACGAAATCTCCTTGCTTGGCAATCGCGTGCACCATCTCCGCCAGATGCTCCGGCGTTTCCAACGGCACCACGCTCCTGTGTCCGCTGGCGCGCAGCCCATCCACCAATCCGTCACGCGAGTATCCCGGAATTGCC
>CAXTJZ010000169.1:4845-8647 GCA_964244695.1 uncultured Acetobacteraceae bacterium
CGTAAACATCGGCCACAATCACCGTGCCCGCATCGTTCATGCAGGTGCAGAACTCGGTAAACAGCGACGCCAGCCGCGAGTAGCGATGCGGCTGAACCACGGCCACCACATCGCGCGCGCCCGCCTGCCGCGCCGCCTTCAAGACAGCCGCGATCTCGACAGGATGATGCCCGTAATCATCGATGATCGTGATTCCGCCGATTTCCCCGGTTTTTGTAAACCGCCGCTTGACGCCGCGGAACCCGGCAAACGCACTGCGCATCGTCTGGTCGTCGATCTCCATCTCGAAGCCGACAGCCACGGCCGCCAGCGCGTTCTGCACGTTGTGCTGCCCCAGCATTCCCAGACGGAACGGCCCCATCTTGCGGCCGCGTCCACGAAACCGGTCCGTCACCGCCACTTCGAACGTGGCGCCCTGCTTGTCCGCCCGCACATTTTCCGCGCGTATGTCCGCCTGCGGCGAAAACCCGTAGGTCACGATACGCCGGTCCACACGCGGTATCATCGCCTGCACCGCAGGATGGTCGATGCACAGCACGGCAAAACCGTAGAACGGGATGTTACCGACAAACTGGTCGTAGGCAGCCGTCATCGCCTCCGCGCTGCCCCAATGGTCCAGATGCTCAGGATCCATGTTGGTCACCACGGCGATCGTTGGAGGCAGCCGCAGGAAACTTCCGTCGCTCTCGTCGGCCTCGACGACCATCCAGTCGCCCGAACCCATGCGCGTGTTGCTGCCGTAAGCCTCGATGATACCGCCATTGATCACCGTCGGATCCAGCCGGGCGGCCTCAAGAACAGCCGCGACCAGGCTCGTCGTTGTCGTCTTGCCATGTGTGCCGCCAACCGCGATCGCCCACCGTAGCCGCATCAGCTCAGCAAGCATCTCCGCCCGCCTTACCACCGGGATTAGACGCTGGCGTGCGCTGACGATCTCCGGATTATCGGCCCGCACCGCCGTGGACACCACCACCACTTGGGCGTCGCCCAAATTGCTTGCATCGTGCCCCACTGCCACGTGCATACCCTGCGCACGCAGCCGCTTCACGTTCGCATTGTCGGCGATGTCACTGCCCTGCACGGCGTATCCAAGCATGTGCAAGACTTCGGCAATGCCTGACATGCCGATCCCGCCGATGCCGACGAAATGTATCTTGCCGATGCTGAGCGGAAGCGCCCTCATCCCACGGCTCCCAGGCCGGCCATCAATCGCTCGACCACGCTTGCCAGCGTGCCGGCCGCGCCGGCAGGCGCCGCACGCGCGGCCAGCTCGGCTGCGGCTGCCAACTTGGCTGGATTGTGCAGGATCGTGCGCAAATCATCGGCCAGCCGTTCAACTGTGAAATCGGCTTGGCTGATGACTACGGCTCCTGTCAAAGATTGCGCATTCGCCGCTTGGTGATCGTCGATTGCTCCTGGCAGTGGAACCAGGATCGCCGCCCGACCAGCCACGGCAATCTCTGCGCAAGTGGAAGCACCGGCGCGCGAGAGAACAAGATGGGCTACACGCAGACGCTCGGCCACATCGCCAAAGAACGGCGCCAACTCCGCCGCCGTACCCGCGTTTTCGTATGCTGCACGAACTCGCTCCAAATCCTCCGGCCGGCATTGCTGCACGACATGCAGCCGCGCCCGCAGCTCTTTTGCCAAAGACGAGATCGCGGCAGGAACAACGTCGCTGAACACTCGAGCACCCAAGGATCCACCAAGCACGAGCAACTCGATTCGGTCACCCGGCATAACAAACGGTTTGGCATGTAGCGCCTGGATGGCCGGCCGCACCGGATTACCCGTCACTGTGACTGCTACATTGTCGGGGATGCGCGCAGTCTCGGCAAAGCCTAGCGCCAGCAGGTCCGCGCGTGGAGCCAGGAAGCGGTTTGCCCGTCCAAGCACAGCGTTCTGCTCGTGCAGGACGATCCGCGGCCGCCGCCGCATCATGCGTGTGGCCAACACGGGCGGTACCGACGGATAGCCGCCAAAACCCACGATCACCGAAGCATCGAGCCCGGCCAGGATGCGCCGCGCCTGCAAGGTTCCAGCAGCCAGCGACAGCACGGCCATCGCAGCACGCTTGGCGCCTTTTCCAGCGATCCCGGCGCCTTGCAGGACATGACACTCACGCCCCGCGAACACCGGACTGTTCAAGGCGCCAGAACGCGCATCCGTCATCAACACGACCCGATGCCCACGCTGCACCAACACCGAGGCGAGCGCTTCCGCCGGAAAGAAGTGTCCGCCAGTTCCCCCGGCGGCAATGACGATCGGCCGCACAGCAGGCCCTCTCATGACGGATCACCATGTGTCCGCCGACGGGTCAGCGCCAGGAGCATGCCCATTCCCAAAGCAACCGACAAAGCCGAGCTGCCACCGTAGGAGATGAACGGCAACGTCATGCCTTTTGTCGGGATCAGGTGCAAAGCCGAGGCCATATTTACGAAGGCCTGCAACCCAAACCCAGTCACCAGTCCCGCCGCCGCCAGAATTACGAACTCGTCGCTCTCCTGCACCAGGCGGAGAAGGCCGCGCAAGACGATGAACGCGAACACGCCAAGAATGGTGAGGCAGATCAACAAGCCGAACTCCTCTCCTGCCACGGCGAAAACGAAATCCGCATGCGCGTCGGGCAGGAGATCCTTCACACGTCCTTCGCCAGGACCGCGCCCCAACAATCCGCCATTGCCGAACGCCTGGAGCGCGGTGTCCACCTGATAATGATCACCGCTCTCAGGGTGCAGGAACCGCATCACCCTGCTGCGAACATGCGGGAACATGACAAACGCGCCGACCGCCGCTCCTGCCATGCTCAAGGCGCCGACACCGACAAACGCCATGTTCAGCCCGCCTACGAACAGCTGGGCAAAAAACACCGCCGTTATCACCGTCAACATGCCGATGTCCGGTTGAGACTTGAGCAGCATCAAGATAACCCCGAACACGCCGAAGGCGAGTATCATCCCCGGAAACCCACCAGTCCGGCGGCCTTCTGTCAGCAACCAGGCCGTCACGACAGCAAAGCAGGGTTTGAGGAACTCGCTAGGCTGGATCGACATCCCCGGTATTGCGATCCATCGCCGCGCACCTTTGATTTCGACGCCGTGCACCAGTGTCAGCGCCGTCAACAATATCGCCGCCACGCAGCCCACCAGCGCCACGCGCCGGATGTTGCGTGGCGAGAGTAAGGAGACCCCGACGATAACCACACCGGCCAGCGCCAGGAAAACCACCTGCTTGGCGATGAACACGTCACGCGACTGGTGTATCCGCTCCGCCACTGCGGGGCTTGCCGCCAGTACTAGCACGTAGCCGAACCCGATCAGCGCCGCGATGCAGAACAGGGTCCAGCGGTCAACGGTCCACCACCACCGTCCGAGCACCGACTGGTCTGCGCGCGAAAACGTCGCCATCAGCTACGCCCTCCCAGAGCGCGCGCCAGCTCGGCAAACCGCACGCCACGTGCTTCGAAGCCGGAAAACTGATCAAAACTCGCGCAGGCAGGAGAGAGCAAAACAGTGTCCACACCGGTTGCCTTTGCGGCGGAGAGGGCAGCCGGCACTGCATGTTCCAACGCGTCCACAACCTGGTGCCTGACATTGTGGGCCTGCAAAGTGGCGGCAAACATCTCAGCATCGCGGCCAATCAAAAGAGCCTGCTCTACTCGCCCGAACAAACCGCTCAATGCCTCAATGCCTCCAGACTTGGCGATGCCGCCAGCAATCCAGACCACATGATCATAACAGGCCAGCGCCCGGATCGTGGCATCGGCATTCGTGGCTTTGCTGTCGTTCACGAAGCGTATGCC
>CAXTJZ010000170.1:0-8634 GCA_964244695.1 uncultured Acetobacteraceae bacterium
TCGAGCAGGCGAACGGAGCAAAAGTTTTTTGCTTCTTTTTTTCAAAAAAGAAGGCCTTCCTTCCTTGCCTCCATCCCACCCCCTATACGACCCCCCGTGAAACCCTCCCAGCGTTCCGTAAACCGCATACTGGTCAACGTCGTGCTAGACGGCGCGCTCGCCGCCGCCGCCGCACCCCTCGCCCGCTGGATCGCGGACCCGCAAGGCGGCCTGCTGCACCCGCTGTGGTTCCTGGCCGGCGGCGGCATCACCCTCCTGCTAGGCGGGCTGCCGTTCCGGCTGTCCCAGCAATACTGGCGCTTCTCCGGCCTGGCGGACCTGATCGGCGTGATGGGCGGCAGCATCGCCAGCTCCGCGCTGTTCGCCCTGCTGCTGGTGGTCACCGGCTTTCATCTGCCCACCATCACCTTCCCCATCGTGCATGCGCTCACGCTGATGGTGCTGCTGGGCGTCCCGCGGCTGGGCTACCGCCTGTATCGCGGCCGGCCCCGCCGCGCCACGGACGACGCGGTTCTGCAGCGGGTGATCCTCGTGGGCGCCGGCGACGCGGCGGACGCCTTCATACGCGCCGCCGCCGCCGACCCCGTTACCGAACTGCGGGTGGTGGGCCTGCTGGCCCTGGTGGACCGCCAGACCGGACGGCGCATGCACAACCTGCCCATCCTGGGCACGGCCGCGCAGGCGCCGGACGTACTCGCCCGGCTCAGCCCGCCCCCCTCCCTCCTGGTCATCACCGAGCCCGAGTTCCTGGGCGCCCCGCTCGCGGAGCTGATAGCAGCGGCCGAAGCAGCCGCCATCCCGGTCCGCCGCGCGCCACGGCCCACCGCGCTGACCGCAGCCGAGCGCATAGAGCTGCGCCCCGTGGCCATCGAGGACCTGCTGAACCGTCCGCAGGTCCGGCTGGATCTGCCGGGCATGGCCCGCCTGGTGGCCAACCGCTGCGTACTGGTGACCGGCGCCGGCGGCAGCATAGGCAGCGAACTGGCCCGCCAGCTCGCTGGCCTGAACCCAGCCTCGCTCGTGCTGCTGGACCAGAGCGAATACGCGCTGTGGCAGATCGACGTGGAGCTGGGCGAGCTTTACCCCGCCGTGCCGCGCAGCCCGGTGATCGCCGACATACGCGACCGCGCCCGCATCCAATCCGTGTTCGCCGAGGCCGCACCCGCCTTGGTGTTCCACGCCGCCGCCCTGAAGCACGTGCCCATGGTGGAAGCCAACCCGCTGGAAGGCCTGCTCACCAACGCCGCCGGCACCCGCATCGTGGCGGACGCCGCGTCCGCCTGCGGTGCGGACGCGATGGTGCTGATCAGCACGGACAAGGCGGTGAACCCCACCAGCTTGATGGGCGCCAGCAAGCGCGTGGCCGAGATGTACTGCCAGGCGATAGACATCGCCGCGCGCCAGTCCGGCCAAGGCCTGCGCTGCGTCACCGTCCGCTTCGGCAACGTGCTCGGCAGCACCGGCAGCGTGGTGCCGCTGTTCCGCCGCCAGCTGGAACGCGGCGGCCCATTGACGGTCACCCACCCCGACATGCAGCGCTACTTCATGACGGTGCGCGAGGCGGTCAGCCTGGTGCTGCAGGCCTGCGTCGCCGGCATGGAAGACGGAGCCACCCCGGAAGGCGGCATCTTCGTGCTGGACATGGGCGCGCCGGTGCGCATTGTGGACCTGGCCCGCCAGATGATACGCCTGGCCGGGCTGCGGCCGGAACAGGACGTGGCGATCACCTACACCGGCTTGCGCCCTGGCGAGAAACTGTTCGAGGAGCTGTTCCACGGCCGCGAGCCGCCTGTGCCGACCGGGCATCCTGGGCTGCTGATGGCTTCGCCGCGCACTTCGGATGCGGCGGCGGTGGGTGCGGCGATCGACGCGATGGCGGGGTTATGTCACGCGGGGCAGGCAAAGGCGGCGTTGGCTGCTGTGGTGGGGCTGGTGCCTGAGCTGACTAGGGAAGAGAGCAAGGAAGGCCTTCTTTTTTTCAAAAAAGAAGGCCTTCCTTCCTTCCTGGACATTCCCTTAATGCAAGAACCCATAACCTTCCTGGACCTAAAGGCGCAGCAACGCCGCATAGAACCGGCCCTGCGCGCCCGCCTGGAAGCCGTGCTGGCCCACTGCCAGTTCGTGCTGGGCCCGGAAGTCACCGAACTCGAACAGCGCCTGGCCGCCTATGCCGGTGCGGCGCATTGCGTGAGCGTCAGCTCCGGCACGGACGCGTTGCAGATCGCCATGATGGCCGAGGGGATCGGCCGCGGCCACGCCGTGTTCCTGCCCGCCTTCACCTACACCGCCACGGCCGAAGTGCCGCTGGTGCTGGGCGCCACGCCGGTGTTCGTGGACGTGGATCCGCGGACCTTTCAGATCGACGTGGCCGATCTGCGCCGGCGCATCGCGTCGGTGCGTGCCGAGGGCGTGTTGCGGTCGCGCGCGGTGATCGGGGTGGATTTGTTCGGCCAGCCGGCGCCCTGGCCGGAGCTGCGCGCGGTGGCAGCCGAAAACAGCCTGTTCCTGCTGGACGACTGCGCCCAGAGCTTCGGTGCCAGCCTGGCCGGCCGCAAGCTGGGCTGCGAGGCGGACGCCACCGCAATCAGCTTCTTCCCAAGCAAGCCGCTGGGCGGCTACGGCGATGGCGGCGCGCTACTCACCGACTCGGCCGAGCGCGCGGCCCTGTATCGCAGCCTGCGCACGCATGGCGAGGGCACCACGCGATATGAGGTGTTGCGCACCGGCATGAACGGCCGGCTGGACACGCTTCAGGCGGCGGTCCTGCTGGCCAAGCTGGACGTGTTCGAAGAGGAGTTGGCCGCGCGCGAGCGTATCGCCTGTATCTACGATGCGGTCTTGGGCAACCGGGTGGTCACGCCGGCGCGGGTGCCGGACAGCGCGAGCGCCTGGGCGATCTACGCGATATTACTGGCCGATGCGGCGGCACGCGACGCGATGCAGGCTGCGTTGCGGGCCGACGGGATACCCACGGCGATCTATTACCCGCGGCCGCTGCACCACCAGCCGGCTTACGCGCCGCACCACCGCGGCAGCGCCCTGCCAGTCTCCGAAGACCTGGCCACGCGCATACTGGCGCTGCCCATCCACCCCGACCTCGCGGAAGATCAGGCCGCGCGTGTGGCAGACGCGATTGTGCGGGCAACCTGACAGGGTGCTGGCCTGTTCAGGCCAATTCGAACGAGGAGAGGCCCACATGTCGGAAATCACCAAGGGCGACCAGAAGCCGAAAGCGACGCGCGACGACCTGACCCATGCCGACACAGGCACCAAGGATGGCGTGCCCGCTGGCGCCACCCAGGAAGAAAGCCATGCCGGCTATGGCGGCACGGACCGGCTGGCCACCGAGACGGCGGTTCATCCGGAAGGCGGCAAGGACCAGGGCAAGGACATCTGACGGAGCGCAAAGGACGACGTTCCGAGAAAAGGAAGAGGGGACATTACTCCTCCCCTCGACATTTGAACGTTTCTTCCTTCCAACCGCTGTAAGATATGCCAAGGGGACCGACATCGTTTGAGCACCTTGTATAGGTCAAGCGCCCGGCATCTCTTGCTCAGGCAAGCAATCCCCTTCGACGCAAGCCGGAGCAGCATGCTTCGGCACATCTGAACGAAGAAAGCCTTCAATCTCGCGCTTTTCGAGCGCGTAAAAATCTCCGCTTTTCTTCTCACAAGAAGTCACACTTTCGTTCCAGAAAGCCTGAGAATGCCGTTATTCACGAAGCTGGACCGGTCGGTTCTCTACATCCATGTGCCAAAAACCGGCGGCACCTCCGTCGAGCAGTTCTTCATAACCAACGGCTTTGCCGCGGAATACCTCGATGCCGGCGGTGGCAAATCTCTCAACCAATACCGCCGCTGTCCGCCGCAGCACATGCATGCCGAGCAGCTGCAGGCTATCCTGCGGCCATCGCGCTGTAACTACGTGTTTGCCACTGTACGCGACCCGCTGGCGCGCATCGTCTCCGAGTACCGCATGCGCGCGCGTGGACACGCCGAGTTTCCCGCTCTGCCCGCTTGGTTGGACCAAAGCCTCAAGCGCTATTCCGAAGACGCCTACATCTTCGAAAACCACCTACGGCCGCAGGTGCAGTTCATGGTTCCAGGCTGCGGGGTGTTCAGGCAAGAGGAAGGCTTTGGAACCGCCATGATCGAGCGGCTTGAAGGCCAGATGCAGACGCAGTTCGAGCGCCGCAATTTTGGGCACAACAAGCCCGAAAGGCAGGTTCACGTCCCGCCGGAAGACGTCTCATCCATAAACAGGCGCGTGCGTGAGTTTTACTGGCAGGACTACGCGGCGTTCTATCCGGAGCACCAGGGGTGAGCCGGCCCGCTAAGATGGTGGCTCAACGCGTGATAGAGCAAGGAGATGAAACAGCATCAGGACAAGATCCTGCATTTCATCTTGAATTCAAAATGAAGCCTTTTCGTTTTCAAACGATGTCTAGCCATTGAAGAACCGGCGCGGGTTCTCAACCAGGATCGAATCGATATCCGCCTGCGGAACGCCCATCTCCAGCAGACGCGGGAATATCCGTTCGAACAGATGCGTCATCGTCCAGTTAGGCACGATCTTGGCGATGTCCGCCGCGGTGGCGACGCCCGGGATGTTGCCAAGCCAGCAATTCACCTTATCCTGGCTCACCATAACCTGGTCACGGTAACCGGCGTCTATCATCTGCTTGAGGTTGCGCATCCGGTTCTCGTCGCTGTTGAACACTTCCAGCCCGAAGCGGTCAAAGCCCACATAGGCGCCACGCGCAGCGAGTGACGCCTGATACGGATGGTCGTCGCGGCCGTCGCAGTGGCCCACCAGCAGGCGCCGCGCCTCCACACCCTCACCGGTGACGATGTCGATCTGATCGTGGCCGCAGCTACAGTTTTCCGTATGCGAGATCAGCGGCACGCCGGTTGCGCGGGCGGCGCGCGTGGCGGCCGTGAGCATGCGGCGTTCGTAGTCAGATACGACGCCGTCACCGGTGGCGATCTTGATCAGCCCAGCCTTGATGCCTGTCGATCCGATACCGTCCTCTATTTCGCGTATGTATATTTCCTCGATCGCGGCGGTTTCGAGGAAGCGGAACGTGTATGGGATGCCAAAGGCTTCGGTGTACACGCCGGTAGTGCAGATCAGCGTGATGCCGCTGCGCTGGCTGATCTCTGCCACGAACTCCACGTCCCGTCCGAGGTCGGTGGGACAGGGATCGATGACGGTGCGTACCCCGTAGGCGTGCAGCTGCTGGAATGAGTCGACCACGCGGGAGATGGCGTCGGCGCGGTGGAACGGCGGCAGGCGCGTGTCCATGAACCAGCCGGGATAGCCGGCCAGCACGTGCTCGTGCACCAGGGTGCGGCCGAGCTTGTCCGGCGTGATGGGGCCGGCGGTGGTGTTTATCTGCATGTGGCGGAGCTTTGCCGACCGGAAGCAAGCAAGCAAGCAGTCCTTTTTTGAAAAAAGGACCAAAAAACTTCTCCCTGTCGGCGCCTGGCCGGTAAGTCCGCGACAGCGGGGCAAAAGTTTTTTGCTTCTTTTTCCCAAAAAAGAAGGCCTTGCTTTCTTAAGCGGCCCGCACGCTCTCCAAGAACGCCCGCACCTCCTCATCCAACTGCCCGACCCTGCGTGACACATCCTGTGCCGCCTGCTGCACCGCCTCGGACGCGCGCCCGGTCGAATCCGCCGCGTCCACCAGAACCGTCATGTCGCCGGCCACCTTGTCCGTGCCCTGGCTGGCGATCTGCACGCTGCGCGCGATCTCGGAGGTTGCCTGCCCCTGCTGTTCCACGGCCGTGGCGACGGTAGCCGCCACCGCGCTGATCTCCGCGATGCGGCCGGAGATGCCGGCGATGGCCTGAACCACACCGTCCGTCGCCTGCTGTATCTGCCTGATCTGCTGGCCGATCTCCTCCGTCGCGCGCTGCGTCTGGCCGGCCAGCGACTTCACTTCGCCGGCCACCACGGCGAAGCCCCGCCCTGCCTCGCCGGCACGCGCCGCCTCTATCGTCGCGTTCAGCGCCAGCAGGTTCGTCTGGCCCGCCACGTTTGCGATCAGGCCGACCACGTCGCCGATCCGCCGCGCGCCCTCGGCCAAGGCCTGCACCGCCTGGTTGGTCGCGTCAGCCTCGGCCACCGTGCGCCGCGTGGTGCCGGCCGCGTGCCCTACAAGGCGGTCTATCTCGGCGATGGAGGCGGAAAGCTGCGTGGCGGCGGCGGCGACCGAGCCCACGCTTGTTCCGGCCTCGCCGGCCTGGCGTGCGGCGGCGATCGCGTGGGAACGGGCGCCCACCGCAACCCCGCTCATGTCGTCCGCCGTGGTGGTCAGCGTACGGGCGCTCTGGCCCAGCTCCTCGCTCACCAGGCGCACGCGGTCCTCGAAGCCGCGCGCCAGCGCGTCCAGCCTGGCGGCACGTTGGATGCGGGCGGCCGCCACCGCGCGCTCCCCTTCCTGCAGGCGGAAGCTGGCCGCCAGGGCGTCGCGGAACACCTCCATCGCCTGTGCCATCTGGCCGATCTCGTCGCCGCGGCCGCGGCCGGCGATCTCCACGCGCAAATCATGTTCGGCCAGGCGGCCCATGCTGCGTGTGAGCCCCCGCAAAGGCGCCACCACCGTGCGCATGACCAGGAGGATGGAGGCGAGCGCCGCCAGTATCGCCAATCCGCCCATTGCCAGGATCACCTGCCGGCCGCCGGCACAGGCCGCCTTGGCCTGTGCTGCGGCGTCCTGCGCCTGCCGCCGCTCCACATCCATCAGCGCGCGGAAGGCCGCGGCCAGCGGCGCCGTCGTGCCCTTCACCGTGTCCAGATACGCCGACCGGGCGGCCAAAGGATCCTGCGCAGCGGCCAGCAGGGTGTGGACATGGTCCGCCTGGTCGGAGAAATCCTCCCACGCCGCGTGGGCCCGCTCCAACAGCGCACGTTCCTCGGCGGAGCTGGCCTGGGCGAGCAGCGGCGGCATGGCGTGCTCCAGCAAGTCCGCGTTGCGGTCCATCGCCTCCGTCAGCTTGGCCATTTGCGGGCTGTCCCCGGGATCGGCCAGTTCACGCAGCAGAAGCAGCTCATAGCCGCTGACGCTCGCCTGCAGGTCGGCCACGACGTCCCGCTTCTGGAACACGGCGCGGCTGATCTGGCCCACCCCGGATTGCAGCTGGGCAAAGCGCGTGAGGCTCGTGATGCTGGTCGCAGCCAACAGGAGCAGCATGACGCCGAACGCGGCGAGGACCTTGTCCCGGATCATCAGGCGAGGCAGGCCTGCCGGAGAGCGCGGGAAATAGATCATCACTTGGTGTCCGAAGTAGCTCGGCTCCACTGTGCCCAAAGGAGGTGAACGAAGCCTTTCCCGCCGGTGCGCCACCCGCTCCCTATGTTGCACCCGGCGGAAAACCGCATCAGGTCAGCACCGTTATGGTTGCCAAGCCATACCTGCCGGTGCGACTCTCCGGAAGGCCCCGAGTCCACCCCAGCGGAGAGAGCAATGTCCAAGGCCCCGGCAAAGACCACCACCGCACCCAAGAAGTCGGCCAAGGCCGAAGACGAAACCCCAAAGGTCAAGGCGAAGTCCACAAAGACCGCCGAGGCGAAGGCAGAGGCGCCGCCGAAGGGCACGAAGATCGCCAAGCCGAAAGACGGCGCCAAGCCGAACGCCCTGCAGCAGCCGCTACAGCCTTCCGCCGAGTTGGCCGCCGTGGTGGGTGAAGGCAAGATGGCGCGCGGCGAGGTGGTCAGCAAAGTGTGGGTCTACATCAAGGCCCATAAGCTGCAGAACCCCGACGACGGGCGCGAAATTCTGGCCGACGACAAGCTGCAGAAGGTGTTCGGCAAGCCGAAGGTTACGATGTTCGAGATGAACAAGTTCCTGGCGCAGCATCTGAGTTGATGGTGTTCTGATCGCGTTGCCGGGTGCTATCGCCGGCACCCGGCGCGGACGATGGAAAGCAAGGTCTTCTTTCCAGCGAACAGTAGCCAGGATTCATTCTTTCGCTGTAAAATAGTTGTTGGCCATGCGGCACACCCGCTTCAATCGCCGAACAGCGCTTCCGCAAGGCGGGGAAGCGTCGCTCGCAGTGGTGGCTGCGAGAGGTCGTAGCACAGGTTCTTGTAGGTGCAGGTGCTGCCCGGCCAGGGCACCACAGGCTGCGCGGCATCCAAGGCGCGCGGCCCGGTCAACTCGTCGCCGGGCCGTAGGAGGGCGAAATCCCGCCGCTGCCTTTCTCCTATGACGATGATTTCCTCGGCCACATCCCCGAACGCCACTTCCGCCTTCTCCGCGGCCGAGATGTCCGGGATCAGCCTGCGTGAAGCTCCCGCCTCTTTCGGTTCACCATAGGAAAACCAGCTATTGACCGGCTCAAAAGCCTGAAACGGCACGAGGCGCCCTCGATGCTTGGCGTCCTGTCTCGAAACGGCCGGTTGTGTTCGAGCATGGCCCGAAACGACAACCGCGACAAGGACTACAGACACGAGCCGGTTGAGCATAGCGCCCGCCTTGCGCTTGTTGAGCCAGCAGATTGCGGCGTGTGTCAGCGCTGGGTCAATCGGAAGCAGCAAGCAGTAACTTCTAGAACGAGGACGAAATGTTCCTCCCGTGTCCGGTGCCTGCTGGACAGGCGCGCGACAGCGGAGTCAAAGTCTTTTGCTTC
>CAXTJZ010000171.1:0-8621 GCA_964244695.1 uncultured Acetobacteraceae bacterium
GCTTTTGCTAGCGCTGTCGCGGACCTTTCCACGAAGCCGCGACAGCGGAGTCAAAGTTTTTTGCTTCTTTTTTTCAAAAAAGAAGGCCTTCCTTTCTTCCTTAAGCGTGCACTCCATTGGCCACGTCTCTAAGCAGACGCCCCAGATCCGTCTTCCCTAGCCGCCTTGCATGCCCGTGCAGCGCATCCGCATCGATCCACCCCATGCGATACGCCACCTCCTCCGGGCAGCCCACCAGCATCCCTTGCCGTGACTGTATGGTCTGCACGAAGCTCGCTGCCTGCAGCAGGCTGTCCGGCGTGCCGGCATCCAGCCAAGCGCAGCCGCGGCCCAGCTGCTCCACATGCAGGCTGCCTTCTTCCAGGTACATCCGGTTCAGGTCGGTGATCTCCAGCTCGCCGCGTGCCGACGGCTTCACGGCGCGGGCGAACTCGGTAACCCGCGCGTCATAGAAATACAGGCCCGTCACCGCCCAGGGCGAGGGCGGGGTGGCCGGCTTCTCGATGATGTCAATCGGCTGGCCGGCCTCGTTGAAATGCACCACGCCGTAACGCTCGGGATCGCGCACCTGGTAGGCGAAGACGGTCGCACCCTCCGGCCGCAGGGCGGCCGCGCGGAAGGATGTCGACAGGTGCTCGCCGAAGATCAAATTGTCGCCGAGCACCAGCGCGCAGGGCTGGCCGGCCAGCCACTCGTCGGCAATCAGGAAGGCCTGCGCGATGCCTTCCGGGCGGGGCTGCTCGGCATAGCTGAACTGCACGCCCAGGTTCGCGCCATCGCCGAGCAGCCGGCGGAACTGCGGCAGGTCGGCGGGCGTGGAGATGATAAGGATGTCGCGTATGCCGGCCAGCATGAGCACGGTCAGCGGATAGTAGATCATCGGCTTGTCGTAGACCGGCAGCAGCTGCTTGGAGCTGGCGAGCGTCACCGGGTGCAGGCGGGTGCCCGATCCGCCCGCCAGCACGATGCCTTTCATGTTCACGCCCGTTATCCCCTTCGTTCAGAAACATGGAGTAAGGAAGCAAGCAGTCCTTTTTTGAAAAAAAGGACCAAAAAACTTTTACTGCCCCGCATTTGCAGCAGCCGGGTGGTTTCGAAAACACCGAAGCAGCTCAGCCTGCGCAAGCAGCAAAAGTTTTTTGCTTCTTTTTTCAAAGAAGAAGGCCTTTCTTGCTTACGCCGCCGTGCCAAGCCGCTGACCGTTGTAGCGCCCGGCACGTATCGCCTCCCACCAGACGCGATGCTCCAGGTACCACGCCACAGTGCGACGCAGCCCAGCCTCGAAATCATGCGCCGCGCGCCAACCCAGCGCGCTCTCGGCGAAGCTGGCGTCGATCTCATAGCGGAAATCGTGCCCTGGCCGGTCGGTGACGAAGCTGATCAGCCGCGCCCGCGCACCGGCCGGATCAGGCACCAGATCGTCCAGCGTGGCGCAGATGGCGTGTACCACATCGAGGTTGCGGCGCGGCTGGCGCGCGCCGATGGCGTAGGTGGCTCCGGGCGCACCGCGCTCCAGCACGGCCACCAAGGCCTCGGCGTGGTCGTCCACATACAGCCAGTCGCGCTGGTTGGAACCGTCGCCATAGACGGGCAGGCGCTCGCCTGCCAGCGCGTTGAGGATGACCAGCGGGATCAGCTTTTCGGGGAATTGCCACGGGCCGTAATTGTTAGTGGTGTTGCTGACGATCACCGGCAGGCCGTAGGTGTGCATCCAGGCGCGCGCCAGGTGGTCGGAGGCTGCCTTGCTGGCGGAATACGGGCTGCGCGGATCGTACGGCGTGGCCTCGGTGAACGGCGGATCGCCCTGTTCGAGGGCGCCGAACACTTCGTCTGTCGAGATGTGGTGGAAACGGAAGCGCGCCCGCGCCTCGCCCGGCAGTTGGGACCAGTAGGCGCGCGCCGCCTCCAGCAGGGTGAAGCTGCCCACCACGTTGGTGCGTATGAAGTCGCCTGGGCCGTCGATCGAGCGGTCCACGTGGCTTTCCGCCGCCAGGTGCATCACCGCGTCCGGTGCCGCTTCGGCGAACACGCGCCGCATGGCGTCGGCGTCCGCCACGTCCGCCCGGATCAGGCGGTGGCGCGGGTGGTCGTACGCCTCCTCAAGCGCGTCCAGCGAGGCCGCGTAGGTCATCTTGTCCACATTGATCACCGTGTGGTCCGTCGCGCGCAGCACGTGGCGGATGACTGCCGAGCCGATGAAGCCGCAGCCGCCTGTCAGGAGTATGCGCATTGGGGGACGACGCCGCTCCCGAGGAGGTGAACAAACCCGTCTATGCACCGACCTCGCGCGATTTTTCAAGCGCAACCTGCCGCTGTGCCCGCCCTGACCCGTTCGCGTCCTCGTAGCCGACTGCGTCCACAACCGGCGACAGCGGAGCCAAAAGCTTTTTGCAGCTCTTTTTCAAAAAAGAAGGCCTTCCTTCCTTGCCGAACCACAATCACACGTTAACCCTGCCAGCATGAAACGACCCGCCCAGCGAGCGCTAAGGCTCACGACACTACCGGGCGGCGTAATAGAGGGCGTCCTGCGCCGGACCAGCGTGGACCGCGTGGCCATCGTGCTGGACGGCACCGTGCATGCCACGAAAACCCTGGAGCCCGGCCAACGCGGCACCACGCGCTTCACCTACGAGCTGCCGCGCCTCCTGATCTACGCGTCCCTCGACATTCTAGCGCTGCCAGGCTGCGAAAGCCTGCTCGGCCTGCCGCAGGATCTGGCGCCGACCTACGCCCTTACAGTCGGCACGTCCGGCCATGACGGCCTGTTCGTCACCGGCTCGTTCACCGCCGCCCCGTTCCTGGCCGCGGAGCTCGGCGTGGAACTGCTGGCGGGCGGCAAGCTGGCTGCCCAGGGCACCGCCATACGGGCCGGCGGCGGGGTGCCGCCGGCCTGGCAGTTCCGCCTGCCGCTGCACGCGCTGCTACGCCCGCATGAGACGCTGGCCGTGCAGCCGCGCATAGGCGGGCGGCTGCTGGCCGGGCCACCGCTGACGCTGACCCCGGGCGGCCTGGGCTTTCTCGGCTGCCTGGATGCGGCAAGCCCTAACCACGTGGAAGGCTGGGCGGTGGATCTGGCGGCGCCCGGCCGGCGGGTGCGGCTGGATGTGCTGGTGGGCGCAGAGACGGTCGCCACGATAACCGCCAGCGAGCCGCGTCCGGACATCGCCGACCAGGGTTACGGCGAGACGGCCTGCGGCTTCAGCATCATCCTGCCGCCGCATCCCGACCCCACGGCGCAGCGCCGCATCGCCGTGCGACTGGCAGGCGAGAGGACGGAGCTGGCCGGCAGCCCGGTGGTGGTCGATCCGGTGCCCGGGCTGATCGGCAGCTTCGACACGCTGCACGGCATGGCGGCGCATGGCTGGGCCCTGAACCGCGGCCAGCCGGAGGTGCCGATCGAGGTTGAGATCGTGGGGCCTGGCGGCGAGATACTCGGGGCCGGCACCGCCAACCTGTTCCGCGGGGACCTGCTGGATGCAGGGCTGAATGCCGGCCTTTGCGCCTTCAAGATCGACATCTCCGCGCATTTCGAACGGCTGATGGACCACGAGGTGATGGCGCGCATCGCCGGCACCGACAACGTGCTGCCCGGCTCGCCGATCCGGGTGAACACCAACCGCAACATACGCCGCTTCCTGCGCCGCCGGCAGGATCTGCGTGCCGGCGTGCTGCCGCGCCTGCGTCGCGCGCTGAACCACCGCGCCGGCGCGGACGGCATAAGCTTCATCATGCCGGTGCACGAGACGCCGCGCGCCTGGCTGATCGAGGCGCTGGAGAGCGTGCGCGCGCAGTTCTGCGATGCCTGGGAGCTGATCTGCGTCGATGACGGCTCGGTGGCCCCGCACGTGGCCGAGATCCTGGCGGGGTATGCGGGGCGGGACCGACGGATACGCGTGCTGCGCTCGGCGCAGAACGTGGGCATAGCGCGCGCGATCAATTTCGGCCTGCGCGCCGCGCGCTTCGGCTACGTGGCGTTCGTCGACCACGACGACAGGCTGGAGCCGGACGCCGCCTGGCAACTGATACGCGCCGCGCGGCAGACGGACGCCGACCTGCTCTATACGGACGAGGCGCAGACGGCGGAGAACATCGACGCCATCACCGAATTGCGCCTGCGCCCCGCGTTCAGCCACGACTACTATCTCAGTCACCCGTATTTCGTGCACCTCGTGTGTGCGCGCACCGAGATCGCGCGGCGCATCGGCGGCTGGGACGAGGAAATGGCGATCTCGGCCGACGTGGATTTCGTCCTGCGCATGATCGAGGCATCCCGCGTGGTGACCCATGTGCCTGCCGTGCTGTATCGCTGGCGCACCCATGGCGGCAGCACCGGCCACACAAAGCAGGAGGCGGTGATGGCGGCCACCACGGGCGCCCTGCAGCGTCATCTGGACCGGCTGCACACCGGCGCCAGGGTCTCGCCTGGCGTGTGGTTCAACCAGTTCCGCGTGGATTGGCCGGCAGCCCCGGGCCGCGTGCTGATCGTCATTCCCACCAAGAACAAGGTGGACCTGCTGCGCACCGCGATCGACTCGATCGAGCGCACCACCCCGCGCACCGACTACAAGCTGGTGGTCATCGACCACCAATCCGACGATCCGGCGACCTGCGCCTATCTCGAGACCCTCGCCGTCCGCCACACGGTCATGCCCTATGACGGCGTGTTCAACTTCTCCGCCATGAACAACGCGGCGGTGGCGGCCCATGGCCAGGGCACCGACTTCCTGCTGTTCCTCAACAACGACGTGGAAGCCACCCAGGACGGCTGGGTGGACCGGATGCGCCGGCTCGCCGCAAGGCCCGACGTGGGCGCCGTGGGCCCGCTCCTGATGTACGTGGACCGCACCGTGCAGCATGCCGGCGTGGTGCTCGGCTTCAACGATTCGGCCGAGCACGCGCTGAAGTTCCAGAGCGTGTTTCTCGACAAGCACGGCCGGCGCAACCTCGGCTACAACTGCGCGCTCAGCTCGGTGCGCGACTATTCTGCCGTCACGGCCGCCTGCCTGATGATGCGGCGCCGGGTGTTCGACAGCGTCGGCGGCTTCGACGAGCAATTCGGCATCGGCTTCAACGACACCGATCTTTGCCTTCGCGTGGGCCAGTCTGGCCTGCGTATCCTCTACGACGGCGCGACGATCCTGTATCATTACGAGTCAGCGACAAGAAGCCAGACCAAGCAGGTGTTCCACCCGGAGGACACGCTGCTGATGATCGAAAGATGGGGCGCGTTGCTCACGGAGGGCGACCGTTACTACAACCCGAACCTCAGCCTGACGACGCAGGACCATGTTCCGCTCGAGGACGCAAGCTGCCGAGTGCTGCACGCGCCCCGCGCCACTCTTCTGGCGCTGTCCCGGCTGGCGTTCGAGCAACGTGTTGCGGATGACGTATCGGCCTGACGAGAGAAGGAACGGCCTTCTTCTTTGAAAGAAAGAAGCAAAAGCTTCAGTCCCTGGCTGATTTCACGCGAGGGCAGCGAACTCAACCACCGCGTTGGGCTGCTGCAACGCTCGCATTCAGTTTACCGGATTTGCGTAACTTGCATGCGACAAAGCCGTTGCCGCGGCGTCTGCTCCGCAATGATCATGCACGCATCGCCAGAAGATGAACCGAACCTGGTCATTCCTCTCCACGTGGAGGAACTTTCCGTCTCGGTGCGCCCCGTCACAACCGGCAGGGTGCGGGTGCATGTTCAGACCCGCGAGCACGAACACCTCGTGGAAGAGCCCGTTGATTCCACGCACGTCGAAGTCGAGCGCGTGGCGATCGGACGTGTGGTCGATGCGCATCCGCCTGTGCGTGAGGAAGGTGCCACGACGATAATCTCCGTCGTAGAGGAGGTGCTCGTGATCGAGCGCCGGCTGGTGCTCAAGGAAGAGATCCGCCTCACGCGCAAGACGTCCCATACGCAGCACAAGGAGATTGTGGTGCTGCGCGAGCAGCAGGCAACCATCGAACGGCTGCCAGGCTGAAACCTTATTAACTGTAGGAAACCACCATGCCGAATGATGAGACGATAGTTGCGGTTTTTGACACCGCCGAGCACGCTACTGCCGCCGTTACGGACCTGAAGAGCGCCGGCATTCCGGATGCCAACATCACCCAGCACGCCGGTGCCAGCACGTCCGGCGCGACAACGGGCGTGGCCGGCGAGCACGGCCAGGAGCCGGGCTTCTGGGCCAGCCTGTTCGGCGCCGAACCCGAGCACGGCCACGACACGGCCGTCTATGACCGTAGCATGCAGGGCGGCTCCACCGTGGTGACCGTGCGCGGCTCCGGCAGCCACCTGGATCAGGTGCTCGACATCCTGGAGCGTCACAACCCGATCGACATCGACGAGCGCGCCGCCACCTACGGCGTAGCCCAGACGAGCGGCACGGCCGGGATGAATGCTGGCGCAAACACCGGCATTACGACCGGCGCCACGACAGGCGCCACCACCGGCCGGATGGCCGCCACCACGTCCACGACCGGTCAGGCCAACACCATGGCCTCCGGCGAGCCGGGCGCCATCCAGCTCTCCGAAGAGACGCTGGCTGTTGGCAAGCGCGCGATCAATCGCGGCACCACACGCGTTCGCCGCTACGTGGTGGAGACGCCTGTCGAAGAGCAGGTGAAGCTGCATGACGAGCATGTGACGATCGAACGCCGCCCTGTGACGGACGGCCGTGCGGTTGCCGGTGACAGCTTCGGCGACAAGACGATCGAAGTGACAGAAACCGCCGAAGAAGCCGTTGTTTCCAAGACGGCGCGCGTGAAGGAAGAGGTGGTTGTCCGCAAGGAAGCCGCCGACCGTACCGAGACGGTGCGCGACACGGTGCGCCGCGAGGACGTGGAAATCACTAAGGAGCCGGGCACGGAAACCAAGGGTGCGACCACGGGCACGACGGGCACGGGCGGTACGACTTCGCCTTACAAGCCGGCTGTTTGATGCTGTATCGAAGTAAGCAAGCAGTCCTTTTTTGAAAAAAAGACCTAAAAACTCCTGCTTACTTCGCTGGGTTCGACAGCCGGGCTTCTCCATAGGTTCGCGACTGTTGGGACAACGTAAGTAGCAAAAGTTTTTTGCTTCTTTTTTTCAAAAAAGAAGGCCTTGCTTCCTTCGCTCAAGGCCCGCCCCGACACCCCCCTGGGCGGGCCTTTCTTGCTCCCGGCGCCCGGCGCATGCCAGGAACCCGTCGATGCAAGACCTCCACACCCACAAGCCCAACGTCTTTGCCGGCAGCCCACTCGACAGGCTCGACGCGCGCCGGAAAGATGCCGGCTGGGTCGCGGCCCAGCTGGCATCCGCCGGCGCCGCCTTCGTGCCTGTCTGGCGCAGCCGCAACCTGCTGGCCGGCGCGCCGAAAGCCCCAATCCTCGGCACAATGGACCCTGCCCTTGCGCGCAGCCTGCTCGGTGCCTTGCCCTGGGCGCTGCTGGGTGTGGCAGGCGAGCGCACCCTGTTCGCGTTGGATCTCAGCAGCCTCGACGCGCCGCCCACGCCGGACGGCATGCGCTACGAGGATTTGCGCCGCGTTGGCGGCCTGCTCCCGGCAGAGGACGCCGCGATCCTCGCCCACGCGCGCGGCCTGATGCACTGGCGCACGCGCAGCCGGTTCTGCAGCGTGTGCGGCGCCGCGTGCACGCCGCGCGACGCCGGCCACGTGATGGGCTGCGCAGGTTGCGGCGCCCACCACTTTCCGCGCACGGATCCGGCCGTGATCATGCTCGTCACCCATGAAGGCCGCGCCCTGCTCGGCCACCCCGCGCGCTTCCGCGACATGCGGCTGTTCACCACGCTGGCCGGCTTCGTCGAGCCAGGCGAATCGCTGGAGGAGGCGGTGGCGCGCGAGGTTTGGGAGGAGGCCGGCATACGCGTGGCACGCGTGCGTTACCGCTCCAGCCAGCCCTGGCCGTTTCCGTCCAGCATCATGCTAGGCTTCCACGCGGAAGCCACCACGGAGGCGATCACCGCGGATGCGGACGAGCTGGTGGAGGTGCGCTGGTTCACGCGTGACGAGGTGCGTGCGCGGGACGGGTGGATTTTGCCGCCCGACATGTCGATCGCGCGGCGGTTGATCGAGGAGTGGTTGGAAGAGAAGTGATACTGATCGAGCCGAAGGGTGACACAAACAAAGTTCACGGCGTTGATGCGCCTTCAAACAGGTCAGGTCGGCTGGACCTGCGTCGGCGGTAGAAACTTTTGCTTCTTTTCCTCAAAAAAGAAGGCTTCTCAACCTCTGCAGGTTCGGAACGAAGTAGAACGATGCTGCGGGACCGCCATCGATTTTGAGGCAAGAACGACTGCGCGGTGACTTGCATCACTGCGATGGAGAACCTGTGATTTCAACAAACCCTCTTCAAACAGCACTGCCTGCTTTACTTCCCCGACCCATTCGCAACGCGCCGAAAATCCTCCTGTGGATAGACGCCCAGCACCCGAACCTCGTTGGAGAAGAATGACAACTCCTCCATCGCCAGCCGCAAGCCGGGCTGCTCGGGATGCCCGTCCACGTCGCACAGGAACTGCGTGGCGGTGAACTGGCCGTCCACCATGTAGCTTTCCAGCTTGGTCATGTTCACGCCGTTGGTGGCGAACCCGCCCAACCCCTTGTACAGCGCGGCCGGCACGTTGCGGA